>JALOPH010000128.1 GCA_025453995.1 Desulfobacterales bacterium
ACGCTTCGATGTTTTTTTCAACCGCCACTCTGCCCGTATATAAAAGTATCGGTCGCTGATCCTGCAAAAAGTCTTTCCCCCGCGGATAAAAAATGCATTTGTCGACCCCCTTCCCCCAGAATGCCAGATTTTCAAATCCTTTTTCAGCCAATTCCTTTTTAACGCTCTGTGTCGCCACCATCACACAATGAGATTTAGCGTGAAACCACCGTAATGCGCGATAAGTAATATCCGGAGAAAGCTTGAACCGATCATAAATATATTCCGGGAACTTGGTGGCAAAAGACGTTGTGTAGGGAATTTTTTTCGAACTCAGGAGGATGCGGCTGTAAAATCCCAACGGGCCTTCTGTGGCGATATGGACTGCATTCGGGTGAAACTGCTGAAATATCCTGAAAATTTTTTTACCGAAAGGAAGCGCAAGCCGGATCTCAGGATAGGTCGGACACGGTACATTCTTAAACTGGTCCGGCGATATGACCTTGATGGTATGCCCGATCTGTTCAAGGGTGGCAATTGTGGATGTAAGGGTACGCACCACGCCGTTGACTTGAGGCATCCAGGCGTCTGTAATGATTAATATCTTCATGTTTTTCGCATCGCTTTACATAAAGCAACATGAAAAATCAACGGATTCATCATTTTGTCACACAACTTTAACAGAATCAGCGCATAACTGACATGCTTCCGACAACCCGAATGATTAATCTACGGCAACTGATATGTGAATACATAAAAAAAATGAAAATGCAAATACAGGAGACATTATGAAAACATCAGGGTTGAACGTGGATTTGCACGTTCACTCAAAATCATCCAAACGGCCCTCTCAATGGATTTTACAAAAACTGGACTGCCCGGAAAGCTTTACCGACCCCATGAAGCTCTATGCAATCGCAAAAGCAAGGGGAATGGACCTTGTGACCATCACGGATCACAATACATTGTCCAGCAGTCTTGAAATCGCCCATCTCGAAGACACATTTGTCAGCGAGGAAATCACCGCGTATTTTCCTGAAAACCAGTGTAAGCTGCACGTTCTGGCATTAGATATTACGGAAAACCAGCATGCAGAGATTTCATATCTGCGACGCAACGTGTATGATCTTATCAAATATCTGAATGCCGAGGGCATATTTCATGTGGTGGCCCACCCCTTATTTGATTTAAATCATAAGCTCACCCTTGAATACTTTGAAAAAATGCTGTTGCTGTTTGAAAATTTTGAGTTAAACGGTTCGCGGGATGCCTATCAGAACGGTGTTTTGGAATCTATTTTAAAAAATATCACCAAACAAGACATAGATCTGCTTGCAGATAAACACGGTTTTTTGCCCTATGGGAAAACCCCCTGGCAAAAACGACTCACCGGCGGGTCGGATGATCATTCTTCAATCAACATCGCCAGAATGTATACCTGTGTGCCGGGCGCAACCACGAAAAAAGAATTTTTTGAAGGATTACACAACGGCAAGGGCAATGTCCAGGGCAGACCGGCCTCGCCGAAAACCATGGCGCACAATCTCTACGGGATCGCCTACCAGTATTACAGCTCCAAATTCAATCTGAACCGGTATGCAGGCAAGGATATCATGTTCCGGTTTATCCATTCGGCATTGACGGTGCAGAATTCTGAAAAAGGAATTTTTGCAAGGCTCCAGGATTATCTTGTCACCCGAAAATCTTACATGCACATGTTTCATTTTAAAACAAACAGCGTGACCGATATTATCCAGCGCAAAGCCCAGGAAATCATCTCCGGCAATCCGAAATTCATTCGAATTCTTCGGGGGGCCGGTCAAAATTTATGGGAAAAAGAACATGACTGGTTTGAATTCGTCAATGACTCTTCGGAAGAAGTGATGAAATGCTTTGCTGACAATACGTTGGATAGTCTGTCCAAAGCAAAACTCTTTAATATTTTTCAGACCATCGGTTCGGCCGGCTCCGTATACACCATCCTGGCTCCTTATTTCATGGCATACAAGCTTTTTACCAAAGACCGGAAATTCGCCGAACTCTGCCAGGCCGAATTTTCGCCAAAAGGGAATCTCAAAGGAAAAGAACTGAAAATAGCACTCTTTACCGACACCCTCAATGAAACCAACGGCGTAGCCCTGACACTGAAGACCCAGATGAAAATGGCGGAAAAAAATAATAAAAACTTTTCCATCGTGACGTGCGCCCCGGAATCATGCGTTGACGGCGCCGTAAATTTTGTGCCCATCGGCACATTCGCGCTTCCGGAATACCCGGAAATCAAACTCTATTACCCGCCATTCCTGAAAATCCTCGATTATTGCTACGAAAACGGATTCACACATATTCACGCATCCACCCCCGGCCCGGTGGGGCTTGCGGCCCTTGCCATATCCAAAATACTGGATCTGCCGATTTACGGCACATACCACACGGCTTTCCCCCAATATACCGTGGAACTGACCGGCGATTCGGATATGGAAGAACTCATGTGGAAATACATGGCCTGGTTCTACAACCAGATGGACCGGGTCTATGTCCCATCCAAAGCCACCGGCGATGAACTCATTGAGCGGGGCATCCAGTCTTCCAAGGTGCAACAGTATCCCAGAGGGGTCGATACCATGCGGTTTCATCCGGCCAAGCGCAACGGGTTCTGGCATTCAAAATTCAAACTTCCGCAGGATGACATGAAACTACTCTATGTGGGTCGGATTTCAAAGGAAAAGAATCTCGATATACTGGCCCGAGCTTTTCGCCAAATCGAAATCCTAAGCAAGAACATTCAACTGATCATTGTAGGCGACGGCCCCTTTCGGGAAGAGCTTCAAAAATCGCTTCCCGGTCACCGGGCTTGGTTTAGCGGGTATCTTCAGGGTGATGACTTGGCACAAGCCTATGCGTCCAGCGATCTTCTGATTTTCCCTTCCAGCACCGACACCTTCGGGAATGTGGTGTTGGAGGCCCAGGCATCAGGAATACCAGCCATTGTCACCGACCAGGGCGGTCCCAAGGAAAATCTGCTGCCAGACAAAACAGGCTTTATCGTTGCCGCGCGAAATCCCGATGCCATTGTGGACGCTGTCATGAAGCTATACCATGATCCGGACCGCCTTGTCCAAATGAAGTCAGCCGCCCGGAAATACATGGAAAAAAGATCTTTTGAAGCCGCGTTTCTCACTACATGGGAAATGTATCTCAACAATCCCGTCTCCATGCATCCCGATCATGAGGAAAACACTCCGGATGTTTCTCAGCTGAAACTGGCTTCCTAACTTAAACCATGCGCCTGGTTCTTCATATATCGATCGTGATCGGATGTCTAGCCTTTCTTTTCTTCAACCTGGATATCCATGAGATGATGTCCATTTTCTCAACCTACCCGTTTTATCAAATTCTGCTTCTGTGTGTTTGGTTTTTACTCTCGTTTGTTTTTTTAGGGTTCCGGTTGCATGCGTTTCAGCCGGATCGACTTCCGCCATTCGTATGCGTGAAGGCTTCTTTCATCGGGCATTGTGCCAACAGTATTCTGCCTGCAAGAATCGGTGAAGGGGCAAAAGGGTTATACATAGCCAAGAATTCAAAGGTATCAGCAACCGGCATTGTGACTGCAATACTATGGGAGCGATTTTCCGATTTTAACATGCTTTTTCTCCTGATGCTTATGGCTGTCGGGCTCACTTTGCCGGCACATTTCTTTTGGGCATGCTTTATGGTTTTGAGCCTTGTCTGGGGATTGCTTTTTGGAGCCTTTATTCGGCGCAGGAAAGATCAGCATTGGCCCAGATGCATAAAGACAAAATGGCTGCATGAATTTATCGGCAGCTTGTCCACAGGGCTCAGCATATCAGTCCTGCTGCGCGTGATTGTTCTTAGCATACTGGTATGGGGGCAATTTTTGCTCGAAACGATCTTTGTAATTAAATGGATTGGGGGGCAGAACTTGAATATCAGCGCCCTGTTGAACGTATTCATTCTTTCTACAATCGCTCTGTCAATCCCTTTTGCTCCGGGAAGTTTGGGTACGTTTGATGCAGCTTTTGTTTTTTCACTTAAAGTGTATGGCGTTGATCCCAACAATGCAATGGCTTTGGCCATTTTGATCCGCACCATTCAATACATACCCGTTGTCTTTGCGGCGATCATTCTGGCTTTTGCAGGCGGGAAAAATTTCCGGAATCTCCTTCGACCCGCTTTTTCACAAAATTGTAACTAAATCGTCACATTTTATATCTTTTCGGGTGGTATAGAATGTAACTGGATTTTTGTGCGATCAATCAAGCAACTTTAACTTTTTATTCATATGAAGCTTATCAAAACCCAAGATAATAACGGCATCCGGGCGCCTGAGGATATACCGGAAGAGATCACCCCTGCAGATGAAGAAATTTTTTCAAAAATTACTTGTTTTCAATTAACGCCGGAGCAGGTCAAAAGAATTACAACGCCGGAGTCCTGTTTCCCATCCGAAAAATCCCTGCTGGCCATCCACTGGCATCCGGAGTTTGTTCCAATGGATGTTGTCCGCCGGCGCATTAATGCCATGTTTCCCAATATCAGCGAATCCCTGATCATCCCGACCCAGCATAATGTGTTGATGCCCTGGAATGAGTTTTCCGGTGTGGAAGTGGATTGTTATTCCAGCGGATTTAATCAAAAGGTTCAGCTGCTGCTTCATTTTAAAAATGAAAATTTACAAAATGCGGATGTTTTGAAATCCATGCTGGTTCACACATTTAAATACCGATCCTCGCAGTTGTTTGAATATATTCATACAATTACAGCGCCCAAGGAAGACTGGGTCAATAAAGCGGCCAATGACACGGGTTCGGGCGCTTCTCTGGCGCGATTTGCCCGGATTTATGTTTCAAAAATAAAAGTTCTGCTGGACAGAAACATCCACAGGATACCCCAGGACGCGATTAAAAATAAGCTAATCCGGGATTTCTTCAACGAACTCCGTCCGGTATACGGAGATCGACTGATCAACCGCGCCCAGATCTACCTCACAGCGGTCAAGCAGATCGTCAAAGCAAATTTTTCAAATAAATATTTTTATAAAACCTCTGAAATTATTGAAGAGGCCAGATCCTTAAACGCCGGCATTGTGATTCCCCACCCCGAACAGTTCTGGCCCATTCTACTGGCGGATTATGATGTGGACGGATATGAGGTTTGGAACCCGCAATCCAGGAGATACACCGAATTTCTCATTTCGGTCTTAAACGAAAAAAATAAAAAAAGACGCCCCCGCCAGCGGGAACTGCTGATTTTCATGGGGGATGATACCCATATGTCGGAAAAAGTCAAAGACCCTGCGCATCAGGACCCCGTCAAAGCATCCCGAGAAATCGGCGTTCAAACGGCCTGGGATGATTTTTCCATCTGTAAACAGCTGATTTGCGCAAACATAGATAAAGCCAAAGTGATTGACGAATACAGAAACCGGCTGATGCAAAGTTAAAGGAGGAACCATGAGCGGCGATCGCAAATTTGAATTTGATTCATTTCAAGATACCACCAGCATTCAATCTTTTCTGCAATCGCTTTTAGACGGGTTTTCAAAGGGAAAAATCGTGCTTTCATCGGATAACGATGAAATCATCCTTCATCCGGATTCTTTGGTACGGTTTTGCGTAAAGGCCAAAAAAAAGGATGGGGTCAAAAATCAGCTCGGGATCAAAATATCCTGGAAAGAGCCGAAAATAGAATTTAAGCGTCCGGATAAAACCATCAGAATCACATCCTAACATGATTACGTTTGAAGGCCTTGAAGAAAATTTAAAATTTATCGCCATTGAAGTTGAAAATCAGACCCGCTCAACGGTCAGCTTCATCAACCAGCCGTCCAGAAAACTTTATGAAAGCATCATCACCAAAGATGATTACATTGACAACCTCAAAACCATTATTGAAAACAAGTGCTTTTCCATTATCCACACCAATAAAGAACTTAAGAAAAAAGACATCAACCGGATTCGTTCCATTCAAACCATTTGCGTCAATCTTGAGCGCATCGCGGACTTCTGCGTCAACATTGTCCGGCAGATGAGTTATCTTGAAGACTACCGAATCCTTAAAAAATATGACTATGATGCCATGATGTCGGAAATCCAGAATGCGCTCTCAAAAGTTCTGCCGGTGCTTTCCCAGGCGGATCTCACCGGCGCGCTGGTGATATGCAAGGCCGAATATTCATTGGACCAGATGTATAAAGTCAATTTTGACCGGATTATGGAAGAAATCAAGAAAGGGCTCCGGGTTCCGGAACTGATTACCATATTATTTATATTCCGCTATATCGAGCGCATCGGGGATTCCCTGCTCAACATCGGCGAAGCCCTCATATTTTCAATTATCGGTGAAAAAATTAAGATCGAACAGTTTCAGGCGCTTCAAACAACCCTATCCAATTCCGGGTTTCAGGAAACCATCAGTGAGATTGATTTTCAGGCCATTTGGGGAACCCGGTCCGGATGTCGGATCGGCCGCGTGGGGCAGAAGGAAAACGGAAATACTTCTCCGGATGTTTACGGCAGTATTTTCAAGGAAGGGACTGGCAAAAAAATTTCCATGGAAAAAGCGAATCTGGAACGCTGGAACCAGATGTTTCCGGGGCTTGTGGCAAAAGTATACGGATACAATGAAGACAAGGAAAACGCCTCCCTTCTGGTGGAATACCTGCCGGGATGCACCTTGGATGAAGTGATTCTAACAACGGATCTGCCGTATGTGGACAATGCCCTTTTTATCCTTCAGCAGATGCTCGCCGAAATTTGGGAGGCCACTTCGAAACCCGTGCCGGCGTCTACCAATTATATTCAACAGATATTGAGCCGCCAGGATGAAATCCTGAGGGTCCATTCCGGTTCATTCAGGCCCGCATCAAAGCTCGGGGATAAAATCATCGATTCAACGCCGGATCTTCTTCAAAAATGCCTGAAAATCGAGTCTCAGATGCGGGCCCCCTTTACCGTGATGATTCATGGGGACTTTAACGTGAACAACATCCTCTACGATCATTCAAACCAGCGCATTCATTTTATCGATCTATATCGTTCCAGGGATTTTGATTATGTCAAGGATGTCTCCGTATTTCTCATATCCAATTTCCGGATGCCCATATTCGAACCCGTGATGCGGGACCGTTTGAACCATGTCATCCAGTCCGTATTTGAGTTCGCCCACGATTTTGCAGTCCATCATCATGACAAGACATTTGATATCCGAATGGCGTTTGCCCTGTCGAGATCTTTTTTCACTTCCGCCCGCTTTGAATTAAACAGCAGTTTTGCAAAAGAAATGGTGCTGCGCTCCCATTTTTTAATGGAAAAAATTGTCAGCCAGGATGGCATGTCCTGGGAAACCTTTCAATTACCGTTATCCATATTGTTTTTATAAGATAAACATGAATCCAGAAGCCATTAGTCAGAATTCAGAATTTAATGATAAAGATTACCCTATTCTTCTGACTCCTGGATTCCGGATTCTTCAATTTAGGAATATGTATGCCTAACATAGCAATTATCGGCACCAAAGACGGCTGGTCCTCTGAAAAGCTCGCTGATGCCGCCGGAAAAATCACCGGCCGGCGGCTTCTGGTGGAAATGAACAAAGTACGTTTGGATCTTGACTCCGGCGCTGCGTGGTTTGGCAATACGGATCTTTCAAAAATGGACGCCATGATTATCAAAAAAATCGGCGCCCGGTATTCTCCGGACCTGCTGGACCGGCTTGAACTTTTAAGGTTCCTTGAACAGCGAGGGGTAAAAATTTTTTCTTCTCCTGAACGCATCCTCAGGGTTCTGGATCGCTTAAGCTGCACCGTGACGCTCAAAGCCGCCGGCATCCCCATGCCGCCTACTACCATTACCGAAGACATCGATCAGGCGTTGATTGCCGTCGGCACCTACAGAGAGGCCATTATCAAACCCTTATATACCTCTAAAGCCAGGGGAATGATCGTGGTTCAAGACGACACCGATGCAAAACAGCAATTGGAAAACTTTCAAAAGGAAAACTCCTTTTTCTATATTCAGAAGAAAATCCATATTGGGAACCAGGATCTCGGGCTTGTTTTTCTGGGTGGAGAATACCTGACGACCTATGCCCGATGCAAACAGGAAAACTCCTGGAACACCACCATCCGTTCCGGCGGCAAATACGCGCCATACGACCCCCCTGCTGAAATCATCGATTTGGCGAAAAGGGCGCAGGATTTGTTCGGGCTTGATTTCACATGTGTGGACATTGCCATTACCCCAAACGGCCCCTATGTGTTTGAAGTGTCGGCTTTTGGGGGATTCCGCGGGATATTGGAGGCGCGGGACATCGATCCGGCGAATTTGCTGGTTGAATATGTTTTGGAAAGGATCGGTCATGATGGGTAAAAAGTTCACCAGGAACATACTGAACGCTTCCATACGCGGTGATTATGATTCGAAATTCAAATTCCATCTGTTATTTGACAACTGTATTGTTGAAGTTGAAACCAATTATAGTCGACTCCATGAAAAGCTCAGGCAATATTTCAGGCCGTTTCTTATTGACCCTCGCCTTCCTGACATCCGCGTCACAGCGCTTGAGGCGCCGCCGAAATCGGTTCCGTTTGATTTTATCGTCAAGCAACCCGACCCCGGCAAAACCAAGATCAAGGAAGAATATGCGGATATCGCAGGCGGACGCATCGTGCGCAAACGCCTCACTGACATGATGTTTATTTTCGGTCAGGGTGATAATCTCGCCATCGGACCTTGCACATCCAACTATAACCAGGTGATAAACTTCATCAACAACCGCTATATCGAATGGAAGCTAAACCAGGGCGGCGTACTGGGCCATGCCGCGGGTATATCCTTTAATGGGAAGGGACTGGCGCTGGCAGGTTTTGCCGGAATGGGGAAATCCACGCTATCCTTGCGCATGCTCTCCGAAGGCGCTGTTTTTATAAGCAATGATCGGCTGATTGTCCAGAAAGTCTCTGATAAACTTTTCATGTATGGCGTGGCCAAATACCCCCGGATAAATCCCGGTACGATCCTCCACAATGAGGATCTGGACGGTATCCTCCCTGAAAAGCAAAAAAAAATTTATCAAAAATTGACCCCTAATGAACTCTGGATGCTTGAACACAAATATGACGTTCCCATTGATCAATATTACGGTCCTGGACGTTTTAATTTGAAGTCGCATCTCAATGGTCTGGTTATTTTGAATTGGAAACGGACATGTGATCCCCCAATGTTCAGAAAAATCAACCTCGCCGAGAGGACGGATCTTCTGGATGCTTTCATGAAAGAAACAGGCTTGTTCTATCAGCAGGAAAGCAAAACATTCATAATCCCTCCCACAAGCGACGCGTATGTCAAAATACTCACCGGATGCGATTGTTTTGAAATCACAGGAGGCGTCCACTTTGACCAGGCCGCCATGTTTTGCATGGATTTTTTAAAAAATGGATAAAGCGACCGCAGGCAGAACAATTCACTTACAAATATCCCGAATGATCCGAATCCCTGATCCTGTGCGGCTGGCACGTTTTTTACGAAGCCCGGATTTAGGCCCCAAAATCCTTTTTTTCAGCGGCGGCACCGCCCT
>JALOPH010000129.1 GCA_025453995.1 Desulfobacterales bacterium
TCATCAGCCGGCGATAGGATTGATCCCCCCTCTCCCTGTAATAGATCATCATATCCGGATATTTTTCAATGTTAAAATGCTGGGTCTTAAACGGACGGATCATGATCTTCTGGGTATCGGTCACGGCAAAGGCATCATAAATCCGGATGTAGTCGGGCATCCATTTGGGGTCCATGCCTCCGGTCCGCTGCAATTCCATAAATCCATCAAAAACGGATTGGGGATCGAACTTCGCATGATCATAAAGCTGGACGGCGATCATCACTTTTTCGTCCGACACTTCGCACGGGGCGCCATATGCAATGGCCAGCTTTACGCCGGGAATTTTAAGGGCATATTCCACGACATTTTCCGCTGAAAAATTCTCCCCGTCCTTTCGGATCCAGTCATCGGTCCGTCCGTTAAAGTAAAGATACCGCTTCCCGTTAATGATGCGGATATGGCCGAGGTCGCCGGAATGATAATACCCGTTCCGGAATTTTTTCACAGTGGCTTCCTGGTTGGCAAAATACCCGTCAAATCGCAGATTGTCCGTTCCGGACTTCTTGCATATTTCACCCACCGCCTCCTGATAATTCATCAGTGCACCGTTTTCATCCACAATTCCGGGCGCACAGGGCTGGTCTTGTTCGTTTAGGATTACCACGGATTTGGGCACCCTTCCCACACTGTCAATGGGGTCGCCGGGCTTGTTGGCGGTGGTGATCACCGCTTCCGTTGACCCGTAGATCTCATAAATATGTTCCATTCCCAGATACCGCATGCACTTCTGACGGTCAACGGCCGGCGCGCCGTTGCCGTAGGCGATCCTGAATCTGTTTTTGGGGTGGTTGGCCAGGGCCTTTTCAACCGCATCGCTGCTGCCGTATTTTTTCTCAAGCGCGGAAATAATGTAATGCATGGTTATTCCCACGTAATTCATAAAAGTCACCCCGTGGGTAAGCATGTCCTCCTCGAATGCGCTGGCGCTGAAACTGCGCTTGAGCAAAAAGCTCGCCCCTGCGATCATGGCAGGCAGGATGCCGATATACCAGGCATTGGAGTGAAACAGGGGCATGCAGATATATCCCCGGTCCTTTTGCGTCAGATGAACCGCTGACTGCACCACGACCCCGGCGCCGATCATTTTCAGGTGCGTGCAGGGAACCCCTTTGGGCATGCCGGTGGTACCCGATGTATAGATGATCAGCACCGGGCTGGAATTGTTCATGGGAGCTTTGGATGCCGGCTCCGGTTTCTTAGCCGATTCAGAAACCGCTGTTTCAAGGTTTGAAAGCCCTTGTGCTTCCGGGGCTTTCCCATCACCGATAATGAAGACGCCGCCGGGGATCAGCCCATGAATTTCCGGAAAGCATGCGCGCACTTCCGGCGCGCTTTCCGGGCTGACGATCAATATGGAAATTCCGGCCTGATTGATGACATTGGCGAGCGTTTTGCCCTTAAATCCGGTATTGATCGCAAAAAGAACCGAGTTGCTCAGGGCGGTTCCGAACGCAGCAAAAAGGAACTCCGGCGTGTTTTCCTGGTAGATGCCGATGGCGAGCTTGTCTTTTATGCCGAGCCGGCCTTCCCGGATTGCCTGTTCGCGTATCCCCAGGAAAAACCGGGCATAGCGGACTGACTGTTCATAGGTTTCCCGGTAGGTATATTCTTTTCCCTCAAAGATAAAAAATACACGATTGCCGCGGGGCAGCCAGTGCATCGTCAATTTGATCATGGTTCGGAAATTGACAAACCATAAAAAGCTCCGGATCAAATTCTTCAGATTTATCATATGCTTTTATCTTGCGAATAAAGTCGGCTTGCATTGATTCTACAATAGGTTGCAATCGAACACATACACACAAAATCTCCCCTGCCCCTCTTTGCCAAAGAGGGGAAAAGTCCCCCTTTCACAAAGGGGGATTTAGGGAGATTTAGGGGGATTTTGATTTCTATTTTTTGGTTTGAACATGTTTTTGAAAAAGGCATGCGTGTCAATAACAGTAGATTTAAAATCAATTCATGTACAACTCATCGAGCATGTTCATATACCGCTGCTCAACGATGTTCCGCCGGACTTTCATGGTGGGCGTCAGCTCGCCGGTTTCAATATCAAAGGGTTTTGGGAGAATGATAAATTTCTTGATGGTCTCAAAATTGGCCAGATGCTTGTTGGTCTCATTGACTGCTTTCTGGATCTCCTGTTTCACCGCATCCAGCCCGGTGATCTGCTCATAATGGAGCCCCATGAACCCGTTCGCCTCCGCCCATGCAGGCAGGTTTTCCGCTGAAAGAGAAATCAGGGCGGTGAGGAATTTCCGCCGGTCCCCGTGAACCATGGCATATTCGATTAATGGGTGGTTCATGAGCAGATTCTCAATATTGGACGGCGTGACATTTTTACCGCCGGAGGTGATGATAATATCCTTTTTGCGTCCCGTGATCCACAGGAAACCGTCTGAATCGATTCTGCCGATATCGCCGGTATATATCCAGCCGTCCCGGGTCAATGTTTTTTGGGTCAGCTCCGGCTGGTTATGGTATCCTTTAAAGACAATGTCTCCTTTCACCATGATCTCGCCGTCATCTGCAATTTTCAACTCCACATCGGGAAGCGCCCTGCCTACGGAGCCGAACCGAAAAGCCTCCGGCATATTCAGTGTGCAGAAACAAGAGACTTCCGTCTGACCGTAGCCTTCCAAAATCACCATGCCGCAGGCATGAAAGAATTCGATGATTTCAAGGGCAATCGGCGCGGCTGATGAAAGGAAATACCGGACCCGGCCGCCGAATACTTCTCTTATCTTTTTTAAAACCAGAAAGTCAGCCAGATTGTATTTTAGCCGAAGCCATAAAGGTATGTCCCGGCCTGCCTGGATATTCCGGCTGACCTCCCGGCCGACGCGTTCAGACCAGTAAAATATTTTCTGTTTGGACGGCGGCGCGGATTCCACCTGGGAGCGGACCCGGGCATATGCTTTTTCAAATATCCGCGGCACGCTGCCGAAAAACGTGGGCCGGATTTCCTTGATGTCATCTAAAATTTTCTTGATGTCCTGCACATAGGCTGCGGAGATCCCCCTTCGGATGCGCAGGTACTGGGCGACCCGCTCCCCCACGTGGGACAGCGGCAGGAAAAACATCATGATATCTCCGATGTCCTTCTGTGGGACCACATCCGTGGCTTTCAATTCCGCAATGAAATTCTTATGCGTCAGGCAGGCGCCTTTGGGCGGTCCCGTTGTGCCGGAGGTGTAGATGATAATGGCGACATCATCCGGATTGATTTTTGTTTCTATTTGGTTAAGACATTGGGGGTCCGCGTCAAGAGCAGCCCGGCCTTTGCTCAAAAATTCCTTGAAGGCAATGACGTTTGATCCCTTGACAGCGCCATCCCATCCCACAATCCATTTGAGACCGGGCAGGTCGGGCAGGTGCGGCGCGATTTTATCAATCTGGGACTGATCCTCGACAAACAGGCATTTGGCTTTGGAATCTTTCAAGATGTAAGCCGCCTGCTCGCCGGAAAGGGTCTGGTAAATGCCGATGCTGATGCATCCGCTTTTAAGCGCCCCCAGATCCGAAAGGGTCCATTCCAGACGGGTATTCCCAAGAATGCAAACCGCGCTGCCCGGCTCAATGCCCAAGGCCAGGAGCCCGGCTGCAATCTGGTCGGAACGGGCATCCGCCTCAGCCCAGGAGACCGGATGCCACTTTCCCTGCTGCCTGACCAGAAAAGCGGTTTTGTCCGCGTCCTTTCGGCAACGATCCTTGAACACATCAACTAAGTGCTTCATTGTTTTCCCCCCTTTCGAGCCAATTCAGTTGTCATCACATTAACTTAAGTCCCCCTTTTAGTCACAAGGGGTGTTGGGGGAATTTCATGCATCATCTTAAAATCCCCCTAAATCCCCCTTTGCAAAGGGGGATTTTAAATCAATTGTTTCTTTGGTGAATGACATTATTACAAAACCTGTGAAAACCGTTCCTTGATAACCATCTCAGCCTGATTCATGATGCGATCCAGCAGCTCACGGCATGTGGGGATATCTCGGATAAGCCCCATGCACTGGCCTGCGGCAAGCGTTCCGATGTCCATCTGTCCCTCCTGTAGCATTTCTTTGCCGACACGTCCGGCCACATAGGGAACCAGTTCTTCAATCTGTGTGGGACCCGGCCGGCTCTCGATTTCCAGGACTTTCGCCACTGCTTCGTTTGCCATCACCCGCTCGGTATTTTTCAATGTGCGCATGATGAGCCGGGTGTCCCGCTCGCTGCGATCAATAAGCGCCTGCTTGACGTTGTCATGCACCGGCGCCTCTTTGGTTGCCACAAAACGCGACCCCATGTTGATCCCGTCTGCGCCCAAGCCCAGGGCAGCCACAAGTCCCCGGCCGTCGGCAAACCCGCCCGAAGCCACCAGCGGCGTTTTAACTGAATCCCGTGCAAGGGGCACCAGGATCAATGTGGTCACATCATCCTCCCCCGGGTGCCCAGCTGCCTCAAACCCGTCGATACCGATGGCGTCGCAGCCGATTTTTTCCGCATGAACCGCATGCCTCACCGAGGTGCATTTGTGCAGCACCTTGATGCCGGCGGATTTGATCTGAGCCATGTATGGATCCGGGCTCCGACCGGCAGTCTCAATAAACTTGATCCCCTCCTCGATGCACACCCGGATGTACCCGGGATAATCGGGTGGAGTCAGTGTGGGAAGAAATGTCAAGTTGACGCCAAAGGGCTTTTGAGTCATTTGCCGGCATTTGCGGATTTCAGCCCGCAATCCTTCCGGGTCAGGGTATGTCAGCGCGGTCATAAACCCCATGCCGCCGGCGTTGGCCACCGCGGATGTCAATTCCGCCCGTGAAATCCACATGAGCCCGCCCTGGATGATGGGCCGTTCCACACCGAAAAATTCAGTAATTCGCGTTTTAATCATACAGAGATCGATCCTTTCCGGAAATCCGTCTGACCGAGAAACGCATTGACCAGGACCGGCCTGCCCTCCCGGGCTTTCTTTTTGGCGCTTTCAAGAACCCGGTCGATCTTTTTGTCATCCTCCAGCAAAAGCCCTTCTGCATCCAGCGATTCTGCGGTTTTATGATATTTGCTGTACTGCAAGACAGTTCCCACATCGTCGCCCAGAACCACCTTCTGATCCCGTGCGATCTGGGTCCAGCCGGCGTCATTGCCGATCACGGTGATAATCGGGAGCGCATGCCGGACAAAGGTATCCTGTTCGATCAATCCATATCCGGCCGCACCGTCACCATACAGCAGCCATACTTCCGCATCGGGCCGCACCAGTTTGGCGGCAATGGCAAAGCCCGCGCCCACTCCCAAAGTGCCGAATGCGCCGGGATCCAGCCATGACAGTGGTTTTCTCGGCTTGACGATATATGAGGCTGTGCCCACAAAATCTCCGCCATCGCCGATGATGATGCTGTCATTATCTAAAGCGGCATTGATTTTCTCGCATAATAGCAGAGGATTGATAAATTCTGTTAAACGGGATGCGGTTTCTTTTATTTTTTGATTTTTCAGGGAATCCCTGTCTTTTAGCTGTTCAACCCAGGATGAAAATTGATCCTGCGCAGATTCAGCTTTAGCGGTAAGTTCCAGCAGGAACATGCAGGGATCCTGGAGAATAGCCATATGGGGCTTTTTATTTTTTTTTAAATCATCTTTGCTGCGATTTATGGCGATATAAAACGCTTTGGGGTTGATGACGCGCCCATAGTCCAGACGAAAATCGCAGGGCATCCCGGCAATCATCACCAGATCGGCTTTTTTAAGCGCCTGGGCGCGCTGGTGACGGAAAAGCATCGGATGATCCGCGCCCATCAGACCCCTGGCCATGCCGGTCAAATAGGTTGGAATGCCGAAATTCCTGAGCTGTTCGGAGAGTTGCCGGACCTTGTCCGGGAAAAGAGTGGCCTGGCTGCCGATAACCAGAATCGGCGCTTTGGCCTGGCTTAATCGGTGACGCACGTTTTGGACCTTCTCCGGATCGACTGAAAAAGGCGTCATGGATTCCTTTCCGGCCAGATCCAGACTCTTTCCTGAACAGGCAAAGATTTTGTCCACATGGCGGCGGAGATACCAGTTAATCGCCTTTTCCGAATACGTGAGCGCTTTTCCGGATTTACGAAGATACCATTCCTGCACCAGGGCCTTGTCGTAGAGCAGATCCAGAGGGCATTCTATGAACACCGGCCCCGGCACGCCGGATCGGGACACATCAAAAGCCTCCTCAAACGCCGGGACGATATCGCAATCCTGATTGATGGAAACAGCCCACTTGACCACAGTTTTGACCAGTTTGAGATGGTCGATATCCTGAAGCGCGCCCCTGCCTTTCAGCACGGTGGGCGGCGCGCCGCCCAGAAGAATTAATGGGGATTGAGCCATCTGGGCGTTTTTGAGAGCGGTGATGGAATTGGTCACGCCCGGCCCTGCGGTGACCGCCGCCACGCCGGGAATACCCGTGAGCCGGGAAACCGCGTCTGCTGCAAAAACGGCCGTGGGTTCCTGGCGCACGTCGATCACCCGGATGCCCTGATGTTTTGCGCCGACCAGAATGGGTGAAATATGGCCGCCGCAGAGAGTAAAAAGAAATTTTACGCCCTGATTTTTTAAAACCCGGGCAATGATGTCGCCGCCGTTCATTTATTTTTGATCCGATCGTTTATATGATTTGCTTAATTCCCAGCCAAGAGAGCTACTTTTTTTTCCGGGATTCGCTTGCGGCCTTCTGGGGATCCATCCGCCAGGTAATAAACGGGGAAAGCACATACAGCAGCATCTGGCAGAAGACCAAATACCCAAACCAGGGGGTAAACACCATGATGAGTATCAGCGCAAGGTTGATCATGGTAAACCAGGGATTCCGGTCCATGAACCGGCCGATATGAAGATATTTGACCGGGTAAAGATTCATCAGAAAAGCGGTAAACAAAATCTGACCAAAAGAAAAATACGACACCATCCTGATCCAGTCCGTAGTCTCATCCGCCTGGCAGACAATCAGGAGCGGCGCGGCCACAAAAAGGGCTGCGGCCGGAGTGGGCATTCCTTTGAAAAAACCCGGTATGGGATGTTTGTCCAGGGTAAAGTACGTGAGTCTCAAAAAACCGGCTGCCGCATAAATTGTCACCGCTATCCATAGGGGAAACGGCTGGTTGGAAGGCGGCATGTATTCTGAGAGGCAGATGTAGCAAATCCAGGCGGGCGCCACGCAGAAACTTAATCCATCGGCAATGTCATCCATCATGCCGCCGAACGTGACATGTTTGCGGTCGGCGATACCGGGGATCGGGTCGGTGAGCCCCAGTTTCCGGGCCATGGCCCCGTCCAATTTGTCAAACACCGCGGCGCCGATGAGCAGCAGGTAGGATTCGGTCATTTTCCCCTGATACGCGAAAAACACCGCCAGAAGGCCCATCATGGCGTTCATGACTGTCAGCGCATTGGGAAAAACCGATAGAATCCGTCGTCTGAGCACAATGTCGCCCAGACACAGATCATCGAGGCAGTATGTCCCGTATTTCCGGCAATAGCCGGCAATGGATCCGAAATTAATGATGATGAACAGAATTTCAATAATGAACAGGTTGCGCAATGGCAGATTGCCCAGCCTGGAAAGAAGGTCATATACAAATGAAGGGTCGCCCTTGGGTTCAATATAAAACGCATGGGCATAGAGCAGCACCCCAAGCGGCGCGGCCACAATGGTCCGAAGCCTCGCCAACTCCCGAAGCTCCGGCTCCTGGTTGTAGCGAACCGCAAATCCCCTCATGAAATGAGCGAAATTATCCCGGATCAATACCGTCACGCATACCAGCAGAACAAAGACCGCGTGCAGCATCTCCATCCGGGTATGCTCTGATGTGTAGAAAAGCAGACGCCACATCATGCCCACCGCCACCAGCGGGAACACGATGGAATACACCACCTTGTCCATGAGGCGGTCAGCGAGCTGGGCAAGCGTGCTGTTGGGGGTAAACCGCGCGGCGAACCAGCCGTCGATGAGATCAAAAATCATGGAGGCGAAGAGGAAAAGCGTGCCGGCAAAATAGAGCGCCGGGCTGCGGTTTAGCATGACCACCATGGCGCAGATCATTCCTGCAAAAACCAGCGGCGGCCTCCCATACACCAGGGCCAGCGTTAATTTTTTAGAAAGAGACTCTTGCACCTAAAAAAGATCCAATTGTATTGACTTCTGATATTTTTTGATATCCACACCCTTGTCTTTAATGTGGGTTAATAAAATTGCCTTAACATACTTGCTCAGGGTGCACTTTTCTTTTTCTGCCAATTGCTCCAAAATCTTCTTGGCTTCCGGTTCGATTTTACAGGAAAGATTTTCTTTGGCCATATACTTCCCCACTCAAAGAAATTATGTGGTCTTTTTAGGAACCAGTTATTAAGGTCATTTCATATCCCATTGTCACGATTTTGGCAATACCGATTTAATA
The DNA here is from genome assembly GCA_025453995.1 of Desulfobacterales bacterium. GTDB lineage: Bacteria > Desulfobacterota > Desulfobacteria > Desulfobacterales > Desulfosalsimonadaceae > JALOPH01. The sequence continues at coordinate 8,460 of JALOPH010000129.1, forward strand.
TGATGAAAATTAAGAAAATCTTGCTCCCCTCAGCTCAATTTTATTGATTCGATATTCACGTTGACGTTAATATAAAAAAGTTTATGCTTCAAATTAACCAGAAACATCCTGACGTTTCGATTTTAATCACTATATCATAATAAGGAAACCAAACTATGGCACAGCAGCCAGACAAGATCATCTGTTCCATGATCCGGGTCAATAAATTCTATGACAAAAAACCCATTATCCAGGACATTTCCCTCTCTTATTTTTACGGCGCGAAAATCGGCGTGCTGGGATTAAACGGTTCCGGCAAGACCACCCTGCTGCGCATCATGGCCGGCGTTGAAAAGGATTTTAACGGCGAACTGACGTTTTCCCCCGGATACACGGTGGGATACTTAGAACAGGAGCCTGCACTGGACGAAAACAAAACCGTCCGCCAGGTGGTGGAGGAAGGCGTTCAGGAAATCGTAGACCTGATGAATGAGTACAACCGGATCAATGAAAAATTTGCCGAACCCATGTCCGAAGACGCGATGAACAAGCTCATCGAGCGCCAGGGGGAAGTCCAGGAAAAACTCGACGCCGCAGACGCCTGGGATCTGGATTCCCGTCTGGAAATGGCCATGGACGCCCTTCGCTGCCCGGACGGCGACACCCTTATTAAAGTGATTTCCGGCGGAGAGCGGCGCAGGGTGGCCCTGTGCCGGCTGCTGCTCAAAAAACCCGACATCCTGCTGTTAGACGAACCCACCAACCATCTGGATGCCGAAACCGTGGCCTGGCTGGAGCATCATCTTCAGCAGTATGAAGGGACCGTCATTGCCGTGACCCATGACCGGTATTTTTTAGACAATGTGGCCGGATGGATATTAGAGCTTGACCGGGGCCACGGCATCCCCTGGAAAGGCAACTACTCCTCCTGGCTGGATCAGAAACAGGAGCGCCTGCGGCGCGAGGAAAAAGCCGAAAGCCACCGCCAGAAAACAGGCCAGGATCAGCGCCTATGAAAAACTGCTCTCCCAGGAAGGCGCGTCAAAGGAGCGGGAACTTGAAATCTATATCCCGCCCGGCCCCCGGCTGGGTAAAGTGGTCATTGAGGCGGAGCATATATCCAAGGGATACGGCGACCGGCTCCTGTTTGAAAACCTCTCGTTTATGCTCCCGCCCGGCGGCATTGTGGGCGTCATCGGCCCCAACGGCGCCGGCAAGACCACCTTGTTTAAACTGATCACCGGCGCGGAAAATCCGGATTCAGGGAGCTTCCGAATGGGCGAGACCGTCAAGCTCACCTATGTGGATCAGGTGCGCGACAGCCTCAATCCCCAGAAAACCATCTGGGAAGTAATTTCCGGAGGGGATGACGTAATCCAGTTGGGCAATGTGTCCGTCAAGTCCCGGGCCTATGTGGCGCGGTTCAATTTCACCGGAACCGATCAGCAGAAAAAAGTGAACATGCTGTCGGGAGGCGAGCGAAACCGGGTGCATCTCGCGTCCATGCTGCGCCAGGGCGCAAATGTCATCCTGCTGGACGAACCCACCAATGACTTAGATGTCAATACCCTGCGAGCCCTGGAAGAAGCGCTCGAGAATTTCGCCGGGTGCGCGGCAGTAATCAGCCACGACCGGTGGTTTTTAGATCGCATCGCCACCCATATCTTAGCCTTTGAAGGCGACAGCCGGGTGGTATGGTTTGAGGGCAATTACTCGGACTATGAAGCAGACCGAAAAAAACGCCTGGGCGCTGAAGCCGACCGGCCCCACCGGATCAAGTACCGGCAGTTGACAAGGCATTGATCCGGACAAAACAGGAGTGGAATTTCTCTGAGCCGCGCGTGCCAACAGGCGTCAGAAAAATGTTACGATTGCTTCAAAGAGATTTTATTTCAGGAAAGTCAAAATCAAAAAGTCAGTGACAAGAAAGAGGGCAGAGCGTCGCCCTCCCCTCTTTCTGTTTTTCATGTGAGTCGCAAATGATCAGCTACACGCTGTGTCTTCTTCTCCGGTAATACACCGACCCGATTCCCGCCAGGGCCGCAAACAATAGGATCATGCCCCATTCGTTCATGGCTGGGATTTTTTGCGGAGGCCCGCATGGGTCTCCGAATAATTTCCATGAATAGGACGCCTCCCCGCTGCTGAACGCGACAAGGTAATTGGGGCAGAATGCATTTGCCATGACATGGGCAACGTAAGCGGTCTCATGTATAAGGAAATCCGTCCCCGAAGGAATCCCGCTTGTACCTAAAAGCCGGCCGTAGATGTCAGCGTAGCCGCCGTTTCTGTAATCATGCCAGGCGACAAGATACTGATTCGCGCTGGTGTTATAAGCGGCTGAAGGCCAATATTGATAATCTGCGTCATTGCATATGGCAAAATTGCCCCCTGAAAGGCTTCCGGTTGAATCGACAATCTGGCCGTAGATGTCGGTGTTGCCGTTTCTGGCATCATACCAGACGACAAGATATTGATTCGCGCTGCTGTTATAGGCCGCTGAAGGGGCATTTTGTTCATTTACGGCACTGCATATGACAAAATTTCCTCCTGCAAGGCTTCCGGTTGCATCGACACGCTGGCCGTAGATGTCGGCGTTGCCGTTTCTGTGATCCTTCCATGCCACAAGATACTGATTCGCGCTGCTGTTATAAGCGACAGATGGAGAATCCTGAGTGTTTGCGGCATCGCATATGACAAAATTTCCCCCTGAAAGGCTTCCGTTTGCATTGACACGCTGGCCGTAGATGTCGGCGTTGCCGTTTCTGTTATCATGCCATGCCACAAGGTACTGATTCGCGCTGCTGTTATAGGCGACTGAAGGGTTATGTTGATAATTTGCGTCATTGCATATGACTAAATTGCCCCCTGAAAGGCTTCCGTTTGCATTGACAATCTGGCCGTAGATGTCGGTGTTGCCGATATTTCTGTTATCATACCAGGTCACAAGATACTGATCAGTTGCGCTGTTATAGGCGGCTGAAGGAGAATCCTGACTGCCTGAGGCATCGCATATGACAAACTCGGCGCCGGCCGCATTGCCGTCCTCACCCACAAGCTGTCCATAGATGTCGCTGTTTTTCCAATATACAACAAGGTACTGTCTTGATGCCCTGCCGAAATCGCCTCCCGGAGGAGAGGCTGTGCCGTATGCGGAAAATGCGAGATTCAGCTCTCTGGCATCGCCTATGGATGCAAGCGGTATTTGAAATCTATAGAGTTTGTGCTCGTAAGAAACCTTGTCTGTATATGTGAACCGCGCCTGTCCCCACCGCTCGTCCGCGGCCGACACCTTAAACTCCCTTAAGAGGCTTCCGGTCTTAACATATACCGCCGCATAATCCTTGTCTCCGTCCATTGTGTTGTCGGCCGTAAAGTCTATGGTCACATAGAGATTGTCCTGATCATTGCTCACGTTGCCGTATGTGTATCCTGACGGATGGCCCGAACCTGAAAGCGAATACTCTTTGAACAGCTGCCTTTCGATTCCCTGTCCGCCGGTATCTATTGTGTAGGTGTAGAATTTTGAACCATGCCCGATCTCTTTATATAAATTCTCCGGCGGATATTGAAAAGGGGTCTTGCTGATTGCAGCCTCCTCTATCCGCGCGGTCAGGCTGATGACCGCCTTTCCTTCAACCGCGCTGAACTCGAGCTCCACGCCGTTTCCAGACGCGTCAGCCACATCAAAGTCATCCGTTGCAAGCTTCCGTACGCCGAAATCGGCGCCGGATACGTGTAAAGCCGGATTGCCGTTTAAAAGCGCTGAATCCATGTGCGCCATGCCGCCGCCCTCTTTTTTCAACAATATCCTGACCGTTTCACCGCCGACTGCATATGGGGTGATATCCCATGTCCTTTGCCTGAAATACCTGTCAAAGCCGGCTTGACCCGCGTCTTCCCATGCCCCGTCCTTCTGCACATAGAGACGGAAAATGCCGCTGCCGCTCTTGTCATTAAACGCGGGCACATCGGGATACTGAAACGAGGGGTACGCGCCAAAGACCAATGCCGGCAGTGTCAAAAGAAAAATACCCGCAAGCAACATCGATACTTTTTTTACCATGTCCTTTCCTCCTGGATTTTGAAGTATAAGACCTGACGCAGTCTCTCAGAATGTTTTGAGAGGCAATATATCTTAAAAATAGTAATATATCAAATTTTTGTAAATCAACAAAAAAAATTGAGGAAAATGCGACCACATAATTTTCGAGCATCATGCCACCAACTTACCCATTTGTAGTTTAATATTTATTTGATATAATTTATTTTTTTAAAATTAAATTCTCAAGATCAGTTTGAAATAA
>JALOPH010000130.1 GCA_025453995.1 Desulfobacterales bacterium
AATATCCATAAAAAAATTACAGACGGATTCAAAGAAAGACGCCTGTTTATCGCAGACGGCCACCACCGATATGAAACCGCATTAAATTACCGGCATTGGAAATGCCAGCAGGAACCCGGACTGCCGCCTGAGCATCCTTCCAATTATATTATGATGTATCTTTGCCCGGTTCAGGATCCGGGGCTGATTATACTGCCGGCCCATCGGCTGTTGGCAGATATTTCCCGTCCCGCGCGAAGCGATTTTCTGCATAAGGCCAAAGCATATTTTGATATCCGGACATTTCCCGTTGATTCTGATGAAATGGATAAAATGCTTAAAAAATTGAGGGTTGCCATGACACCCCGGCCCGGCGAAAATAAGATCGGCCTGATTATCAGAGACCATCCCGAATTCCTGATACTTGCCCTGAAGCCGGGGATAATGACTCAGTTTTTCGAAAAAACCATTGAAGCTCCTCTGCGGGAGCTGGATGTGACTGTACTGACGCGGCTGATTCTGATTCATCTCCTGGGATTTACGGAAGAAATGCTCGACAGCGAAAAAAAAATCAGCTTCACCAGCAGGGACCGCGATGCAGTGACCTCCGTAAACAAAGGGCCTTGTGACATGGCATTCATATTAAACCCGACAACCAATGACCAGGTCCGTAAAATCGCGGAGCAGGGATTGACCATGCCGAGAAAATCCACCTACTATTATCCCAAGGCGATTACCGGCATGGTCATGAATTCGCTTTTGTAATGAGTTCTTAAGTTAAAATTTTGCAAAATTAGGGAATGTCTAACCGCAGAATTTTGAAGGATTTCACTTCGACTTTCGATATTCCTTATGCGACATTCTGCGGTTTAAAAAACTTCTAAAAGGAGCGTTTCCATCAAAGTCATATACACGATTCACGAAATGAAGGCCTGGTCACATCAACACCGTCAAGCAGGCCAAACAATCTCTTTTGTTCCCACCATGGGATATTTCCATGAAGGGCATCTGGCGCTGATGCGCGAAGGCCGTCGAACGGCAGACAGCGTGGTCGTGAGCATTTTCGTCAACCCCACCCAGTTCGGCCCCCTGGAGGATTTTGACGCTTATCCGAGGAACCTTGAAAGGGACCTGGAGATGGCCGAAGGCGCAGGGGTTGATATCATATTCGCGCCGGACCGGAAGGATCTGTACCCTGAAAAATATGATACGTTTATTGTTGCTGAGAAACTTCCCCAGCATCTTTGCGGCCTGTCACGTCCGGGGCATTTCAGAGGGGTTCTGACCATTGTGGCCAAACTGTTTCATATTGTATCTCCCCACACGGCTGTTTTCGGCCAGAAAGATTATCAGCAACTGGCCATCATACGAAAAATGGTCGCAGACCTTAATTTTGATATTCGGATTATAGGCTTTCCAACAGTAAGGGAATCCGACGGGCTTGCCATGAGTTCCAGAAATATCAATCTTTCTGACTCTCAACGGCATTCAGCCCTATGCCTGTACTGTTCTTTATTTGAGGCCAGAGACGCAATTGCCAAGGGAGAGAACGATCCCAGAAAGATCATTTCATCTGCAGAGGCCATGATCCGATCCCGTCCGGAAACCAGCATTGACTATATTCGATTGTGCGATCCGGATACATTAGACGATGTCAGTCTCATTGACCGGCCTGTGCTCATGGCCCTTGCAGTAAAAGTTGGCAAGACGCGGCTGATAGACAACATGATTCTTTCGCCATAAAGTTCATATTGCGATTTATAATATTATTTTTTATTAAGGTTCACGACCCAGACACCAGCCGTGAAACGGAAATATATAAACACTGCAGCATTAAACCATAAACTGTGAACCGCATTATCAAAGGAGCATAAACTATGTCACAAAGGAGCTTGTTATTTACCTCTGAATCCGTCACCGAAGGGCATCCGGACAAAGTGGCGGACCAAATATCAGACGCTGTTTTGGACGCCATCATGGCACAGGATAAAAGATGCCGTGTCGCATGTGAAACCTTAGTGACCACAGGACTTGCTTTTGTCGCCGGAGAAATCACAACAGATTGCTATGTGGAAATCCCCCAGATTGTCAGAGATACCATCAAGGAGATCGGATACAATTCATCCCGTATGGGCTTTGACTGGCAAACATGCTCGGTTATCACCAGCATTGGCCACCAATCGCCGGACATCGCCCAGGGAGTTGACGTCGGCCAGGGTTTATACAAAGAGCAAGGCGCCGGGGACCAGGGGTTGATGTTTGGATTCGCCTGTGATGAAACACATGAATTTATGCCGCTGCCGATTTCTCTCGCCCATCAACTGACGAAACGGCTGACAAAAGCCAGAAAAGAAGGTTCCATTGAATTCCTCAGACCTGACGGCAAGTCCCAGGTAACAGTTCAATATCATAATGGAACGCCGAAACGCATCGACACCATTGTCGTTTCCGCCCAGCACAAGGATGATGTCACGTATGAAGAAATCCGCGAAGCAATCATTAACGGTGTGATTAAAAAAGTCATTCCGGCGGAGATGGTGGACCGTGATACCAAATATTTCATCAACCCCACCGGCCGATTCGTCACCGGCGGCCCCATGGGGGATTGCGGATTGACCGGCCGGAAAATCATTGTCGACACCTACGGCGGCCAGGGAAGCCACGGCGGCGGGTGTTTTTCCGGAAAAGATCCCTCAAAAGTGGACCGCAGCGCATCTTACATGGGACGCCATATAGCCAAAAATCTGGTGGCAGCAGGCCTTGCGAAACGATGCGAAGTTCAGGTCGCATATGCCATCGGCGTGGCTGAACCGGTTTCCGTCATGGTCAACTTCAAGGGAACAGGCAAAATCCCAGAAGAAAAGGCCATTGAAATCATCAGAGAACTCTTTGATTTGCGGCCGGCGGCGATCATTGAATATCTGGACCTGCTGCGGCCCATATATAAAAAGACCGCGGCTTATGGTCATTTTGGCAGAAAAGATCCCGATTTCTCATGGGAAAAAACCCATCGGGTGGATGAGATCAGAAACCTGGCAGGAATTTAAAAAAATCATAAAAAAGCTTCTTGAAGCCGCCGGACCCTTTCAGCAGGACCGGCGGCATTTTTTTGTGTCAGACTCCAAAATGATTCTGAAGTGGGAACTCTCGTGATATTCATTTCACAAGGTCTGAATTTCATGTGATTTTCGGCAATATGTACGATTCGAAACGACCTGACTTTTCATCTTGTGATCACGCCTTTTGTGTAAACCCGGCGTTTAGGAAGAATGCTTGCTAAAGTGCTTGCATATTGACATTCCATCCATAATCCACATTGCAATAGCTACTATCAGCTATCCTCAAAAAATTGGCGGCCACGAGATGTTGATAAGCCCGAAAACCAAAATAGTTGTCGGGGTTTTATTCGCCTTAATGCAACAGATTTCTTAAAGCATAATGGTACTTCTATATAAGTCCAGCCAAGAATCTCCCTGCTGAAATAACCCTTCCTCCTTTTTCCAGCAGGTCTACCTTATCCTTTTTTACAACCTGATAAATATAGGGAATTGACAGCCTGTCCCGGAAATAGAGGAGGGTCGGTGATAAAACCGTATCATTTAGCTTTACTTCAACAGCAAACCAGGGCCTGTTGTCAATGGTCACTAAAAAGTCAACTTCCCGTTTATCCACATCTCTTAGATAAAAAAGTTCAGCACGGTAGCCCTCATGATCGGTTATAAAATGCACGAACTTTAAAAGGTGCGAGGCTATTAGGTTTTCAAAACGGGCTGCTTCCTCTTCCACCTCTGACCAGTCCCAGAGATAAAGTTTTGGCTCTTTTTTAAGTGAACGGATTTTCTTTGACGAGTATGGATAGATTCGGAAGTGGTAGTAGAATGCTTCCAGAATATCCATCCAATGGGTAACGGCGCGATGGCTGACTTCAAGGTCTTCCCGAATGGAGTTGAGCGATAGGCGCGAGCCAGCCTTTGCTGACAGGACATCACTAAGGAGTTTCATATTGCCGATATCCCGAATTGCCTCGATATCCAGAATGTCTTCCCGGAACATTCTTTCGATTTTTTCATTATGCCAACGTCTGAGTTGTCGTATGTTCTGCTTGGTAAATGGTTCTGGAAAACCGCCGAAGACATCCAGCGTGTCCAGGGTATCCTGGTGAAAATCCCGATCCAGCAGTAATTCACCGAGAACTGAGGGGGTGTCGAACATACCTTCTATTTCGGCTAGAGTGAAGGGGTGTAGCCGGTAGTAATGATACCTTCCCTGCAGGGAATCACCGCCTCTCCTATAAAGGTCAAGCCTCGCGCTGCCAGTAACGATGAACTTGAATGTTTCTTTATGTTTGTCATATTCTCCTTTTATAAGCCCCTTCCACTGCCTGTGTTTGTGAATTTCATCAAAGATGAGGATCTCTGCATCACCTGGCCAGGTTGCAGCCATGATTATCTTTCTGTCAGCTCGGTTATCCCAATTGAAGTAGGCAGGATTTTTAAAGTGTGTTCCCACAAAATTTCGGCAGAGGGTAGTCTTTCCCACCTGGCGCGGCCCGCCCAAAAAGACCATTTTGTCCTTCAGATCAACTAATATATACTGTGTGAGGTATCGTTCTTTAAGCATGTAGACATTATACATGATTTTTGCGTGAAAGCAAAATAATTAGCTTATTATTTTGCTTTTATGAAAAAATTTGTCAAACAACTAATATAGTTTAAATTTTTCTACCCGCTGGAGAAAACATTTCCTATACAACATTAGATAGGGCTATCAAAAATAATAGTTGAGCGCATCAAGCCGTCAAATCATTCACTATTGCAATTGTCTCCAAGGGTGAATAAAGCAATAGCGCTCCGAAAACTATCCTCTAAAATTGGTGGCCACAACATATAGATATGCCCGAAAACCAAAATAGCTGTCGGGCCTTATCGTCTGCACTTTAGTTTGCGGCGCCGCACTGATCGTCCAAGCATAGCCGGATTTTGATCCCATTAATATCAATCTGAACTCAATTTATAATTCTCTTTAAGATTTAAGGCGCTTGTTGATTTTGCCGAAAATAGAGCTTTCTATATTTTTAACATCTCTTTGGGTTGACCCGTGCATGATAAGACGTCGCTCCACAATCTTGATTGCGGATGAATTTGCTTTCGCTTGGATATGGCTAAGGGAATGGGAACATGGGTAAACTCGTTGTACCAGTGACTGACCACCATGTCTGTTTTCCCGGCCATTCCGGCATGGACCGCATTATGCCCCAGCAGAAGGCAAAAACCAGAGTCATATGGATTTGCCGGCATGCTTCGGATCGTATAGCTGGGGTCGATATACTTTAAGGTGACATCAATCCCGATTTTATTAAAATAGTTTTGAATCTGGTCTTTAAGGAAAAGACCGATATCAGCGAATCGAACGTTACCCGATTCATCACGCTTGCCCGTGGCTGCAATCAAATCCTGGCCGGCTCCCTCACCCACTACCAGGACTGCGTGTCTTCGACTTTCCAGTCGCTCTTTTAATGCTTCAAGAAGTTTTTCCATGGAAAACCGCATCTCGGGAATTAAACAAAAATTAACATCGCCGTTGGTGATTGAGGCAAAAGCTGCGATAAAACCTGATTCCCTTCCCATCAACTTCACCAGACCGATTCCGTTTCTTGCCCCCTGGGCCTCTGTATGCGCCGCATAGATGGCCGCCCTTGCTTCTGAAACTGCAGTAACAAAACCAAACGACATATCCGTAAAAGAAATATCGTTGTCTATTGTTTTGGGTATTCCGATGACGCTGATTTTTAAATTGCGCTTGCTGATTTCTTCGACAATGCTATGGGCGCCACGCAGGGTTCCGTCTCCGCCAATGGTAAACAATATGCCGATACTCATGCGCTCCAGTGTATCTACCATCTCGGAAACATCCTGGGGGCCGCGTGATGAGCCCAGAATAGTGCCGCCCATCTGGTGAATGTCCTTCACCAGATCAGGTGTAAATTCAATGGGCTCATGTCCATATCTATGAGAAAGCCCCTCGTAGCCGTATGGAAAGCCGAACACAATTTTAACCCCGTAATGATAAAAAAGTCCCATAACAATCGCACGTATCACATCGTTTAATCCCGGGCAGAGCCCTCCGCAGGTGACGATCCCGCACTTGAGCTTTGAGGGATCAAAAAAAATCTTTTTCCGGGGTCCGGCGATTTCAAGCATCGGCGGCCTCTTACCTTCTTTAAAAAATGGTTCGAGTCGCTTCGGATTCGCATTAACAACAACGTGATCACTTTCATCAATAAACCGAACTCCAGTCATAGGCGAAGGGATCTTGGGTTCACCCAACCGCTGGGTTTCAAGATCTATTTTTTTGTATTCCACGGCAGATCTCCTAAATTTAATAGAATAATAATGTCTCAAGGCACGGTCATTGCATATTAAAAATAACAATAATCGTGGAAAAAAGAAATGAGAATTAGACAATTATCACAGGAAATGAATCGGATAATAGCGTAAAACCGGGGTCGGGCTTTCATCCTGCCCCGATTTTATCATCTTTCGAAAAAATATTTTTGCTTTTCAATATATGGTATAGCTTAAAAACCAAGAATACTGACAGCCATTATTCCTCACTGCAAGGATCTTCCACAATACTGTCGGTTATAGCCGCTATTCTTCAATGATCCAATATCCACGGCCGTAAAAAAATTAACATATTGAATTTATATAATATAAAATTTTAATGCCCGTCAAAATGCCCTTCACGGAAAAAAACCATGAACTTGGGTTAAGCTTTCAGGGCATAGTGTAAGCAAAAAAGTTTATAATTTTTTTCAGGGGAGAGGTATTTTTTTTGTTGATGCCCCTTTAATGGGTGACCCATTTTCAGAATTTAGAAGTGGCATTATATCCTAACAGACTGGTTCCGACCTTGTGTCTTTGCATGAAATAAAGCTTTATCAGCGCGTTCAAAAAGGGTATCCTTAGTGTCATCGTCGGCCAGTTGAGTTATACCAAGGCTAATCGTCGCCCGTACATTTCCGTCCTGTTCGGTTTTAAATTGTTGGGAACCGAATTTTTTACGCAACCGCTCTGCAATGATCATTGAATCATTTGAGTCAGCGTCAGGCATTATGATTGAAAATTCCTCTCCACCATAGCGGCAAGGTATATCTGATTGTCGAACTGAGGCAGAAATAATTCGCCCTAATTCCGCCAGAACATTGTCTCCAGCAGCGTGGCCATAAGTATCGTTTAACTTCTTGAAATGATCAACATCCAAAATCATTAATGATAGTGGCCTCGAGAGACGACGGGCATGCTCGATTTCGCTGAGGATTTTACTGGAAAACCACCTTTTATTAAATAGACCTGTCAACTCATCAGTGATGGACAACTCAGTAAGACGACGCTCTTGCTCCTTCAGCTTGGCGCTTTCTTTACGTAAAACCTGAATTCTGTCGGCAAGAGCAAATGATAGTAAGATAGATTCCAAGGAGGTTCCGATGCTTAAAGAGTTGTCTACCACAAAAGAGTACCCCAGAAATCCTAAGCCTGAAGCAGAAAAACAAAAAATTGAGAAAAATAAAACAATCCATGCAGCCATATAATAACGCGCCGGTTTATATCCCTGACGCCAACGGATAATAGCGGCTGAGATCATTACGATTGGGCCTATCAAGCCAACGAAAAAAGCAATCGTATTTGCTAGATCATAAAAGCCAATAAGAGAAATAAAAAAAATCGCTGTGGACAGGGCTATGAGCAGCAGCATTATACGATCAAGGATAGCGTGATTTTTTGTATTTAGAAAGGATCGAGAAAAGACTATTCCAAAAAATAATGCTACCGCGCATACTTCTAATATTATTTCAGCTCTTAATCTAGGATTAAGCCCCAAGCCAAATGGCCAACCACTCTGAAGCGCCACATAACATCCAATAAAGCCAATATAAGTACAGTAAATAAGATAAATCCTATCCTGCAGAAAGGCTGCAAGAACCAAATTATAAAAAAACATAGACAAGACAATCCCAACCGCCAGTCCGAAAAACATATATTCAAACTTAATGATGCGGTTATAGGCCGATTCACTGTACAACGTAATCGAATATAAGGAGAGCGTTGAGCGTACGCATATATATATTAACGAGTTGTTGGGGATGTCATCAGGCAATATAACCGTCGGAACCCGATGCCCCAAATCATCACTATTTCCGGCATGTTTGATACCTGAAATGATATGTCTGTATTTATTATCTTTGCTGCCATCAGTGGGAATGTATAAATCCACTTCCTCAATGCCCGGTCTTGTTACCACCAACATTAATCGAGTTTTCTGTTCAAAATCACTTTTTTTTTGCATTCGAAAACGATACCAGTAACTGGAGGAGTCAAGCCCGTAGCTGAACGTATATTCATTATGCGGCTTGAATTCATGGGCAAAGACAGGTGAGATAATATCATTTAGTTTCAATTGGTTGGACTGATCTCTCAAAACTTCAACATATCGGCCAAGTTGTAAACTTTTAAAATTAGGTCCAACTTCAACCATCGGAGGGCCTGCGTAGAGCAACTCAAGGAAGCCTAAAAGGAATATAATCGATCCGATCAGAACAAGTTCTGATTTTTTCATACCCAGTTTTCCATTGATTCATCCATCAATATAAAATTAGGGATTGGGTCATGCATAAATGCGTATCTGCTCTTTTCAATTTTCAGCTCAGCATCAAATGCCGTTTTTTTTGCTCATCTGGCCCAACCAAATTCCGGGTGCACAATACATATTTATTTTATATCTCAAGGCTTATCAATCTGAAAGTTGGACAATAGGAGCGACAGGTTGTAAGTGGTGTTCCCCTTTGCATTCATAAAAACCCTGTGCCGTGTGGCCTCAAGTGGCCTGGAATTTATTTCAGTGTATTCCGTGGCCATTTGCATTTCCTCTTTCAAAAATGCCGGGACTTGAAAAATATCATGCATCAAGCCCGCTTATTCAGCGGTATCACCGGCTAATGAGCCTAAAATATTAATAAATTCTGACGGAGTAAAAACAGGTAGTTTTGAACTTTTGAAACCGCCTATGTCCATGGTGACGATATATTCGGCGCCCGCATGACATGCTGCTTCATGCAATACAGCATCTTCAAAATCATTGAACTTGGAAGCAACTGCGTTTTCGATAACAATACGATTCACCGGGGCTATTTCAAATAAGGAAAGGAGAGATTGGATTTGTTTGTTTGCGGCTTTTGCACCAAGCACTTTTGCAGCAAGATAATGAATAGTTGTCAGAGTGGTTGCACAAATAAAGCCTGAAATCTCTGATCGTTCTATTTTTGTCAATAAATATGACGCATCATTTGAAAATGGCTCCCTGTCCAGAAGGACATCTAAGATCACATTGGTGTCGAACAATGCTTTCATAAATATTTTTCTTCCAGATATTTTT
>JALOPH010000131.1 GCA_025453995.1 Desulfobacterales bacterium
CATCCCCGGCCAGCATTGCGGGACCACGGCCATGCGCAATCTCCTGTATCATTATTGCGGACTTGATCTCACTGAGGAGATCGTCTTCGGGCTGGGGTCCGGCATTGATTTTATGTTTATCAAAATTCCGGGATTGGAACCGGCGGCTATGATTTTCGGCCGGAGCATCACCATGGAAGTTGATGTGGCCCAGGCTTTGGGAATTGATTACAGGGAGCTGCCGGAAACGGACAACCACAAGGCATGGATGGATGTCCGCCAGGAAATCATTGAAGGCCGGCCCACCATGCTCTCCGGTGATATATTTTTTCTCGACTACCGGAGCTTTAAAGTCCGCTTTCCGGGTCACCGTTTTGTGCTGGTGGGCTTTGATGATGAAAAGGAAATCGCGTATGTGGCCGACCGCATCGTACCCGAACCCCAGGCCTGCTCATATAAAGCGTTGGCAACGAGCCGGAATCCTTCCACCGGCATCACCACCTATAATCTTTGGGGAAAATTTTTTGATTCAAGAGTCCAGAATACAGTTGAACAGGCGGCTGCTTCCGCGCTGACAAAAACCGCGAACCGAATGACCGGCCGGGATCTATCACAAAAGGACCTGCTGAAATCGGTTACAGATAAAAATGCCGTCATCATCACCGGAATTTCAGGATTATCTGAATTCGCCAAAGACCTCCCAAACTGGCATGAAAGGCCGGATGCCGCATCCATAGCATCCTACGCATCCCAGGCCATTGAAAAATTCGGCACCGGCGGCGGGAACTTCCGGAAGATGTTCGCCGGATTCATGAACTGGGCGCATGATATAATACCTGATAAGGTTGCGCCTATCCTGGTAACGCTTGCGTATCAATCCGCCGATCTGTGGACCGAGCTTGCCATAATACTGGAAAAAGCTTCCTTTGAACCTCAATCGATTCGGGTATGGAAAGACGCAAGTGAAAAAGCCGGTCACATTCATGACATTGAATCAGCTCTTTTTGAAAAATTGTGATGCCATAAAATTTAAGGATTCCCGACCATTTTTCTTGACCTAACATCTGTTTTTGATTAGAAGAATCATACATTGATTCAAAAAATAAGTATATCAGCTAATAAATGAATCACTGTCTAGCAAACTAAAGTTTTAAACTATACCCATATCAAATGGGCCTGATTCAGGGGAACTTTTTCAACAACCTATAATCAATATTAAAAAGGAGATGAAGCATGAAAAAAATCGTTATCGCTCTTGTACTTTGCATGATGATGGTCAGCGTGGCATCCGCCAACACCGTACGTCAAGACTGCGGATGCGGGCTCGGCGGCATGGCTATCGGCGAGAAGGAAGGCCTTCTGTGGAACCTTCTGGGGACTTTCCTCAACGGCCTCTGCGGCAACCAGACGTTTGCCATGAGCACCGGGACATCCGACTGCGGCAAGCCGGAGAAACTGGCGATTCTGGACCAGATGAATATTTTCGTGGCCGATAACATGGACGCCCTTGCAGTAGACATCGCCCAGGGGAACGGCGATTCACTGGACGCGCTGGCGGAAATCGCAAGAATTTCCGAACCCAATCGCCCGGTATTCTATTCAGCTCTCCAGAACAATTTCAGCAGCATTTATCCAAATGCGGATGTGACCAGCGACACTGTGGTTACTGAAATTTCAAAAATCATGGAAACCATTTAACTTATCATATGGTTAATACCCCCTCACCCTGCCTCTCCCCCTAAAACAGGGGGAGAGGAGAAGCGTGAGCCAAATAATTACTTGAACCGGATACAATATAGCTTAACTAAGTGACAATAAGACGTTCATCTGGATGCGGCGCTTTTAAAAGCGCCGCATCTTTTTTTGTAATATTTATATTTTTTTTTCTGCTGCTGTTTTCGCTCGCTGAGGCCAAAGAACCCGTCGAAAATAATTCCACAGATCAGTTGATTAAAACAGCAGCAGAAAAAAAATTATATGACGACCGGTACTGGCAAATCCTCATGCACTACCGGGAACAGACCATCGGCGTGGAAAGCCAGATCGACGACCCCGCGTTTTTCCTGTCCCAGGATGGGAAGACCCATCCGAAAGCGGAACTTGAAGCCACCATCCAGACCCTGTTTCAGCCGGATGCCCAGGCTGCTGCGCCTTATATCTGCAAATTCTACGCACGATTTGTCTGGTTAAAAGAAGCATTGGGAATTCCAGCGGATTGCTTTGCCGACCGGACCTGCCCTGAAATCGACCAGATTTCCCCGCGCGCCGCATACCTGATTTTTCCCACCTATTTCATGAATAATCCTTCAACGCTCTTCAGCCACACGCTTCTGGCCATTGACACCGGATACACCAACAAACGCCTGTCCAATGCGGTGAATTACGCCGCGTATACGGAAGGCCGGACGGGCATGAGTTTTGCCTTAAGGGGGCTGGTGGGTTTATTTAAAGGATATTACACCGTCACCCCGTATTATAAAAAAATCCAGGAATATGCCGATATCAACCAGCGCGACATCTGGGAATACGAACTCAACCTCACACCCGAAGAAATCCGCAGAATGATACGGCATATCAAGGAGCTGGATCTGATTTACACGGATTATTATTTCTTTGACGAAAACTGCTCCTATAATATCCTGTTTCTTCTGGAAGCCGCCCGCCCTTCCCTTCATCTCACCGATCAGTTTTTTCTGGCTGTCATCCCCATTGACACCCTCGAGGTGATTCAGAATGCCGGCTTGATTACTTCATCGAGCTATCGCCCGGCGAGGGGAACCCGGATACGCCACCAGGTTTCCTCCATGGCACCGGAAGATGTTCATGCCGCCCTGGCGGCGGGCCGTGGAGAAACGCCCCCTGAAGATATTCTCAGCCGGCCTTTACCGGCGGAACGAAAAATAGAAATTCTCGACCTGGCTGCAGATGCCGTACAATACCGGTTTGTCAAAGAAGATATCGACAAAAAAGGATATCAGCAGCAGGTCCTGGCTGTCCTAAACGCCCGAAGCAAGCTGGGCCAGTCGGAAAAGGATATTGACGCCGCCATCCCGCCGCCGCCGGACCCGCTGCTGGGTCACAAATCCCGTCGCGCCAGTTTGGGCTTCGGAATTGAAAATGGAGACGCATTTATGGACACCCGCATCCGGCCTGCCATGACCGATCTGGTGGACATGGATTATATTCACAACCAGGGCGCCCAGATTGAATTCTGGGACATCCGAGGGCGCTATTATCCGGAGGATAGACGGTTTGCTCTGGAGAAATTTGACGCGCTCGACATCGTCTCCATTGCGCCCAGGGACGTTTTTTTCAAGCCCTATTCCTGGAAATTCAATACCGGCGTCCACCGAAAGCCCATGGCCGATGGCAAAGACAAATTATATTACAGGATCAACGCCGGCGGCGGCCTGGCCTCCCCTTTTCCCTTCCTCGGTTTATGCTACGCAATGGTCGAATCCGAAGCTGATGCCGGCGGAAGACTGGAAGATAATTTCGCCCTGGGCGCGGGCGGGGAAACCGGAACGGTTCTGACGCTGACGCCCTGCTGGAAATCCCATCTATACGGCCGGGCTGTGCGGTTTGCCCTGGGAGACGCCCATGCGGATTATTCAGCAGGATGGATCCATAATTTCAGGCTCACTCAAAACAACCAGGTTTCTTTGGAATTTAGCTGGGAAAAAAGCCACGCTAAAAGCGTGAGTCTAATGGAGTTGATGTGGCATTTGTATTATTGATTTATCCCTCATCATTGACAGATCAGCTGATTCATTAACAATTATCAATTCACAATTCTCAATTGACAATTAACAATTTTTATCGGGTATTACAAAAAATCGAATCGTGAATTGATAATTGATAATTGTGAATTGATAATGAATAATTACAAATTGTGAATTGCCAATGAAAAATCAAAACTCTACCATCGGCCTGATTTCAGACACCCACGGACTGCTGCGAAACAGCGCAAAGAAGGCATTGCAGGGCGTTGATCTGATCATCCATGCCGGTGACGTTGACACCGCGGACGTGCTTAAGGAGCTGGAAAAAATCGCCCCGGTGTCGGCCGTCCGCGGCAACATGGACGTTTTGACCCTGGCAGGCGCTCTGCCGAAAACGGATCTAATCGAATTTGAAGGCATTTTCATTTATGCCATCCACGATATCCACAAAATGGATTTAGACCCTGGGGCTGCCGGGATTTCAGTGGTGGTCTTCGGGCATTCCCATCAACCTGTGATATATAAAAAGGACAGCGTCATCTTCATCAACCCCGGCAGCGCCGGCCCCAAAAGGTTCAAGCTGCCGATCTCTCTGGGGCTATTGAAAATCAATGACGGCAACATCATTCCTGAAATTGTGGAGCTTGCCGATTAAAAACCGTATCTGGATCAGCCGTCCCTATGGGACGGGAAATATTATTTCCAATCCGGACCCGGCAATGAATTGCCGGGCTATTTCCATCCAGCCCCTCAGGGGCCAAACCCTTGTCTCCTGATTTGCAATCGCCGGCGGCGTGATGCCGTGACGGACTTTTTCAACCATCCGTCATTTTTGGTTGAATTTCTCAAACTTTCAATATAGTTTTACACACATTCCAGATTTCATTCGAGATGTAATTTTTCCTATTCTTTTCAACTGGATTTCGAGCTTTTTCATAAATGTTTTAGGATAGATGTTTTCCTTAAAAGGAGTCCGGCGATCAACACTATAGCGCCTCCCATCGTAGAATTGAAAAATGTCGTGAAACGGTTTGGAGACAAACTCGTTCTCCACGGACTTGACTTGGAAATTTTCAACGGTGAATTTCTTACCCTCCTGGGGCCGTCCGGCTGCGGAAAAACAACCATTCTGCGGCTTCTGGCCGGATTTGAACATCCTGATGAAGGAGAAATATGTATTGACGGCCGCCCTGTCAGAAATCTCCCGCCCAACCAGCGCCATGTAAACATGGTGTTTCAGAGCTTTGCCCTTTTTCCTCACATGACCGCCTTCAACAATGTCGCCTTTGGCCTGAAGATGAAAAAAACGCCGCCGGATCAGATCAAACAACGGGTTCTGGCGGCCCTGCGCATGGTAAGACTTGAGGATCTGGCGGGACGAAAGCCCCACCAGCTTTCCGGCGGACAGCAGCAGCGGGTTGCCCTTGCCCGGGCGGTGGTCAACCGGCCCAAGGTGCTCCTTTTGGACGAATGCCTCAATGCTCTGGATTACAAACTGCGCAAGGAGATGGAAGTAGAGCTCAAGCAGCTTCAGCGCAGACTTGGAATTACTTTTATTTTCGTGACCCACGACCAGGAAGAGGCGCTCTCCATGTCCGACCGGGTGGTGGTCATGCGGGAAGGCGCCATCGAGCAGGTGGGCAGCCCGCGACAGGTGTATGAAAGCCCCATCAATCTCTATGTGGCCCGGTTTGTAGGCGAAATCAATATTTTCGACGGGGTTGTGGCCTGCCGGCTGGATACCGGCAATCTCGAAGCGACAGTGGAAGGATGGGCCTGCACATTGCGCACGGATAAAATATTCCGGCCGGGGGACCGGGTAAAGGTTCTGCTGAGACCCGAGGATATGCGGATCACCGAGCTGAAAAACGGAAAAACCGCCAACGGCAGACTCACGGGCCATATCGTTGAGCGCAATTATAAAGGAATGACGCTGGATTCGATCATTTTGCTCGATAACGGCAAAAAGGTCCAGGCCAGTGAATTTTTTGACGAGGAAGATCCGTCCTTTGACTATGCCATCGGCGAGCAGGTGGCTGTGGAATGGGTCCCCAACTGGGAGGTGGTCCTGCCCGATGAAGAAGCACAATCTATTTAAAACGCTGACCATCGGCCTGACCGGAGCATGGCTGGGGGTTTTCGTTTTCCTCCCCTTCATGATGATCCTGATCACCAGTTTCTTGGAGCGCGATGAAACAGCCTTTATCCGGCTGAATTTTTCGACAACGAGCTACTTGCGCCTCATTGATCCTGTATATCTGAATGTTTTCGGCCACTCCCTGTTTATGGCGCTTGTGGCCACGATCATCTGTCTGTTATTTGGGTTTCCGTTTGCCTATCTTCTGGCCCGCACCCGGCCGGGATTGCGCCACTTCCTCCTGCTGCTGGTCATTATCCCCTTCTGGACCAACTCCCTGATCCGGACCTATGCCATCCGGACCCTGCTGGCCACCAAAGGCGTTTTAAACCAGGCGCTGCTCTATTTAGGCATCATTGACGCCCCCGTGCAGCTTCTTTATACAGGCAGCGCGGTGACTGCCGGATTGATCTATATTCTATTCCCGTTCATGGTGCTGCCGCTTTTTGCAGTGATCGAAAAAATAGACGCCAGCCTGTTTGAAGCGGCCAATGACCTGGGCGCAAACCGGCTGCAAACATTTTTCCGGATCACCATTCCCTTGACCCTTCCCGGCATTATCGCCGGCAGCCTGATGGTCTTTCTCCCGGCGCTCGGCATGTTTTATGTGTCCGACCTCCTGGGCGGCGCCAAAGACTTGCTGGTGGGCAATTTCATCAAGAATCAGTTTTTGGATGCAAGGGACTGGCCGTTCGGCGCGGCAGCCAGTGTCGCCATGATGATCCTCATGGGCCTGATGATGGCCGCCTATTTTGCCAGCATCCGTAAAATCGGAAAGGAACGGATCGGATAATGCGGGCGCTTAAAAAACTCTATCTGATTTCAATTTATATTTTTTTGTACCTCCCGATTTTCATTCTGATTATTTTCTCGTTTAATTCATCTAAATACGGAGTCCAGTGGGAAGGGTGGAGTCTGATATGGTATAAAAAAATATTGGACAGCCCGCTGCTCATGGATGCCGCCGTCAATTCCATTGTCATTGCCCTTTTTTCCGCAACGCTGGCCGCCGTGATCGGGACCCTGGCTGCGGTGAGCCTATACCGGTTCCGTTTCATGGGTAAAAAGGCGATAGAAGGGCTCCTCTACATCATCATGATGTCGCCCGACATTGTCATGGCCATATCTCTGCTGGCTCTGTTTATCACCCTTCACATCCATCTGGGGTTTATCTCTCTGCTCCTGTCCCATATCACATTCTGCCTGCCCTTTGTGGTCATCACCGTTTACTCGCGGCTGAGGGGGTTTGACCCGAGCCTGATCGAAGCAGCCCTGGATCTGGGCGCCGGAGAATGGCGGGTTTTTTATCTAATCATCCTCCCCCTGGCGTTTCCCGCGGTGCTGGCCGGGTGGCTGCTGAGCTTCACCCTATCTATTGATGATGTGATCGTCAGCTTTTTCGTCACTGGTCCGACCTTTGAAATTCTGCCCCTCAAAATCTATTCCATGGTCCGCCTGGGCGTCAAGCCTGAGGTCAATGCCCTGGCCACCATTTTATTTTTCATCCCTTTGATTTGTGTTACATTCTCACAATTACTGTTAAAGGAGAAAAAATCATGAAAAAATTGATATGGATGCTGCTCATTGTGTTTCTGTTTGGCGGGTCCGCCGGCGCCAAAGACAAAGTCCTTTATTTTTACAACTGGTCGGAGTATCTGCCGGAATCCTTGATCCAGGAGTTTACCAAGGAAACGGGCATTAAGGTCGTTTATACCACATACGACAGCAACGAAGCGCTGTATGCCAAAATCAAGCTCCTGGCCGGAGAAGGATACGACCTGGTGGTGCCGTCGAGCTACTATGTTCATAAAATGTCCAAGGAAGGGCTGCTGCTGAAGCTCGATCTTGCCAGGCTTTCCAATTTTAAAAACCTCAACCCCCGGCATCTTAACAAGCCCTTTGACCCGAATAACCAGTTCAGCATTCCCTATCTATGGGGGTCCACCGGCATTGTTGTGAATTCTGAGGAAATCGATCCTGGAAAAATAACTTCCTGGGCCGATCTCTGGAAGCCGGAATTCAAAGGAAAAGTCCTTCTTTTAAATGATGTGCGGGATGTATTTTACATGTCACTGAGGGTGCTGGGATATTCCGGCAACAGCACAAACCCGGAAGAAATCAAAAAAGCCTATGAGAAGCTCGACCTGCTCATGCCCAATGTGCGGCTGTTTAATTCGGACACTCCCCGGATTCCCTATATCTCCGGAGAGGTTCAGCTCGGGATGATATGGAACGGGGAGGCATACATGGCCCAGGAGGAAAGTAATAAATTTAAATACATCTATCCCAAGGAAGGGGCCATCCTGTGGATGGACAACCTGTCAATCCCCAAAAAAGCTAAAAACATTGATAACGCTTATAAACTCATGGACTTTCTTCTGAGGCCCGAAATCGCCAAAGCCATCAGCGAAGAGATCGGATACGCCTCCCCCAACCAGGAAGCCGTCAAACTCCTTGAAGCGGAGGTCCGTGAAAACCGGACCATTTATCCCAGCGAAAAAGACCTGGCCGGCGCCGACTTTCAGGTGGACATCGGCGAAACCATCACGGTTTATGAGAAATACTGGGAAAAGTTAAAAACCGGAAGATAGTAGAAAGAAAGGAAGCCGCTATGAAATTTAACATCCTTCTCTTTGTCCTCTCACAGATTTTGAAAATCGCTTCTTTCACCAACAGGAGATTTAAAAAATTCATCAGCAAGGCAGGCGCTAAGGTGCTGATC
The DNA here is from genome assembly GCA_025453995.1 of Desulfobacterales bacterium. Lineage (GTDB taxonomy): Bacteria > Desulfobacterota > Desulfobacteria > Desulfobacterales > Desulfosalsimonadaceae > JALOPH01. The sequence continues at coordinate 8,561 of JALOPH010000131.1, forward strand.
AAAACAGCAGACGGACAGTACGGCAGAATGTTTATTTTTGACAAAGGAAAAGTTTCCTCCATCCCTGGCGATCAACCGGACTTTGACGTCGCCCTGGTGTGGAAGGACGCAGATACGGCCTTTTCCGCCATGACCAGCAAAGACCCGGCTGCATCGTTTAATGCAGCCGCCGAGGGAAAGCTTTGGGTGGAGGGAATGGGCGTGTATGCGCAGTGGTTTGAAGGCGCGATCAAGCTGGTGATGTGACAGGTTGCCGAAAAACGGTGCCTTTTGCTTTCATACTGCGTTTCCCGGTTTTTCCAAATACTCACAACCAACGCGGTTGCTCCGTTTTGAAAAAACCGGGTCGCCTTGTCTGAAAGCAAAATGCTTGTTTTTCAACAACCTGTAAATAACCCAACAATTCAATGTTTCTTAATTCTTAATTATTTTGTAGGAGGTTTCTCATGGGTAAAATCGCCGGTGGCCATCTGGCCGCAAAGTACATGAAGGAAATCGAAAACGTCCGCATGGTCTTTACCCTGTCGGGCGGTCACATCGAAAACATCCTTGACGGGTTCACCGAGTACAACATCCGCGCCATCGATGTCCGCCATGAACAGGCGGCCGCCATGATGGCCCATGCCTGGTCCATCTACACCGGTGAGCCGGGGGTCTGCCTGGTGACCGCGGGGCCGGGGTTCACCAACGCGCTCACCGGCATCGTCAACGCATACCTGGACAATGCGCCGCTGGTGGTGCTCTGCGGAAGGCATCCCCTCAAGGACGATCTTAAAGGCGCGCTCCAGGAAATGAACCAGATCGACATGATCAAGCCGGTGACCAAATGGAA
>JALOPH010000132.1 GCA_025453995.1 Desulfobacterales bacterium
TTTCTTCATCCTTGAAGCCGTCAACAACCTTTGCCATATCCTTTAAATAAATGGGTTTGCCGTTGAAGCTGCCCACCACAAGGCCGTAAATTTCCTCAGGGGTCGTGAACTCGCCCGGCACCCGGAGCTGGTAGCGGCCGTCGCCCAGGGTAATGGCGCCGCCGGAGGTGTTGGTGTTTTCATTGGCCACCACCTGTTGAAACGCGGTGATTGGGATCCGGTAATAGGCCAGTTTGTCGGGGTCCACCTCGATGATGATTTCCCTTTCCTGGCCGCCGGTGACATCCACCTCAAGCACCCCGGGGATCGCTTCAATATCCTCTTCAAGATCATCGGCTATTTTTTTCAATTGCACCATGCCGCAGGATCCTGAGATCGAATAAACGATGATCGGTAGTTCGGACAGGTTGACCTCGAAAATCGCCGGGTCATCCTCTAAGTCTGTGGGAAGTTCGCGTTTGGCTTCATCCACCTTGTCCTTGACTTTCTGTAGCACCTCGTCAATGTCGGTTTTTGGAATAAACTCGATATTGATATTGGAAACCCCTTCGGAGCTTACCGATTTGATGCTTTTGACGCGGTCCAGGCCCTTGAGCTTTTTTTCAATGGGAATGGTGATGGCGGTTTCTATGTCTGAGGCCGCAACGCCCTTATACGGAGTAGACACAAAAACATAAGGGATGGTGATATCGGGCTCGTCCTCACGGGGGATTTCATTATAGCAATAGGTGCCGAATATCAGGATGATGACGGCAAGGACCATGACGCTGATTCTGTTTTTAACTGCGGCATCGGAAATGATCAATTTGCGAGTTCCTCCATATTCCTGACCGTCCGGACCACATTCACCTTCTGGCCTTCACTGACCCGCCGGTGACCGACCACAATGACGTTGTCGCCGGGTTCAAGTCCCTCCGTGATCTGTATCAGCCATCCTTCCTGTATGCCGGTCTTTACTTTTCGGGCCCGGGCGATGTTTTCATTCACCACGTAAACAGTCTGCTGGTTGTTTAAGGTGATGACGGAATAGAGGGGAACCGCAAGGACACCGCTTATTTCGCGTTTGATAATGTCAACCCGCGCGAACATATCCGGCAAAATCTCATGGGCAGGATTTTCTATTTCCAATTCCAGCTTATAGAGCCGGGCTTCCGCGTCGCTGGATTTCGACAGAAAATATTTTTTTGCGTTGAAGGTTTTTCCGTCAAGAGCATCCAGTCTGACTTCAAAATCCTCTACCGAACTGACGGCGCTGACGTCCGACTCCGGAATGCCGACGCTGATTTTTATCTTGTCCATCTGGAGCACTTCAGCAATGGGATCCGACAAATTTACATATTCCCCTTTTTCAATATACACATTGTTGATAATCCCCGTGATCGGACTGCGGATGGTGCAGCGCTCAAAATTCAGCCGGGCGCTGTCAAGTTCGGCTTTGAATCTTTCCATCTGGGCGGAGATCTCATCGAGCTGGGAGCGGGATGCGAGCTTTTCGCTGTATAATTTTTCAATTCTTTTCATCGATGAGAGGGAGGTGTCGTAAGATGCTTTGGCTGCTTCGATGGCGATTGCGTAGTCCCTGGTATCAAGGACCGCAATCACATCTCCGGCTTGAATGGGCGTGCCTTTGCCGATGAGTTTTTGCCTTACTTCTCCACGGACTTCGGCAATGATATTGTATTTGACCCAGGGTTCCACAATCCCCGGCAGGTTGATCCGGTCCATAATGGTCACGGGGGAGAGTTCCAGAGCTGCCACGTTTAAATCCGGCCGCTCAGGCTCGACGTCAATTTTTTTCTCTTGAATCTGTTTTTGAATATAAGCGATCTGTTTATCAAGTTTGGCGCGTTCGAGTTCGGAGAAGGCGGCCAGCGGCATATGCAGAACGGCTTTTGCCTGCTCCGGAGTCATTTTAAGTTCGTCCGCCAGCTTTTTGACGGCATCCCCCGGGTCTTTGGATGCGCTGATGACGGCCATGATCCGGTCTGTGTCTTTCGATGCAAGGCGCATCCCTTCAAGGACTTTTAACCCTTTGTTGGCCGCTTCGAGTTTGCCGCTTTTGGCGTTAACCAGCGCCGAAAGAATCATGATGATGACAATCAGCGCCAGCAACGGGAGGGCGCCCCAGAAATATTTCAGCCACTTTCTGCGGGGCGATTCCTGGACGATGTTTTGGTTTTCGGTTGTGCTCATTGACGGTTATTCCCTATGACTGTTTTTAAAAAAATTCCCTGGGCGCTTTGAAGGCCGATTTTTGATAATGCAAGATAATACTGTGCGTCCGAAAGTTCGTTTTCGCTGTTTTGAAGCAGGGTGTTGGCGTCCATAATGTCTAAGCTGTCCGCCTGTCCAAGGTCGAACTGAAGCGATACCGCTTCGTAATTCGCGCGTGAGAATTCGAGTTTGTTTTTTAATGCGGAGATGGCGTTACTCGCGGTGATGAGCGTGAGATATGCTTTTTCCACCTGAAGATCGATTTCTTTGGTTTTAAGCTGCAACTGGAGCTCCGCGTTCCGCTTGTCGGCCTTTTTCTGTCCGATGGTCCCTTTCCGGAGCCCCCAGTCGAAAAGGATCATGTTTAAACGGGCGCCGGCGTAGAGGCTGTCGTCTTCGGCAAGATAAGACGGGTCGGCTCCCTGGGATTTATATCCGGCTTCGATGGCCAGCGTCGGCCAATAGTCGCTTTGGGTGATGTCGACCATGGCCTGGGCCAGATTGACCGCCATTTGGGCGGATTTCAAGTCGGTGCGATTCAGGGAGGCTGTTTCAATGAATTGGTCCAGGCTGCCGTTACAGGGTTCATCTTCATCGGTGCTGGGCGCCCTGATATCAAAATCGCCGGGTAAATTCAGCATGCGCGCCAGTGTGGATCTGGAATACACCAGTTCGTTTTGCGCTTTGACCAGATCATTGGCGGCGCCGGAGAGTTCGGCGTCGGTCCTCAGGAGGTCTGTTTTGGGCACTTCTTCAAGCTCGAGTTTCGTCAATACCGCTTTTTTGTGAGCGGTCAGGCGGTTGAAATTGACGGCGGCGATTTCAAGGTGATTCTTTTTATTAACAACATCGTAAAAAGCAGCGGCGACCTTAAACAGATAATTTTCAGAGACCGCGTTTAAATCATATTCCCGTTGCAATGTGGTATCTTTGGCGGCCTGGTAGGCGATGAGCTCCTTGCCGTTGACCGTGAATTGCTGTTGAAGCTTGACGCCGTAGTCCCAGCCGGATTCAGGCTGAATAACGCTTGCTTCGTTGTACCGGATGGCGTCTCCGAATGCGGAAATTGTCGGCGCCAGGACAGAACGGGCGCGCTCCACATCCTTTTGGGCGATATCCAGAATATTTTGCGCAATTTTTATGTCTTCCGACTGGTCCAAGGCGATATGGTAGAGTTCATCAAGTGTATAGACAGGGTTTCCCGGGGTCCCGGATGGCGGGTCAGCAGCGCATACCGGAGAGGAAAGCAGCAGGAAGAAAACAACAGCAATCGGAATAATGACAACCCTTTGAGACATTCTCGTACCGCCCATAAAAGTCTTGCAGCCATTCATAGCCTGATTCTAACTTCCCCGGTGATCCGGTTTGATTATGATGGCGTTGATGAAATTTTTAATATAGAAATCCACCTGCTCCTCATACTCCGGGTAATTTTCGGAAATGAGGTAATGGATGCCGATGCCGTCGAGATACGCCAAAAGATTGACGGCGATTTTATGCGCTTCCCGGGCCACTTCCGGCCAGACCAGTTTTTTTGAGACTCCGTCCAGCAAAATATCTTCAACCATGCGGCAGAACTTGGACCGCATTTCTTTGATAATGTGCCGGTGCTTTTTGAAAGCGCCGTTTTCCGTGAACGTCTGCTGGTTGATTTCCACAAAAAGCTTTACCGTGCCGGGGTCTTTGAAGTTGAATATTTCCCGCATCATTTTAAAAAACGATTCAAACCGGTGGAGCGGATCAGGAATCTGCCCGGTCATCTCATCCAACCGGTCCAGGGTTTCCATGATCCAGTCTGAAATCGCCCGGATGAATATTTCCTCTTTTGAGCTGAAATATTCATATACGGTGCCTTTGCCCATGCACGCGGAATCCGCGATTTGTCCCACGCTGGTCGCGGTATAGCCTTTCCGGGAAAAAAGGCGCAGGGCCGTTTTTGTGATTTCTCTGGTCTTTTCCGATTTATCGATAAATTTCGGAGACACGAATAAAACCCCTGGAGACAAACGAAATAGATTGTTCAGAAATTGTCCGCCGACCGATGGTTCGGGAATAATAAGTGGTAAACAACCGGGTGTCAATAAAAAGAAAGGCTTTATATTTAATTTGTTTTTTTAAAATCAACATATTATAAAATTGTTAAATGATTTTTTTATTTTGATGAGACAATTCCGACCCGTTGGTCATCGTTGCGCCGGAATGGAAATATCGTTATGATGAATCAAGAGAAGTTCTTTTGAAAGGAGAAAAAATATGCAGGACCCTGTTTTGTTTGCAATGGAAAACCAAACCGCCATCATCACCCTTAATCGTCCGGATCGTCGAAACGCCATCAATCAGGCGCTGCTGGCCGGGCTTTATGACGCCATAGAGAAAGTCAGCCTGGATGCCAATATCTGCGTGGCGATTATTACCGGAAACGGGAAATCTTTCTGCTCCGGTCTGGACCTGGAAGCCATTTTCACCGAAAATCTGTTTGATCCGCGCGGTGACGGGTCGGATATGCCGGATTTATTTGCGGCCTGCAGAAAGCCCATCATCGGGGCTGTCAACGGGCATGCCATTACCGGCGGTTTTGAGCTGGCATTAAATTGTGATTTTCTGATTGCCTCTGAAAACGCTTCTTTTATTGATACCCATGCCAAGATCGGCATTCATCCCGGATGGGGGATGACCCAGCTTCTTCAGCAGGCAGTCGGACGCCGCCGGGCGCGCCAGATTTCATTTGCCTGCAAACCCCTGCCTGCCAAGACGGCATGCGAATGGGGATTGGTCAATGAAGTCGTTCCCCCCGACATGCTCATGCCACGGGCCAAAGAGATTGCAGAAGATATAAGCCGTGTCAATCCCGAGATGCTCGAAGTTGTCAAAGCCCTTATCAATTTGCAGGATCAGATGCCATTGGGCGAGTCTTTTGCGCTTGAGCGCAAAGGATGCGGGGCTTTCATCAGCAAACACCTGAAGAAATAATATGGTAGTGAAAAGACCTTTACACAGCGAAGAAAGAGATTTCTTCACACTGGTAAGCCGTGCCGCATTTGCCAATCCCTTTGGAGACGAGCGCAGTGAAATCGATTTGCAGATATCGGGGTTGCATACATGGGCATCCCAGGAAGACCGGATCAGTGCCGTGGTGAACGAAGTCTCCCGGCGGACAGGAGATCTTGAGCGGGACGGCATTGCCGACATCAATCTGTATTACGGTGATGACCGCAACATGATCGAAAAGGTTTTCCTGTTTGAAATGTTTTACCAGTTCAAAGACAGGTATGACCAACTGATCGCTGATCAGACCGCGGCCGGTGATTCTCCGGTTAAAATCCCTTTTTACAGTGAAGCGTTTGCTGCGATCAGCAAACGGGGGTTCAATGAAGAATTATTCAAGCGGTATTTCGCGCTCGGATTTCAGATCCGAAGGGCATATTACTTTATTGACCGAAGCATGGTCGGCAACAGCGCCTGCATGAAGGCGCTGCGCTCGAACCTCTGGAACAATGTGTTTACTCACAATATTGAAATGTATAACAGGTATCTGCTCAACCGGATGGAGGACTTTTCAACATTGCTGCTCGGCGAAACCGGCACGGGAAAAGGGACAGCGGCTTCGGCCATCGGCCGGTCCGGATTTATCCCTTTGGATCGCCGGAAAAGATGTTTTGAAGAGAGCTTCACCCGGTCTTTTGTATCCATCAACCTGTCTCAATTTCCTGAAACCCTGATTGAATCGGCTCTTTTTGGGCATAAAAAAGGGGCTTTTACCGGCGCCATCGATGATTATCAGGGTGTTTTTGAACGGTGCAGCCCCTATGGCGCGATCCTTTTGGATGAAATCGGCGAAGTCTCCAAACCCATCCAGATCAAACTTCTACAGGTTCTACAGGAAAGAATTTTTACACCCGTGGGGAGCCAGAAAAAGAGCCGGTTCAACGGCCGGGTCATTGCCGCCACCAACCGTCCGGTGGTGGAAATCAGGGGAAGGGGGTTGTTCCGGGATGATTTCTATTATCGCCTCTCTTCGGACATCATCGTCGTCCCGCCTCTGCGCCAGCGGATCTCAGAAGACCCCGGCGAATTGGATGTGCTGCTCGAAAAAACCATTGAGCGTTTGATCGGCAAGCCCTCCTATGAACTGGTCGGCATTGTTCGGGATGTCATTGAAAAACAGCTGGGCGCGAATTATCCGTGGCCGGGAAATGTCCGGGAACTTGAACAGTGTGTTCGGCGGGTGATGCTCAAAGGGCTGTATACCGGCGAAAAAGGATCTGATGGTCTTGACGTATGCCGGCACCTGGTTGACGGCGTTGAGCAGGGTGATATCGATGCGTATAATCTGATATCCGGATATTGCTATTTGCTGTATCAGCGCCACCGGACCTTTGAAGAAGTGGCGCGCCGCACGGGGCTCGACCGCCGGACCGTCAAAAAATATATTCAAGCATGGGATTCCGGAAGTGATATAACCGAAGACACCCTGCAGGACCCGGTTGAAGATGCTGATTAAGCCTTAAAGGAATCGGTTTTTTTCGCAGCCGCATACGCTTTCTGTACATCCCCTCATCAGAAAATGCATATCCGTTCATTCGAATTCAGAATTTTTTTATCTTCCTTATTTGAATTTGTTTTTTAAATTCAAATGAATATAAAAATATTAAAACTTGGCATGACAATTGTAATGTATTTTAATGTCTTTTTCCCCGTCAATCCCATCATCAAAATGCAGATATCGGATTACAGCATGCGGGGGCAATTAAAAATGTCATGAAAAGGTTTAAAAAGGAGAAAGCAATGAAAATGGAAACCGTTATGATTAAAGAGTTCCAGGAAATCGTCGATGAGCTGAAAGAAGTCCTTTCACAATTGGGGGCGCGCTTTATGGTTGATGAATTTTTTCCCATGTAACCCTTCCTTCCTATTGAATTTGAGGCGGTAAAAATATCTGCCGCCTTGATGCCAAAACAAAAAAGAAAAGATGATAAAGCCCCCTTTTGGAGAGAGGGGGCTTTACAGTTCTTGCTTCATCTTTTCTTTTTAGCTATTCTGAAATCGAACCATCTGAAGAAAGTTCAAACCCAGCATGATCATTAATTATTGGATAATGACGACATGCCGTTCCCGCCCAATGTATACCAGGAACTTGTGGATGCTGTAAAACTTGATGACGCGGCCAAAGTCCTTGAGATGCTGAAAGGGAGATTCGATTTAAACGATTTCCCGAACCCCCATCCGGTGACTGTGGCCTCCAGGTACGGCCATCTTGAAACATTCAAGGCGCTGCTTGCCGCCGGTGCGGATGTCAATAAAAAGTATTCCGGAGAACCGCCGCTCGTCACCGCCGCATGGTCCGGCCGTATACCGCTGGTTCAATTTCTTCTTGCTTCAGGAGCGGACATTCATGCCGCCACCCATCCGGAAAGAAATACCGCTCTGATGATGGCGGCCGTTGACGGCAGGGTCGACACCGTGGACATCCTTTTAAACGCGGGCGCTTTGCCCAATGCCAGAAACTCTAAAGGCTTTACAGCCCTGATGTTTGCTGCCAAAAGCGGTAATTATAAAATTGCGCGGCTTTTGATTGACAGACAGGCCGATATTCACGCAAAAAACCAGGAGGGGCAAACGGCTTTAGACCTGGCAGTAAAATACAGGAATGTTCCGGTCGCTGAACTGCTGAATCCTGAGGTGGAAGAAAAGATGATGGGGTGTGAGGGGAAGAAATACAAGATCACCAGCGTTGGCGGGAGATGGAAAAATTTCAAGGGGACCATGGCGGCGGATATTTCAAGTTTGCCCTGGTGCTTCACCTTCCGCAAATTCCACTATGAATTCTGGATAGACAGGCACGACATTATGCCGCATATGATCATTGCCGTTTTTGACAACAGCATCGGCATCTGCGATCTCGGGGCGCCGGACGCCTTGTGGTCAGAATTAAAAAATTGCATGAATTTCTGGGTGAAAAAATATGACCCGGACTTAACAATGGCGGGCCCTATAAGAGATGATCCATGAATTCAAATCCAGCGTTAAGGCAATCGCCGCCGGTGTTTTTGTTTATCTGATCGGTCACATGTTTGCCGGTTCCATGGCTTCGGTGATGACCGGGTATTTTATCACTTCACATGACCTTTCCGATGCTTCAGAAGTTGCCAGTGTTTCAAAACTATTGCCAGTTGTTTCCATGGCGTTTGATATAATGTCCGGATTTGCAGCCGGATACATCTGCGCTTTCAGCGCCGGAAAAAATGAAATACTTCATTCCACCCTGGCGGGCATGATAATATTGGGTTCATCGATGCTTCCCTTGCTGCTGGTCAATCCGGCTGGTTTTTCGATTTTTGATTACTGGCTTCAGATGATCGTCTGCTTTTCAGCATCCATTGGCGGGGCGATGCGGTATTTTGCAAAAAAGAGGGCGCTGAACGCGATATCAGGCCGTGGGAACTTATAATAACTCTTGCGCGTCTGATATTGAAAATGGACTGTTGCAGGGTTTCGCGCTTCAACCCGGCCTGCATGCAAGTAAAGGATGAGTTTCATGATATCCCTTTAACTTCAACCATCACAACACATATAAAAGAGGAAAAAAATGATTAATTTTACCGATTATGACAGATACGATGCCATGGGATTGGCGGACCTCGTTCGCCAGGGACAGCTTTCACCGGCTGAACTCTGTGAGGCGGCAATAAAAAGAATAGAGGCAGTCAACCCGAAAATCAACGCCGTAGTCACTCGGATGGATGAGGAGGGGAGAAATACCGCCCAGGGCCCGTTGGGTGACGGCCCTTTTTTCGGCGTCCCGTTTCTTCTAAAAGATCTGCTGGCCGCCTATGCAGGTTTTCCCTTATCCGACGGATGCAAAGCGCTTAAAAACAGGGTGCCGGACCATGACAGCGAGATGGTCGTCCGGTTCAAAAACACAGGGGTGGTGATTGTCGGCAAGACCAATACGCCGGAATTCGGGCTGGTGGCGTTCACTGAGCCTGACCTGTTCGGACCGTGCCGGAATCCCTGGAATACCGGCCACACCCCCGGCGGCTCCAGCGGAGGCTCAGCGGCTGCCGTGGCGGCCGGCATAGTTCCCATGGCATCAGCCGGCGATGGCGGCGGATCGATTCGGATCCCGGCGGCATACTGCGGACTTTTC
>JALOPH010000314.1 GCA_025453995.1 Desulfobacterales bacterium
ATAGTGCCTGAACGAAAACCCCCTCTCCCTGAGGGAGAGGGTTGGGGTGAGGGTGTAACATATTAATTTCACGACCCCCTCACCCTGCCTCTCCCCCTAAAAGGGGAGAGGAGTGTGGGTTTTCGTTCAATCACTAAACAGGCTGCCGGTATTCATGAAAGGTGAAAAATTTTGGCCACCGGGTTTAGGCCGAAAGGCCTGCAGACATGGGTGGGAAGCCTTCCCATTGATGATCATGCGGAAGCGGTCCGATGGATGGCGGCGCATACACCGGAAATCCCGGTTTGGATTCAGCTTCCCGTCTATCCCGCGGAAGGCATGATCGCCCAGTTTTTGCCCGGTATGCCGGGCGTCGCGCATCAGGGCGGCCGCACGTTTATCCGGACAGACGATGAATCGTTTCACGATGCGGTCTTATTGTTTTACGAGGAATATTTGGCCGTGGTGGATGGAAAATCGCCGCCTGCCGGTTCCCGGTTTGCGCTGACAGCGGATATCGCGCCCGGTTTTTTTGAATTCATCAAATATCTGGAGGGACGTGATACACGGCCGTTTGCGGTCAAAGGCCAGATTACGGGGCCGTTTACGTTTGCAACAAGCATCAAGGACCAGGATGGCCGGGCCATTTTTTACCATCCTGAACTTCGGGATGTATCGGTTAAAATTATTGCTGCAAAAGCCCGGTGGCAGGTCGGCCAATTGAAAAAATACGGGGTTCCGGTTCTTGTTTTTTTAGATGAACCGGGTCTGGCCGGGTTTGGGACATCTTCTTTTATCAGCGTGACGAAAGAAGATATTGAGGAAATCCTTGGGGAGACCGTGGCGGCGATTCACGAACAAGGCGGCCTGGCCGGCGTTCATGTGTGCGCCAACACCGACTGGTCGCTCATTCTCGGATCTTCCATCGATGTCGTGAGCTTTGACGCGTATTCTTTTTTTGATAAATTTATTCTTTATGATAAACAGATTAAAAATTTTATAGAGCGCGGTGGGATACTGGCCTGGGGGATTGTTCCCACCGGAGACATCGGCCGGGTGGATCAGGAAAGCGCGGATTCGCTGTATCAGCGATGGATAAATCAATTGGACCAGGTAGCTGCCCTTGGGGTTGATCCCGGGCAGATCGTTTCCCAGTCTCTGATTACGCCCAGCTGCGGCGTTGGCTCCCTGCCGGTTGGCCATGCGATTAAAGTGATTCAAATGACACAGGAGATTTCGCGAAAGATCCGGCGGAATTTCTATAAGGAGGAATATGTTTAACAAGAAAAATAAAGAAGAATCTTTTTCCGGCGCAAGTAAATATGTTTTGGATGACGAGCTGGCCAAGATCGTCAATATTTCCATTGAGCTTGAAATGCCCCTGTTGCTGAAAGGAGAGCCTGGAACCGGCAAAACCATGCTGGCCCACGCCATTGCCGAATCATTGAAAATGCCCCTCATTGTATTGAATGTAAAATCCAGCATGAAGCTCATCGATGCCCTGTATCAATATGATACCTTGACCCGGCTTAATGACAGCCGGTTCGGAGATTCCAAACGCAATGTCAGCAACATTGAAGATTACATCAAAATGGGTAAAATCGGACAGGCGTTTAAGGCGGACAAGCGCACAGTGTTGCTGATTGACGAGATCGACAAGGCGGATACGGATTTTCAGGATGACATGCTCGATGTTCTGGATCAGATGGAGTTTGACATTATTGAGATTGACAAGACCATAGGGGCCACGTATCGGCCGGTGATCATCATTACTTCAAACGCCAAAAAAGATTTGTCCGATCCATTTTTAGGCCGGTGCAACTTTCATCACATCGCCTTTCCGGACCCCAAAATGATGAGAAACATCATTCAAGTCCATTTCCCGAAGATGGATTCGGACTTGATGGAAAGCGCCATTGCCACATTTTATAAGCTGCGGGAAATAGATGTGGTGGAAAAAAAGCCGGCGACCCGGGAACTGATCAACTGGATCAGGGCGCTTCAGAGTGATCCGGATTTCAAGCCCAAGCAGCTTGCAAAAGGCGAAGTGCCATACCTGGGGATTTTGTTTAAGAAAAGCCAGGATTATGCGGTGGCCAATAATTATGTGAGCCGGAGAAAAATATGAAACAGGTTCAGCGGTTCACGGTTCAGGGGTTCACGGTTGGGGAACCAAGGCTCTGAGATTAGGGGGTTGAGGCGGTTAACCGTTGAACCAAGAACAGGTTCACGGTTCAACGGCTAAAAAACCAGATTCAGCGATTAGCAATTAATGAAAATTGAACGGTTTGAAGATATTGAAGCGTGGCAATTGGCAAGAGAATTGACCAGGAAGGTTTATTCAATTACAAAAAATCCAGAATTTGCAAAGGATTATGGGCTGAAACGACAAATGCAGGAAGCAGCAGGGTCAACTATGCATAATGTTGCAGAAGGTTTCGACTCTGAAACAAATGCCGATTTTATAAGATTTTTAAGATATGCAAAACGCTCTTGTACAGAAGTTCAGAGCCAACTCTATGTGGCATTGGATGAAGTGTATATTTCGATTAATGAATTTAAAGATATTTTTGAGCAGGCGCGAAGAACGCGGGCGGCAGTTCGCGGTTTTATCAATTATCTAAAAAAATATGAAGAGCAAAAACCGTTGAAACCATAAGGTGGTTCCAGGTTCACCGTTTACGGTTCAAGGGTTAACAATCTCAAGGATTTGAACTATTAGTCTTTAACCGTTAACCGTTGAACCGTGAACCAGTTAACCTAATTTTTCTAAAATGTTTATCTCATTTTTCTATAAGTTACGCGAAGCGGGCATTCCGGTCAGTCCTACGTCTTTTTTGACCTTGCAAAAAGCCTTGAGCAAGGGGTTGATTTTATCCCTTTCGGATTTTTATACCGCTTCCCGTGCGATTCTGGTCAAAAGCGAGAGATACTTTGATCTCTATGACCAGGTCTTTGCCCATCATTTTGAAGGCGCTGAAATGCCGCCGGATGCCGAAGGGTTTGAACTGGATGAAATCGCCAGGGCGTTGCTGGATCAGTGGCTCAGAGACCCCCAGTCCATTGCTGATGCCCTGGGCCTTGACCCGGAAAAACTGAGTAAGCTT
>JALOPH010000133.1 GCA_025453995.1 Desulfobacterales bacterium
GATCATCAAACAAGAGGTTCAGCGTGTTGTTGATCTTATTAACCTGAAAAAATCACAAAGCGAGGAAATTGCAAAAGCATGGATTAAATCAAGGGTGTATGAGGCTTACGCTGTCGCCCAACATATATATCAGCAGAACCAGTTTACAAAAAGCGCGCATGAAATACAGCAAATGATCATAGCTGCTTTAAGCCCTATACGGTTTGAACAGGGAAAAGGATATTATTTTATCAGTCGTACCGACGGTGTGGCGATTTTATTCCCAAGCAAGCCCGAAATGGAAGGGGTTAACCTGATAGATGTTCAAGATACACGCGGACAGCATCTTACAAAAGACATGATTGAAATTGTCGAACAAAAGGGCGAAGGATTTTATCAATACCACTGGACTAAACCTGAGACTGCAGGAGATGATTTTGAAAAAGTATCTTTTATCAAGAGATTAGATCTATACGGTTGGTTTATCGGCGCGGGATTGTATGTCAATGATGTTGAGCGTCAGATAACCGAAGACCTGCTCCTGACAATCAGCAGAATCCGGTTCGGAAAAGAAGGGTATGTTTTTGTCAACAGGTTAAACGGAGATGCATTGGTATCAAATGGCGCGCTTGTCATCGGATCAAAAAAACTATGGGAGGTCTTTGATGACAATCCTGAAAAGATAAAAAATTTATTTGAAAAAGAATATAATGCCGCCATGAAACCTGAAGGCGATTATATCTATTATTCTCTTGTTAAATTAAACGCTCCGGACAAGGAAGCGCCGAAAGTGTCTTTCATATATGGAATCCCTGAATTGGAATGGCTTGTCGGCGCCGGAGTCTATCTTGATGATGTGGAGACGGATATCGCCCGGATGCATTCTGAATTATACAATCATGCCAAGAAGATGGTGCTTTATTTTATACTTATTATCTTGGGGATAATTGTTTTTTCCATTATTTTATTCAGCAGGCTAAACCGCAAACTGAAAAATGATTTCAACCTTTTTGTCTCATTTTTTAACAGGGCAGCTGTTTCTGATGAACCCATTAATCGGGACCTGGTTCAATTTATTGAGCTTGACCGGATGGCTGAAAATGCAAACAAAATGCTCTCAGACCGCAAGCAGGCTGAAGATTCTTTGAAAGTAAGTGAAAAAAAATACAGGAGTATTCTTGATAGCATTGAAGACGGCTATTATGAAATGGATTTCCCAGGCAATTTGACCTTTTTTAACAATTCAATGTGCAAACTGCTCGGATATTCAAAGGATGAATTAATGGGCATGAATATCAGGCAGTATATGGACCATGATAACGCAGAAAAAGTCTTTAGGTTTTTCAACATGGTTCATGATGACGGAAAAACACTTAAAGAAATTGGTCTGGAGTTGATCAGAAAGGATGGTTCCGGGTGTTATGTCGAGACGTCAATTTCTCCTTTAGCCAGTTCAGAAGGCCAGCTGATAGGATTTCAGGGGATTGTAAGAGATATATCTGAACGCAAGAGAATGGAGGATGAAAAAGTTAAGGTTGAACATTTATTCCGTCAAGCGGAAAAAATGGAAGCCATAGGCGTCCTTGCCGGAGGCGTGGCTCATGATCTGAACAATATTCTTTCGGGCATAGTGGGTTATCCCGACTTGTTGTTGCTGCAGCTTCCTGAAAACAGTCCGTTGCGCAGGCCGATTGCCGCCATTCAGGAATCGGGCATCAAGGCGGCCGCCATTGTCAGGGATTTGTTAACCTTGGCAAAAAGAGGCGTTGCAACTTATGAAGTGCTGAATGTAAACGATATTGTCTCAGAATATCTGAAAAGCCCGGAGTATGAAAAGCTTAAATCATCCCACCCTGATATTGAGGTAAATGCCAGTCTTGATGCAGGACTGCTGAATATTTTAGGCTCTCCTGTTCATATTTTGAATACAATCATGAATCTGGTTTTGAATTCAGCAGAGGCCATCAGCGAAAAGGGGAATATTTTCATAGGAACAAAAAACCAGTATATTGACAGACCGGTAACCGGGTATGAGAAGATTGAGGAGGGTGATTATGTCACCCTTACAGTTTCGGATACCGGAAATGGCATTCATTCTCAGGATATTCGGAGAATATTTGAGCCGTTCTATACAAAAAAGAAGATGGGAAAAAGCGGAACCGGATTGGGCATGACGGTGGTATGGGGCACGGTCAAGGACCATAAAGGATACATTGATGTACAAAGCGCTGAAGGCAAAGGAAGCGTATTCACGCTTTATTTTCCCATAACCAGGCAAGAAAAGGCCCAAGAACAACTCAATTTATCTGTTGATACTTATATGAGCAGGGGGGAGACCGTCCTGGTTGTTGACGATGTAAGGGATCAGCGGGAATTGGTTTCTGCAATGTTAAATATATTGGGCTATTCCGTGACCGCAGTGGCAAGCGGAGAAGCGGCGGCGGAATATTTGCAAAAGAATTCTGTGGATGTAATCATTTTGGACATGATTATGGACCCCGGCATGGACGGTCTGGATACATATAAGCAAATTCTTAAATTTCGCCCAGGGCAAAAAGCGATTATTGCGAGCGGGTATTCGGAAACAATCCGGGTCCAAGAGGTTCAGAGATTAGGGGCTGGGAAATACATCAGAAAACCATATACCTTGGAAAAGATCGGGCTTGCCATTAAGGAAGAATTGTCAAAATAACAAAGATCATTAAACCTTTGTTAAATTATATCACTGGGCGATTGATTCGGTCGGTTTATATCCGACAAACAGCGTAGCCGCCCCCAGGGTCAGATGACGCCACTGTATGTTCTTGAACCCCGCCTCTTTCATTATGCCCGCAAATTCGCGCGCCCCTGGAAAGCCTATTACCGACTCAGGAAGATACGAGTATGCTTTCAAGTGTTTTGAAAAGAAAGCGCCGATTTTCGGCAGCAGCCGTTTGAAGTACAGTAGATAGAGCGATTGAAGATATCTGTTTTCCGGGGTGGTCAATTCCAGAACCGCTAAGATCCCGCCGGGTTTCAGGCAATCGAAAAAAACACGTATAGCCGTTTTCCGGTCCACGATGTTCCGGATGCCGAACGCGATGGTGACGGCTGTAAAAGATTTTTCCGGAAATGGCAGATGAAGGCCGTTGCCGGCGATCAGCCGTACTGCGCCGCCCTTGCGGACGGCGGTTAGTTTTTTTCTGGCGATTTGAAGCATCCGCAGGGAAAAATCCACGCCCACAACTTGTTGAATGCAATTGCATTGTTTGAGAATCTCAATGATCACATCGCCGGTGCCGCAGGCCACATCGAGCACCGCGTCATTTTGGCTTAAATTCAGGGCAGATACCATTTTTCTGCGCCAATGCACATCCTGCCGGAGGCTCAGCAGGCGGTTGAGCAGGTCATAGCGACGGGCGATCCCGTCAAACATATCCCGGATAAATTCAAGTTCCATATTGATATTGACAATCGCGATTTATGCATTAGTGTATCGGCATAGAAAATCCCATACCATAGGAAAAGCGTGAGTCAACGCTTTTCATTCAAGGAGATCCATGAGCCCCAAACGAGATTATTATGACATCCTTGGCGTGAATCGGGACGCGGATGCCGCTGAGTTGAAATCAGCCTACCGGAAAGTCGCATTGAAATTTCATCCGGACAGAAATCCGGGGGATAAACAGGCTGAAGAAAATTTTAAGGAAGCCGCTGAGGCATACAGCGTGCTGTCCGATTCCAACAAGCGCCAGGTTTACGATCAGTTCGGTCATCGGGGGCTTGAAGGAATCTCCGGAGGCGGACCGTCCGGATTTGAAGATATTTTTTCCAGCTTCGGGGATATTTTCGAGGAATTTTTCGGTTTCAGGTCCGGCGGCCGGCGGTCCCGGTCTTCTGCGCAGAGGGGAAACGATCTCCGTTATGATCTGGCGATAGATTTTATGGACGCTGCTTTCGGACTTGAAACAGAAATCAGCATAGATAAAATGGAAACCTGCAAAACCTGCGAAGGCACCGGCGCCAAGGCAGGGACCCATCCTGAAACATGCCCCCAATGCCGGGGCTCCGGCCAGTTCGTGAGAACCCAGGGATTTTTTTCCGTCAAAAGCACCTGTCCCAATTGCCGGGGGGAGGGAAGGGTGATTGCCGACCCCTGCCCGGAATGCAGGGGGCGGCAGCAGGTGGTGGTTCACAAGAAAGTATCCATTAAAATTCCGGCCGGCGTGGATACCGGTTCCAAGCTCAGGCTTTCGGGCGAAGGCGAGGCAGGACACAACGGCGGTCCGCCGGGAGACCTCTATGTCTTCATTCAGGTCAGACCCCATGAATTTTTCCAGAGAAGGAATTTGGATATTATTTGCAGCATTGAGCTTTCATTCATACAGGCGGCTCTGGGCGATGAGGTGACAGTTCCAACCATAAACGGTGAGGAAGCTCTCAAAATACCAAAAGGGACCCAGTATGGAGATGTCTTCAGGCTAAATGGTAAGGGGCTCCCGTCATTGCGGTCAAACTCCAGGGGCGATCAGCTTGTCCAGGTGGAGCTGACGACTCCGAAAAGCATCAACAAGCGCCAGGAGGAGCTGCTCAAGGAGTTTCTTAAAGTTGATTCCGAAAAATTAACCAAAAAAATTAAGCGGTTGTTTAAGGGTGGGGCCGGAAAGTCGGTCCATTGAGGCATTATTTTTCAGCTGTTTTGATGATCGGACAAATATCATGTATGAACTCAAAGTAATATCCAAGTTTGCAGCGGCCCATCAGTTGAAGATGGTCACCCAGAAGTGTGAAAATCTTCATGGCCACAATTGGAAAGTCGAAGTTTTTGTTTCCGGAAAAGAATTAAACAATTCCGGCGTGTTGATGGATTTCGGCGAAATTAAAAAACATCTCGCCGTCATCATGGAAACCCTGGATCATAAATTTTTAAATGATATCGCCTTCTTTAAAAACAGCAACCCTTCTTCAGAAGTTATCGCCAAACACATAGCGGACGAACTTCAGGGTATGATTCCCGATCCCCTGGTATCGGTTTCCAGAGTGAACGTATGGGAATCAGATGATGCGTGCGCGAGTTATATTGTGGATTGATTAGGCCTTTATATCGGATGCAGCTTATTTCTGAACGGTCTCAAACGATATAATGACACATTCCATTTTGTCCGGCATCTTATCGGGTGTTCTTCCGCTTTGTTCCATCATAAAAGCGACTTCCTCAAAATTGAATTCTTCCTCAGCGCCGACAGGAAGATAGGCAATCACATCCTTCTGGTTCGGCATTTTATCAATATTTGATATAAACCATTCGCCGCTTATGACGGATTCTCCACAGGATCTGCAATATCCTGTCACCACGACATTTTTAACATCCACTTCACCGACATTTTTCACTTTCCCCTTGGCGTCAATATTCCAGTTCCGTTTATACTTGCTGTCCTGCCGAATTGAAAATTCCTGATCCGAAATGATGACCTTTCCTTCTTTGGGTTTGCCGCAGCTGAAAAGCGATACAACCAGCATGAAACAAGAAATTAAAATTGCCGCCTGACGACCGAAAGATGCCATAAAATCCCTCCCGCTTTTAAGAAAAATTAATGCCGTGTATGTGAATCAACCGCAATCACTATAATAGAAATTTCTTGTATATAAAGCTAAAACCTTTGCTTAGCAGATAACATTCTGACAAAATCCTGCATGCTTACTGCAGAACATGAAGCTGGCCAATATCCATGATGATAAACCGTGACGGATCAAGCCGGTTGTCCGCGATGTGACGCTTCAGGTCAAGGGCGGGATAGCCGGCGGGTTCATCCCCGAGGGCGAAAGTCCCCCACTGGGTTGGAATCAGATATTTTGCGCCTAAATCATTGAATGCGTCGATGGTTTCAGCAATATTTTTATGGGCATAGTGCATAAACCACCTGGGGTGATAGGCGGTTGTTGAAAGAAGCGCATAATCGACATCCGGAAACAGCCTGCCGAATTCCTTGTAACCGATAAAATAACCGCTGTCTGCGCCGTAGTAGATTTTCGATCCTGATCCGACCAGCATGTAACTGGCCCAGAGAGTTGAGTTGAACGGCTGGCCGATGCGTCTTGACCAGTGCTGGGCAGGCAGGCAAACCAATTCGGCATCTCCGACACGGCGTTTATCCCACCAGTTGAGCTCGACAACCTCCCCGTCATGAATCGACTTAAGGAAATCGGCCAGGCCCGCGGGGGCATATACCGTTGAGTCTTCGGGCAGGGATTGAATGCTGTCCGCATCCAGATGATCATAGTGATTATGGGAAACCAGGACATGGATGCCGGCGCCAAGCTTTTGGAGGTCCTGCGCGGTCATGGCCGGCGGGGTGACGCGTTTGGGCACAAGCGCTCTTTCGGAAAACATGGGATCAGTGAGCCAGTACCGGCCCTGGTGGCGAATGAGAAATGTGCTGTGGCCTATCCAGGCGATGAAATCCCCTTGTGGCATGGTCAAAATGCGTTGTATCAAACCGGGAATAAAATCCGGAAGAAATGATTTTTCTTCTTCAGTATACAGGTTTTTTCGTGACAGGCGCCACTTTAACAATTGGCCTATACTTTTTTTCTCCATGGGCGCCCAGGGATTATAAAATATGCCGTCTTGGATATTCGGGGCGTAGAGGTCGGTAACCTGTTGGCCTTCAATTTTTTTTCGCCAGGCGGTTTCATCAAATTTTTCAGGGTGCTGCATGCACGATAACAGATTGGAAAAAAAGAGAAGCCATATCACGGGCAGGCATTTTTTTATTATAGAAATCATTTATAACAATATAATGTTACTTTATTTTTGACCAGAGGCCGCGACCAGTTCCTCCCTGGTAATCAGCGACACCACATCCGGAACCAATTTCTTGATGTTTTCCACCCCGCCTTCCTGCCGGTCCACCATTACCACCACCCGCTCAACAATAAGCCCCTCGGAACGGGCGCGTTCTATGGCCTTGATGGCGGACCCGCCGGTGGTGGCCACATCCTCCACAATGGCGACCTTGTCCCCGGAACCCAGATCCCCCTCGATCCATTTGACTATCCCGTGGTCTTTCTGGGTTTTACGGATGGAAAAGGCTTTTATCGGCTGCTGTTTGATCCAGGAGACAAAAGAGGCGGCCACGGCTATGGGATCTGCGCCGAAAGTCAAACCGCCCACACCCTGGGGCTGGATATCTTTAACAGCATCAAAAACCAGATGCCCGACAAGATACATTCCCTGGGGGCTTAATGTCACCGGTCTGCAGTTGATATAAAAATGGCTCATTTTCCCTGAAGCCAGTTTGAAGACAGGCTCTTTATGGAATTGAAATGACTTTTCGCACAGCAATCGAATTAGCTCTTCTTTCATCACAAAAGCTCCTTGGCGTAGAAATGATTCTTCCTGCGTATCGATATCGCCGCCCGGATTTGACTCTCGAATCGGACGGCGGTTTTCCCAATTTCAACGGGCTTTTTTCGCGCATGCTTGCTTTGAAAAAGTGTTGATTTACGCGGGTGGATTCGATAAATAACCCCCACTGAAATGGAAGAAGCTTTTTTATGGAATCAGTGGGGGGAGCAAGAAAAACTGGGGGCAGCACTCCTTGACTCGGGCAGACCATAGCAATAAAACGGCATGGGGTCAACGGTTAATATTGTAACCCGGGCGAGCTGGAAAAGTTACATAAGAAGTTCAAAGTGCCTAAAGTTTGAAGTGCCTAAAGTTAAGGACTGCGCCTGGGGCGCTACCTAATTTATATATAAAATAATGGAGCGAAGCGACTCCGAAGCTTTAGCGCACTTTAAACTTTTTCTTCTTTGCAAAAAAACATAGAAAATAGTTATTTATGGAATTAAGGGCGGCATGGAAAAACCTAAAACAAGGGAAATGATCATCCGGATGTTTCGGGTGAGTAAACGATTCGGGAAAAAAGATGCGCTGGTGGATCTGACGCTGGATGTTTTTGAAAACGATTTTCTCTTTGTCACAGGCCCCAGCGGCGCCGGCAAGTCCACCATGATCAAACTCCTGTATATGGGCGAGGCGCTTTCCGACGGGTCGATCATCATCGACGGGATTAATTTCGCCAGGATCACGCGCAAGCAGATTCCCCAGATCCGTCGCCGGTTCGGGATTGTTTTTCAGGACTTTCAGTTGATTCCCACCCGGACGGTTTTCCGGAATGTTTCCTTAGTGCTGGAGGTCGCGGGTATGAAGCCGCGCGACATCGGCGACCGGGTTCGCAAGGCTTTGGAACGGGTCGGCATCGCCGACCGGGGGGATGAGTTCCCGCCGGTGCTGTCCGGCGGGGAGCAGCAGCGGGTGGCAGTAGCCAGGGCCATTGTGGGAAACCCAAAAATCATTATTGCCGACGAACCCACCGGCAGCCTGGATCCGGTCTCGGCAAATCATATTTTCGGGCTTCTCAAGTCCGCCCATGAACAGGGCGCCACGGTCATCATCGCCACCCATGACAGGGAAATGATCGAGAATCATAAAGGCAGGCTCATCCGGCTTGAAAGCGGCCGGATGGTGGGATAAGGACATCAATATGCTTCCTTCAGCCGTTCAACGGGCATTTATCGATATCGCAAACAATAAGTACCTGCACGCGGTATGCATCATCACCATCGCGCTGTCCGTGTTTATCGTGAGCGCCTTTGCGCTTTTTTACATCAATGTCACCGATTTTCTCGATGCCTGGAAAAAGGGAATACGCATAATCGTCTATTTGAACGACGGCGTCGCTCAACAGGACCGGACGGAATTGATCGGTGCGGTGGGTAAGTTTGAAGGCGTGGCTGAGATCGGGTTTGTTTCAAAGGATGCCGCGTTGAAAGACCTTAAAGAAAGAATCGGGCAGCAATCCGCGCTCCTTGAAGGAATTGATGAAAATCCCTTGCCGGATTCCCTGGAAATCATTTTGTCGGGGTCTTCCCGGAAGCTGGCGGACCTTGAACAACTGGCCAATGATATCCGGGCGCTTCCCCATGTGCAGGATGTTGAATATGCTCAAAAATGGCTGTATCGTTTCACGGGCGTGTATAACCTCTTTCAAGTGACCGGCCTGGTTCTGGCGGCCATATTTTTCAGCGCCACACTCCTGATCGTCGCCAATACCATCCGGATTATCATGTTCACGCGTCGCAAAGAGATTGAAATCATGCGGATCGTCGGCGCGGATGAGGCCTTCATCAAATATCCGTTATATATTGAGTCGCTCCTGCAAGGGTTCCTGGGCAGCGCCATTGGTATTCTGTTCCTGTATTTCTCATATAGGATGACGATGTCCAAAGTGGGACAGGATGCCATGCTTTCATTTTTTGAAATTGCATTTATCCCGGCGTCATTTTTGC
>JALOPH010000011.1 GCA_025453995.1 Desulfobacterales bacterium
TGTCCAGGTCGCCGCTGATGCTGGAGCTCCATTTGTATCCGGCAACCGAGCCGTCCGAATCGCTGCCGCGTCCGGTGAAGGTCACCAGTTGGCCTTCATCGGCCGGATTGGGCGCAATGGCATCGATCACCGCCGTCGGCGGATTTTCGTCATCGCCATTGCTGCCGCCGCCTCCGTCGCAACCGGTCAGAATTCCCATCAGACCGGCCATTACCATGAAGCAAACCATCGACAATCTGAATCTGCCGCGGGCTGCGTCACACATCATCATCCTGCCTCCTCGGCATGCCCTTCCGGTCATCCGTTTTATTCAATGCGGCTGTCAGTATGTTTGGGATTACTTTGATCATGCCTTTATGACCTCCGATATGGTTTTTGTGTCAGCGCTTATCCTTTCCAGAATTAACTCAGATAGGCAAGCGATTGTTTTTCGCATGAAGCTGACTGTGTGTCAATCTGAAAAAAAATAGCTTTGTGCAACAGGCGATAAATTCCTAACCTCGAAACTGCATGCTTGATCCCTGTTTTTCAAACGATTATGATGACCATGATGTCAGATTTTGCCGTAAGGCTTTCCGACAGGATAACATCCCGTGCGATGGCTTCTGCCGGGATGTCTGCGACACGTCCGGAATGTTGTATTTTTAAGCGAACTTGTGGGTGAATAAAATGAAATCGGGTTTTTACAGAATACTTCTCATACTGATATTTTCAGCGCTGGCGGGCCTTTTTTTTGCATTTGATCTTGGGCGTTATCTGACCTTTGAATATCTCAAATCCCGGCAACTGGCTCTGGAAACATATTACGCCGCCCATCAACTGACGACCATTGCCGGCTATCTGGCGGCCTATATCCTTGTGGCCGCCCTGTCGCTTCCGGGCGCT
This sequence comes from Desulfobacterales bacterium, assembly GCA_025453995.1. Lineage (GTDB taxonomy): Bacteria > Desulfobacterota > Desulfobacteria > Desulfobacterales > Desulfosalsimonadaceae > JALOPH01. The sequence continues at coordinate 886 of JALOPH010000011.1, forward strand.
GCTGTCATGACACTGGCGGGTGGAGCGATTTTCGGTTTCTGGATCGGCTTGATTCTGGTGTCCTTTGCCAGCACCATCGGCGCGACACTGGCTTTTCTGGCGGCAAGGTTTTTATTGAAGGATTATATTCAGAACAAATTCGGCGATAAGCTCAATGCCATCAATGAGGGGATAAAAAAAGACGGCGCCTTTTATTTATTCACCCTGCGGCTGGTGCCCGTCTTTCCTTTTTTTGTGATCAATCTCATCATGGGACTGACCCCGATCCGGACAGGCGTGTTTTATATCGTCAGCCAGATTGGCATGCTGGCCGGCACTGCTGTCTTTGTCAATGCCGGCACACAACTGGCCAAAATTGACTCGTTGGCGGGCATCTTATCGCCGGGCTTGATTTTCTCTCTTATTCTGCTGGGGGTTTTCCCTTTGATTGCCAATAAAATAACCGGGATGATCCAGGCGAAAAAGAATCTGGCCACATACCCGCGTCCCGAAAAATTCGATTATAACCTTGTGGTGATCGGCGCGGGCGCGGCCGGTCTGGTCACTTCATATATTGCGGCAACGGTTCGGGCCAAAGTGGCGCTGATTGAAAAGCACCGGATGGGCGGGGACTGCTTGAATACCGGATGCGTGCCGAGCAAGGCGTTGATCCGTTCGGCTAAAATTTTGTCCCATGTCCGCCGGGCCGGAGAATTCGGGTTTGACAGCGGCGATATTCAATTTGATTTTGCGCGTGTCATGGAAAGGGTGCAAAAGATCATCGGCAAAATTGAGCCCCATGATTCCGTGGAGCGGTATTCACAATTAGGAGTGGAATGCATTTCGGGCGATGCAAAAATTGTGTCGCCTTATTCCGTGGAGGTTAATGGAAAAATTCTGACAACAAAAAGAATCGTAATCGCCAGCGGCGCCCGGCCTTTTGTGCCCCCCATATCCGGGCTGGAGAGCGTCAGGTATCTGACATCAGATACCATTTGGGAAATCCGGGAATTGCCGAATCGTCTGGTTGTTCTCGGCGGCGGTCCCATTGGATGCGAATTGGCCCAGACTTTCTGCCGGTTGGGCTCCACGGTGACACAGGTGGAAATGCTCCCCCAGGTCATGGGACGGGAGGATGCCGATGTGGCCGGTTTGATACAAGGCAAACTGGAAAGCGAGGGCGTCCGGGTGCTGACCGGGCACCGGGCAAAAGCTGTAAAAGTCTATGAGGGTAGAAAGATCCTGGTTTGCGAATGCGACGGCAGAGATGTTTGCGTTGATTTTGACGATATCCTGGTGGCGGTGGGCCGCGCCGCCAATATCAGCGGATTCGGCCTGGAAGAACTGGGCGTGGAGATAAGTCCAAGAAAAACAATTCAGGCCGATGAGTTCCTCAGGACCAGCATTCCCACCATTTATTGCGCGGGCGATGTGGTGGGGCCCTATCAATTCACCCATGTGGCCGCCCATCAGGCGTGGTTTGCCGCCGTCAACGCGCTTTTCGGGGGCGTGAAGTCATTTAAAGTGGATTATCGCGTGATTCCCTGGACCACATACACGGACCCTGAGGTCGCCCGAGTCGGCCTCAATGAAACCGATGCCAAAGAAAAAGGAATCGCCTTTGAACTCACCCGGTACAATATTGAGGAACTGGACCGGGCCATTGCCGACTCTGAAGATCATGGCTTTATCAAGGTTCTGACAAAACCAGGCACGGACAAAATTCTGGGAGTCACCATCGTGGGCGCCCGGGCGGGAGACATCATTGCGGAATATGTTTTGGCCATGAAGCAGGGATTGGGGCTTAATAAAATTCTGTCCGCCATTCATATATACCCGACCATGGCCGAAGCCAATAAATACGCAGCCGGCGAATGGAAAAAAGCCCATGCGCCTGAAAAGATTCTCAGGTGGCTTGAAAAATATCACATCTGGATGAGAGGGTGATTAAAGAATGGAACTCCCCGCAAAAGGGGCGGGGAGCTTAAACTAAATTGGTTGCTGAATCCAACCACTGGCAATAATTCATTCCCTGGCTAAAATGGGACTTGGATTTGCCCGAAAACGCCGCTGGCGCTGAAGTCTTCCGCAAACTCGCCGTCATATTCCACGGAAGCGCTGACGCCGCAAATGCTCGTAAATCTTAATCCGGCGCCCACCAGCGCGCTGCCGGGTTGTTCCCGGCCTTCTATGGATAATCTCAGAGGTGAGCCTGCATAACTCATCGGCATGGTATGACGGTCCACGTCAAAATCATATTGCCAGGCAGCTTTGAATTCAGGTGTCAGCGTGCCTGGGGATGTCTTGAAATCCTGGGATAATCTCAGGCCCAGCTCGGAGGCCCAATCATTGGTCTTGCTGCTGCCAATATGCATATTCAGACTTTCCGTACCGAATTCCTGGAAACCCGCTTCATTGAGATAAGCATAAAATAAAGAGGCATAGGGCTGTATTGCAAGACTGTTTAGAGAGAAAGTATACCCGCCTTCCAATAATCCGGTGAAGGCATCGGCGTCATGACTGCTTGAAGCAATGCCTTGCAGGTCGCTGATGCTGATTTTCCGGCTGTTATCGTAGGAATGGTCGCCGTATGTGAAGACGCCTTCCAGATATGCCCGGTCGATAAAGTATGTGCCATAGACAGAGCTCATAAAACTGTCGATGTCGGATGATCCGAAACCGCAATCCAGATCGATATTGGAATCCGCAAACCCGAACCCTGCACCGATTACCAGGTTGTCGTTTACTTCATAATCCCCGCCAACGGCAAATCCGCCCATGTCATAGTCAAATCCATTCAAGCCGCCGGATGCGTCAGCATCCCCGTATTGGCCGAACCCACCGAGCGAAACCCTGAGCTGTTTTTGGTATGATACCCCTCTGCTGCCCAAGGCCGTGCTGGTGTCAGAATCGTTGGCTGCCACACTCAATGGTTTCTCGTCAGATGCCTGAATCGATGAGTCTTGAGAAAAAGAAATCTGCCGCACTTTGTGTATCCGCTCCTGAATCGTTCGGACATACTGGCGTGAAACATTGTAGGTAGTATAAGTGTTCGCGTCATAAACTGCCGGGCTGAAACTGGCAAATGCTGACTTGAAGCCAGAAGCATTCGAGGTTTGGAATTTGCCAAGCGCTCTTCGAAAATCAGGGTCAGCTAAAGTTAAAACGTTGTCATGATATGCTCCCAATTCAATTTCGTGAGTGTTCTGGGCCACGGTGGTAAAGCTCTGGGGAGTGACAGTTACCTGGACTCCCTTTGCCTGATAACTGGTGGTCACATTCAACAGCGGGGCAGGGTTAATCTCATCAGAAAACTGGCCCTGCACCGCATTGGCTGTTAGAACATTATAGGTTTTGGCAGCGGTAAACGGGTCTGATCCATAAGTCAGCGCCAGGGCGCCGTTTAAACTGGCCGTGCCCATGACTTGAAGTTGACCATTATAGCCGTTGCTGAAAAGGGTGGGCTGGAAAATGCCGGTGTCCGTTTGGGTAAAATTGCCGGTCAGCACCGAATGAATTCCTTCAGTGCCGCCGGGATTGATGACGCCCTCATTGGTGAACAGGTTATTAGCGCCCAGGTTGATATTAGGACCGGATACAAACGTTCCGTCCGAATAATTGTGAAATGAGTTCGTGCCGCCGCCCAGATCCACCATGCCGGTAATAAGGCCGTAATTTTCGATGGTCTCGTTTCCGGGCGTTTTAGCGCCGCCGCCGGTGACGACACTTTCAACAGCCATGCCGAATATTCCGTCTGAACTCGCCAATGTGCCGCTGTTTTTCAAGTGGTTGGAGGCGCCATCCATAAACTTCACCCCGGCACCGCCGTCGCCGGATTGAACAGTAGCGCCAGAGGCAATGGTGACCCAGACATTGCCGTTGCCTTCTTTTCCGATGCTCTGGCCCACAATGCCATAGGAATCTGCGCCGGAGCAGATGACATCATCGGAGACCCCGATGTCCACAGTCCCGCCGGTATTGGTCCCGCCGGCGCTTTGGGCAAAGATGCCGATGGAATCTTCTCCCAGGGTGGTGATTTTGCCGGCGTTGTGGTTGACATCCACCTCGCCGCCATAGCCGTCCCCGCCGACACTGCCCATCAAATAATTGAAATAAGCGCCGGGGCCATACCCCACTTCACCGCCGGCGCCGCCGCCGCCGCCCACGCTCTGGGCCAGGATGCCGTAAGCGCTGGCGCCCCGTGTGGTAATATCCGAATTGTTGGCGACCACAACCTTCCCGCCGTCTCCGCCGTGGCCGCCTTTGGCGGGCGCCCAGCCGATGCCGATGCCGATAGAAACTTCAGTCTCTTCGGTTTCGATCAGGGCAAACCGGGCAACATTCCCTGCGACTCCGCCGCCGCCGCCAACGCTCTGAGCAAAAATCCCATGCGCCCCGTCGCCGGAAGTATCGATTGCGCCCGAATTGATCACATTCACCAGCCCCCCATGACTGCCGGAGCCGGCATACCCCCCGAGGGCTAAGGATAAGGTCAGCAGGCCCATTTCACCTTCCCCGCCATTGCCGCCGCCGCCGCCGATGCTCTGAGCCTGGATCCCATATGCGCCTTCCCCGAAAGTCGTCACTGTGCCGTTGTTGGTGACATCCACTTCACCGCCGATGCTGCTGCCGCCGCCGGTGCCTCCCACGGAAATCGAAAGAACGTCCGGTAATACGGTTGTACGCCTTATTTTGCCTCCAGTGGAGCCGCCCTCGCCGCCGCCGCCGCCAATGCTCTGGGCTAAAATGCCTTTGGCATAATCCCCGTAGGTGGTAATGGCGCCGAAATTATTGATATTTACCGTACTTCCGTAATTGCCTGAACCGCCATCCCCGCCCACCGTTATTGTCATGCCGGTGAGTGCCTCAGGGGCAAAGGAAGGGTCGGTAATCACCAGCGCAAAGTCCTTGGCTTCCCCCCCGGCCCCGCCCCCTCCGCCGATGCTCTGGGCAAAAACACCGTGGGATTTATCTCCGGAAGTGTTTATGTTGCCATAGTTATTTAGCGCAACGGTGCCGCCGGCACCGCCGCCCCCGCCTTTGCCGCCAACGGTGACTCCCAGTTCAAATTCTACCTCGTCTTCCCCATCAGGGGTATGGTCGGATTTATCATCAGGGCTCCAGGCTATATTTGCGGTAAAGGCGCCACCACCCTCACCGCCGCCACCGCCGATGCTCTGGGCAAAGATGCCGCAAGAGTTGTCACCCAAAGTGGAGATGTCGGCATAGGCGTCCCTCATCGTCACAGCGCCTCCATTGCCGGCTGCGCCGCCGGTCCCTCCGACTGCCAGTTTAAACGCAATAGAATCTCCCTCGCCTTTACGAATAGAAAAGGACCCGTTGCCGCTTAGACCGCCCTCGCCGCCGCCGCCGCCGATGCTCTGGGCCATGATGCCATGGGAATCGCTTCCTGAGGTGGAGACCGAAGTATTATCGCTGGATGAAACGGTCACGCCACTGCCATTGCCGCCTTTGCCGCCCAAACCGCCAACGGAAAAAGACATGTTTTTTGATTTATTATTGGCAAATTGCCCGTTAAAGCTCATGCCGCCTTCGCCGCCGCCGCCGCCGATGCTCTGGGCCAGAATGCCCATGGCCTCTTTGCCCTTGGTAGTGACATTGCCGTTACCGGTGAGACTGACGGTGACAGAATCCGCGTTGCCGCCGCCGCCAGCCTTGCCGCCGATGCTCTCTTGTAGTTGAGCTGTATCCGGGCTCTTGCCCAATGACAGAGATCCGGTGATACTGGCGCCGCCGTTGCCGCCGCCCCCGCCGATGCTCTGGGCTTCAATCCCAGTTGATTCATCTCCCATTGTGTTCACCGGCGCGGAGGATGTGACGGTAACCTTTGACCCAGGTCCGGCATTGGCGCCTGATCCGCCGATACTGACCGCGCTGTTGAATGTCGCGGACTCTTTGCTGCTGTATGACATGGTTGCGGCTGCACTTAAGCCCCCATTGCCGCCGCCGCCGCCGATGCTCTGGGCCAGAATGCCAGGGGAATTTTTAGCTTTGGTTTGCGTGGTCCCGGAATTGATGACCTGCACCTCGCCGCCCTTGCCGCCGGTGCCGCCGGTGCCGCCCAGAGCCACCGCAACATTGACGGAAACGGTTTCGCCTTCTGAAATGCTCCCGGACCCGGCCGCCGCCCAGCCGCCGTCCCCGCCGCCGCCGCCGATACTCTGGGCCAGAATGCCGGTGGACCCTTCCGCGTTGGTGAGAATGTTGTTATAATTATTGACAGTGACTTTTTGGGTGTGCGTGCTGTCCGCGCCCCCGCCGCCGCCGCCCTTGCCGCCGATGGCGAGTGTAAATCCGGCGCTCGGGATGGGGATATCCTCAACTGAAAACGCAAAGGTCATGGCAACCGATGTGGCAGAACCGCCAGCGCCCCCGCCGCCGCCCACGCTCTGGGCCAGAATCCCATGGGAGCCATTGGCATAGGTCTCAAGGACGCCGTAGTTGTATACATCGACCAGTCCGCCATAGCCGCCCTTTCCGCCGGTGCCGCCCAGAGAGAAGTCAAAGGCCCCGATGCCGATGCCGCCCGTAAAGCTGTATCCGCCGGCCCCGCCGCCGCCGCCGATACTCTGGGCCAGAATCCCATAAGAAAGCCCGCAGGAGCAAAGATTCGGGTCAGCGTCAGGATCTTCGCAGGCGGCGCTGTCCCCGCAGGCCATGCCGGCTGAACCGGTGGTAATACCTGCATTGTTGTTGACTTTAACATAACCCCCGCTTCCGCCGCTTTTGTCTTTGTCACCTGAACCACCCAGGGACATCCCGCCCTGAATGGGCGCGGCAGACAAGTTTAAACTGAAACCGCCGTTTCCGCCGCCGCCGCCCACGCTCTGGGCAAGAACGCCCGTGGCCATTTTACCGGAAGTGACAATGGCGTTATTATTGGTGACATTGACTTCACCGCCGCTGCCGCCGCCGCCGCTGGAGCCGCCCAAACTAAAAGAGGTATTCCTGGTCGAAGTCAGGGAGCCGGTGGCGGAAAATCCCCCGGCACCGCCGCCGCCCCCGATGCTCTGGGCCAAAATGCCGCTGGCATTGACGCCTCCGGTAGTGATGTTTCCGTTGTTAGTCACAGTCACCTTTTGGGTGTGGGTGCTGTCCGCGCCGCCGCCGTCACCGCCCTTGCCGCCCAGACTGATGTTATGGCTGGCAGCTACAGAGGCCGTGGTTGAAACGCTGAATCCGCCGTTCCCGCCGCCGCCGCCAAGGCTTTCGGCAAAAATGCCATAAGCATTTTCTCCCTGGGTATGAATGGCGCTCTGACTGTTCACATTTACAGTACCTCCAGCCCCGCCGCTGGAGCCGCTGCCGCCCAGTGAAATGCTGGTGGTAAAACTGGGTCCTGCCGCTGCACTCACGGCATAACCGCCGTTCCCGCCACCGCCGCCCGCGCTTTGAGCGAAAATCCCGGAAGCATTTTTCCCTGACGTGTCAACGGCATTGCTGCTGGTCACGCTAAGATTGCCGCCGTCACCTCCTGTGCCGCCATTACCTCCCATGGACACACTTAAACCGACGCTGATGGACCCTGTTGCGCCGCCGTTCCCACCGCCGCCACCCACACTCTGGGCAAAGATACCATCGGCATCGTCCTTTGCGGTTTCCAGTTTACCGGAATTGGTAACTGTTACCATACCTCCCTTTCCGCCGGCATTGCCATCGCCGCCCATGGTAAAAATCCCGACGTCCGATCCGCCGGCTCCGCCGCCGCCGCCCACGCTTTGGGCGAACAATGCTTCGGAATCCTTTCCTTTGGTTGTCACGCCCCCAGTGTTGGTGACCGTTACGCCGCCGCCGTCTCCGCCGCTGCCGCCGTCGGCGGCATAGCCGCCGATAGCAAAACCGATATCGCCGCCACTGCCCGCGAAACCGCCCACGCTCTGGGCAAAGATCCCTCTTGAGGAATCCATTTTTGTCAGGATTGCGCCGCTGTTGCCGACCGTCACCAGGCCACCTTTTCCGCTCATTTCGGCGGCTCCGGGGTCGGCCGCAACGCCATTGCCTTCTCCGCCATCTCCACCGCTGCCGCCTAAACTTACAGCCAGGATACCATTAGAATCATTGCCGGCTGTGGTAATGTCGGCGCCGTCATTATTTGTCACTGAAACTGTGCCACCGGCCCCGCCGCCGCCACCCGGCCCGCCTACGCCTTTAAGTCCGTCGCCTTCGCCTCCAGTTCCGCCTTTGCCGCCCTTGCTGAGGGCATAGATGCCGTCCGATGTGCTGTTCTGGACATTAATGACGCCATAATTTTTTATTGTTACCGCGCCGCCCGCACCCCCCTTGCCACCCGCGCCGCCATGGCCACCCGAACCGCCGCCGAATCCTCCGCTGGTATCCTTTTTTTCATGGTCAGCGCCAGTGCGGTTAAGCGCATCACCGCCTTGGCTGACCGCATAGATGCCGTGCTGTTGGTCATAAGAACTTCCCGTAACAGTAATGCTGCCTCTGTTGGTGACCATCAGATCGCCCCCCGCCCCGCCATTGCCGCCGGCACCGCCGTAGGCCACTTCACCACCGGCCTCATTACCATAATTACCGCCGCCTCCGGTACTGTATACATTAATACCTGATCCTGACGACAGGGTGATGGGGCTGTTATTGTCCACTGTTATGTCTCCGCCATCCCCGCCAATACCACCCGCACCGCCTGTTGCCTTATTGACAGCGCCGGTGGTGGCATCACCTCCATGGCCGGCTTTGCCTCCGGTGCTCATCACAACTATGCCAACTCCATCTTCTCCCTGATATACGATAGAACCGGAATGGCTGGTAACGCTAAGATTTCCGCAATCCCCACCATCACCACCTTTACCGCCGGTTTCGTCTTTTGCAGTTTGATAAGGCGCATCGCCGCCATTACCGCCAGTGCCGCCAGCGTTTTCAAGATGAATGTTCCCGCCCCCATAGGATCCATTCTGCAAGGTGAATCCGCCGCCATCATATTCGATAGACAGTTGCTTCCCTGTCTCTCCTGGGTTACCGGGTTGTCTTTCCCCCCCGTTGGTTCCAGAGGCGCCTGCATAAGACATCCATATCCCGGCCAAGTATGGCGATGAAGACATGATGTCTTTGGTAAGACTATTGACATATAATGTAGCAATGGATTGAGTAGAAAAATCATTGGGAGGCGATGTGCTGGAACTGTTTTTTCCCTGAATCCCCAGATGCTGATCTCCCTTGAAGGTGGCTGTGGTTCCGCTGATCACGCCGGGGTCCGGCGCGGCTGATGCCACGCGGGGCCATGACAGCCCGGCTGTCGCAGACGCCAAAATGATGCAAAAAATCAATAGCCAATGACTTCTCATTTCCCTTGAAAAAAATGCAATCTGACTCAACTTTGCCATAAATTCTCCCATAATGATCTACTTGTTCAGTCACCCTTGCCATATGATATGCTTTTCAATTATATCTACGGTCTGCTTTTTACAAGTTCAATCTGGAATCTGGTTTAATCATCATTAAAATATTAAATTGAAAAATTAAATTTACTGAAATATGTATGTCATCGCCATGAAGTGATGCATGCATTTGACAAAGCCGTATTAGAAGAGTGAAAGTGCAGCCATTTGCAACGATCCCCCCTCTATTGCGCGTCAATTCCATTAATGATCACAATCTGTTCATATTTCTTATAAACAAGCTAAATAAAATTACTCGAAGTCAAATTATGTTGAATAATTTAAAAAATGTATGGCGGGCGATGATATCAGCGCTGCTCGTCATTGCCGGGATCATAGTGTTTTCTGCCATGCCGGCGGCGGCAGATCTCACAGTTGAACCCATTACCTGGAATATCATCGGGCTTGACAGCAGCAATGTCAACGTTGGGCCCAATCAGTTTCCGGTGGGGGTGCGCGTGCACAATACCGGGACAACGAATGCGACCAATGTGGTTGCCGCCTTTGTGTGGGATTCCACAAACACCAATATCAACTTGTATCCTTCAACGCCGACAACAGCTGCTATTGGGACAATTGTGGGAGGGAGTTACAAGGACGCATATTTTACGGTTGAGGTCACCCGCAACGCAGCAGCTTATGATACGGCGCGGCGATATCACATCAACGTTACGGCAAGCGGCCTGCCTGGCGTGTCTACACCCACGCCACGGGAACTTTATGTGGAGCGCCTGACCTCCGAATCCCTGAATTCGGAAGTTGCTTTTACTTTGGATGGCGCCATAATTCCGCCTGGTGGGGCTATAAACCTGATGGTTGATCCAAACGTGACTCATACCATCGTGCTTACCGGAACCACTTACCCGCAAGGGTATGGGCAGCTTGAGCAATTTATTGCCCTGCCGGGCGGTGTGTTCAGCATAACTTCTGTAAACACCACCTACACCATGGTAAACTCTCCTTATGTTACAAGCCCTTATAAAGCATATGCGGATGCCTGCGGGTGGGAAAATGATCCAAATGATCCCAATTACCGCTCCTGCGTCGGCGGTTATTATGATTACAGGGCGGGCGGAACGGTAACAACCACCTTAAAATTTAAAGTTCTTAAACTACCAAGTTCTCCGCTTCCAAATCCAGTGAACATTTCGCCCCTGATTTACAATTTTTTTAATGAAAGCTATCAATACAACAGCGATTATAATGCATCCGCCCGGGTGGCATATATCACGGACCCCGCCCAAATCCAGGTATCCAAAAATTTTGTACCGGACAATATATCCTCCGGCGGCATATCCACGCTCACATTTATTATAACCAATCCCACCGATAACATCATCTCAGGCGTCTATTTGAAGGATACATTTCCTGCAGGCATTGTCGTGGCAACCACCCCAAATGTTGAAATTTATGGCTGCGGCACGTCATGGACGTTTACGGGTGGTGTCTCGGGTTCGACCGCCGTATGGATTACAAATGCTACGATTGCGGCCCACGGCACCGGCACCATCAAATTGGACGTTACTGGTACGGCGCCATCCGGACAGATTCAGACCTTTGCCAACACCACCGACCCTCTATACATTAACGGCACAACCAATACAGGGCTGACAGCAAGTAGCGGCTTGACGGTAGGAAATACAACCAATACATGCGTTTCTGTACCGGTCATCGCCCAGTGGCAGGTGCCGAACCATGCCACAAACCCGCCGGACAAACAAGTCGGAACAACTGCAGGATGCCCGACAGTTCAACATTCCAGTACTCTGACGGCGACGGCCGATGCCGGAATCCCGAGCCAAACCACAATAGCCGGCACTGGATCGGGTGACGGCCACTCCTGGGAGATATGGGCCACTGGAAGCGCCGGCAATTATGTTGAATTTAATATTGACACGCGAAATTATTCTCAAATTAAAATGTCTTTTGCGGCAAAGAGACAGGACAATGACAGCGCTACGAAGCTTAAGATATACTATAATAATGGATTCGGGGCGCAGCAGAATGGCGACGACCTGTCTATAACCAATGATAAGGACTGGCATACGCATGCCGGTGTGAACCAGCTTGATTTTACGGGAAAAACGAACACATCAGGAATCACGACGTTCAGAATACAGCCGGTAGGGACTGATAATGACAGCCGCTTATGTTTTGATAACATCACCTTCTCAGGCGTCACTTGCACTCCGCCGCCGATTTTTACCAAATACTTTGACCCTGATTCGATCCTGGTCACAAATCCCGGCTCTCCGGATGTTTCCAGGCTTTCGTTGCTGACCTTTACCATCAGCAATACCCAAAGCTCTCCCAATGCCAGCCAGACTCTGCAAAACGTTTATTTTCGAGACATTTTGCCGGGCGTTCTACAAATTTACAATAATTCCGGCGACCCTGCCCATCAACCGGTGACTTGCGATGGCTCCACGCTTACCGCAGATCACCTTCAGCAGGAAATAAATTTTTCGAAACCCACAATGGCGCCAGGAGAGATCTGTACTGCGAAAGTGTATGTCATGGGCACTGTGGCAGACAATGTGTTGCATATTAATACAACTGATCCTATCACGTGTACAGGCATCCCGCCGGACAACAAGAACCGGGCTTCCGCCAACATCACCGTGCGCGACCTTATCCCGGGCATCAGCATTTTGAAGCAAGTGTCGTCTACTGGTCTGGATGGCTCATGGCGATCCTATGTCGCCGTTCCGGAAGGGGGTAATGTCTATTACAAATTCACTGTAGAGAATACGGGCGATGTGCCTTTGACCGATGTTACAATAACGGATCCGCCGGGAGGGACGGTAATTTATTCATGGGGGGCGACTTCCCTGCCGGTTGGGGGGAGTGTTAATTATGTTTCGCTTCCAATTGCCGCCTCACTGGGGACACATGTCAATACGGCACAGGCAAGCGGAACTTACAGCGGGACGCCCTATACGGATACAGGCAGTGCCACCTATGCCACCGCTGAACTGGTTATCGTCAAAATCGCGGAAGCGGATCATTATTCACAGGAAGGGGAGGTCTTGCATTATACGTATACGGTTGCAAACACCGGGTATGCGCCGCTGAAGGGACCTGTGACCGTCGTTGACGACATCGCTGAAAGTGAAAGCTGCCAGGATCTGACCGCCATCGGCGACCACGACAACTACCTCGATGTCGGGGAGCACGTCACCTGCACGGCTGCTTATACGGTAAAGGATGTTGATGTTGGCCTTCCTATTATCAATACGGCATATGCAACTGCGGATTCGATTATATCGGATTCAGTCCAGGCAACGGTCGATTATCTCGCCTACGAGGCGGATGTGGAGGTGGTCAAAACCTGTGAAGGGCTGGTCCCGGGGAATCAGCAGCTGGTTTATGTGATCACAGTGACCAACAACGGCCCGAATCCGGCAGAGGATGTTGTATTGGAAGATGATTTTACAGATCCTTTTACAGATGGCTTGAGTTCGATTCAATATTCGGTGGATGGCGGAACCAGGGTAAGCCTGCCTGATGGCGGAGATCACCAGTTGTCCTTGTCATTGGGGGACATGTCTCTGGCTGAAACTCATTCAGTAAAAATTTATGCCAATGTGCCGGCTGGATTTTTATCATCCAACACGGCATCAATCACAAGCACAACATCCGACCCTGTTTTAGCCAACAATACCTCGACCTGCGCCTCGGTTGAAACTGTTGCCAAACAGAAAGCACTGGAATTCCCCCAGGCGGATACGAGCAGTTACTATGTTTCGGTGGGAGATGATGATTCTTTAGATCTGAGTGCTGCGGGTACGCTGGAGGCATGGATTTACCCCCAAACTGCATTTGTCCCTGACGCAGGCGTTGTTTTTAAAGGGTCTTCCGCAAATGGGATATGCTATGGGTTCGGTTTTGGCGGCGGAAGCAATGTGTTCACCGGGGGGACATCCGCAGCCATCGGGTTCGTAATTGAAAACAGCGCGGGCGCCCGGTACTTGCTCACGGCAACCAGGGAGTCATTGAAATTAAATCACTGGTATCATGTCGCCTGTGTGTGGAATGCCGCCAAAGAAGTCAAGATGATTATTTATATCAATGGGCTCGTTGAGGCTGCTCGAATTATCGATATCGGTGGCGGTGCGAGAATAAATAACGACGACCTGGTGTTTGGGACTCGGGACATCCTGACCCCTGCAGTGAATTTTCGCGGCGTTATGGACGAGGTTCGCGTGTGGAGCACAGACAGAACCAGAATACAGATTCGGGATTACATGTGCAAAAAATTGACCGGAACTGAAGCTAACCTGGTTGGCTACTGGCGGTTTGATGAGGAAAGCGGTCCCTGCATGGATACATCCCCAAACGGGAATAACGGAGCCACCAATGCCACCCGGATTTGCTCTGAAGCGCCAATGGGGGATGCCAGTCTCTGGGATTATACCGGGATTGATCCCGAAGATTTTACCCGTAATCTGACGAGCCCAAATGGAGACTATATAACTGTAACAGGGGACGGAGGAACCTGGTCCGTACCGCTTAGATCCGGCCTTCAGGTGTATCGGGTGGATGGTCCGCCCACGCCTGCCACCGCACCCATTGGCCAGAAATCATTTAAATCAGCCCCCCATTACTGGGGAGTTTTTATGACCGGCGGCACTGATCCAACGTATAAAATAGTCTACAATTATTTGGGATATCCGGGCATCACCAATGAAGACGCGCTTGAGCTGGATTACAGGAATCACAACTGCGAAAATTGGAAGGATAGCCATGCGACACTGGATACTGAAGAAGATACCCTCACCAGAACCGGATTGAGCGGCACCGAATTCATTCTCGGCGCTGATCAGGATCCGAGAAATACCATTATATACGACGGCGTGGATGATTATGTAGATGTTACCGATCATGCTTCCCTTGATCTGACTACTGATGGGACCCTTGAAGCATGGATTTATATAATTAATTGTCAGAATGCCGGTATTATAAATAAAGTGAATGGGGCAAACGGATATTCGCTTTCCATCGACAGTAGTTGTAATGTTTTATTTTCGTTATCGAATTTCGGCCCTCCGACGATAGTGACAAGCACAATTTCTCTTGATGCTTATACATGGTATCACATTGCCGCCACCTGGGATACCGGGGGAGTTATGAGTTTATATATAAACGGCATTCTGGACAATACCGGAAGCGGAGGACAGTCCGGAAATCCAACAGGAGCCAATCTGACCATCGGCACTGATTTTGAAGGGATGATCGATGAAGTCCGTGTCTGGGATGTGGCCAGAAGTCAATCCAGAATACGCGACACCATGTGTAAGAAGATCACCAATAGCGAAAGTGATTTTGGCCGGCTCATGGGTTATTGGCGATTTGACGAGGAAACCGGAGATTTGATCTGTCCGGATTATTCTGGAAACAGTAATGATGGAACCATGTCAGGCTTCGGAGCGGCTGATTCTGTCGCCGTACGAGGCGCCCGTTGCTGCTCATCAGCTCCCATCGGCGACGACAGCGCATATGATTATTCTGATGGTGTTGCCGGCAGCAGTGTTTCCGTGCAACTGGCGGCAGAATCACCGGATACAGACTACATGTTCGCTACGGAATATTCAGGGGATTGGGGCACTACGTTTTCCGGTCTTCATATATACCGGCTGGATGAATCCCCTGTCTATCCGCCGGATCTCTGGGATTTTACGCCATATTCCTATCAGACTCCCAATGGACTGACCCCGCCTGCCGGATGGTCGTCCATAGATTATTATCGATACTGGGGAGTTTTTGTGACTGACTGGGATGGAGCTGTACATCAACCGAATTATGATTTATTTTATTATTACAGCGGCAATCCCAGCGTGCCGGCTAATGCCGACGGAACACCGGGCAATCCCGAGATCGGTTTAGCCCGGCGTCCTGAATACTGTTATGGAACATGGGAAGACCCAGGTTCACCTGAAGAAAACTGGAATTTTGGATCCTTGAGATTGGAATTGTTTGATCAGGCTCAATACGGTTCCCCTCCAACCAATCCTGAATACGTCCTGGGCGGCATCAATCAACCTCTGGCCATCACGCTGGCATCATTTACCGCCGAAGTGATTGACGGATGTATTGAGATTTCCTGGGAGACGGCCACGGAAATCGGCACCATAGGATTTGAGCTCTGGCGCAGCACGGAGAAAGACGGAACATATGAATTGGTTCCGGGCAGCTACACCCGGTCCGAAGCAATCATGGAAGCCATGGGCGCCCGGTACTCGTTTACGGATTGCGATGCGGCGCTCGACGGCAAGACCGCCTATTACTATAAGCTCAAGGAAATTGATCTGGACAACACAAAGGAAGATCCGTTCTACGGCCCCACCGGCCCGGTGCCGGATACGGTGACGTCAAGTCAACCGGCAGCCGCAAAGGATTCCAGGGACAAGGCGTGCTTTATCACGATATTAAAAGATTAGCTTAAAGAGAGCAGGGGGTTGGGCGATCTTTTTTTCTTATCTTATTCCAATATGGATTTATGATCATATCACTTGAAATCCCCCTCAATCCCCCTTTCAACTAAAAGGGGGACTTTAATTCCCCTCTTGAGAGGGGTTAGGGGGAGATTTTTAAGAAAAAAATTATGTGCCAGATCCAAGCGCTATGATCTGGTTATCGGACTTTAAGCCCTGCTATTTTGACCGCGCCGCGATGGTAGCCGTCGGGGAACAATTGCTCGAGTTCGTCGAATTCAATGTTTAAGAAATCGCATGTTTCGTGGATGGTGGGAACGATTTTGGTCTGTTCATAACTCTTTCTCAGAAAATGAAGGACTTCCCAGTGGCGCTTGGATAGCTTCCCGCCGGGAATTTTCATTTCAAAGGCTTTGTATTCCGCGTAGGCTTCATTCCATTCCATCGGATCAACCAGAAATCCCCTGACATCCACCCGGTAAACTTTATCCGACATCCCATGATGAAAATCCGATGTGACCTTTGACAGTTCTTTCTGTCTGACAAATCCTTCTTTGTATGTGATCCCGGCCAGCAGGCAGGCGCCCCGAAGATATCCGGTTGGGAAGAGCTTTTTCAAAATCCGGCGGTGGAGGGACGTGTTTTTTGCGGTTTCAAAAATTGTGGGGCAACGGCCGGTCTGCACAAACGTTTCCCGGATGTAATCAATGACATCCCAATGTTCCCTGGTCAGCGGCGTCGGCATTTTGAGCTTTCCAGCCAATCCTTCGGCGAAATCCGTATCCCATTCTTGAAAATCCGCAATGAAACCCATGGGGTCTGTTTCATATTTTTTTTCTTTATGCGTAAATATTACTGTCATTTTTTGCCATCTCCTTCATTTAAATCCGAAGATTGAGTTGATACCCTCAATATAGCGTTCATAAACCAGTTGATTCGCCCGCTCGAGCCGGGATGGGAAATAGGCGTCCACGACTCCCCTTAATTTAGCCATCTCCTTCAAGCCTTTGATAATCTGATGAGGTTTCACCAGCTGTCCGCAGGCTTCGCTGCAACGCTCGCATTCAAGACAGAGCCAGAGAGAGGGCGACTGCAGCAGCTCATCAATCAGGCCGAGGTTGACCATACGCATGATGAGCTGTGGATCGAATGCATTCCGTTCAAAAAATATGGGGCAGACGTTGCTGCATTCCGAGCAGGTGAAACAGGAGTGCGTATGCGCATCGGATGCCTTCTCTTTGATCATTGCGGACAATTTGCCCGGCTGAACCTTGGAATCGGCTTTTTGGGCCGGGGTCGAGAGCCACTTGTTCCATGTTTCATCTGATATTTCCGTCAGATCGTTGGCCATGCAGGCGGCCGTCGCATGCCATCGGACCCGCTGCAGTTTGCTGAAAAATTCCTGATATTTCTGGATGGTTTCATAGGATACGGTTTTTCTGCGGGCCAGCTCCCGCCGGGCAAACTGGATTAAATCCGCCGGTTTTACCTTATTCGGGCAGGTTCTATTGCACTTGCGGCAGGTCAGGCAGTACCAGATCTCCGGAAGCAAAAGCAGTTCCTCCAATAATCCCACATATGCCATATGGACGATTTTTTGAGGGCGCAGTTTGTTGGTGGCGATATTGATCGGACACTCCCCGTCGCAGGAGCTGCATGTCCAGCACATGCAGCTATCCGCCAGCGCTTCTTTCTGAATGGCTTTACTTAAATCAAAATTTGGTTTTAATGGTGTTATATCCAGCACGGGTTATCAATCCTTTCATCAACTCTATGACTAAATTATAAAAATTCAGGCGTCGCGCATAGCGGGGCGCCTGAATTTTTAATGCACCGAACACGACAGGCACGGATCATAGGATCGAACCAGCATGGAGCTCAGCAGTTCGAGTTTTTCGTCGGTCATTCCTTTGACTGCGAATTTTTCCACCAGGCTCTTCATGTCATAATGGATATTGGCATTGTTCTGGGTGCTTGGGACCACGCAGTTGGCCTTTTCAATTCTCCCATTTCCGTCATATTTGTAATGATGAAACAAAATACCGCGGGGCGCTTCGACAATGCCAACGCCTTCACCGGCGGTCGGTTTAAATTCTGCCATTGTATTTTTGATCCTGCCTGCTGTGACCTCATCGATGAGCCTCATGATTTCATAGGCTGAATGAAAAGATTCCACCAGCTGGGCCACATTGTTCATGAACGGGTTGTGGCAGACAGGCTTTAAACCAAACATTTCCGCCACCTTGACGGCTTCAGGGTGAAGCAGGCTGTAATTGTTGTTAAACCTCGCCAGAGCTCCGACCGCATAAGATTCCCTGGAGAGTTTGGTCCATTTGGATGTATTGTTGGCGTCCACATATTCATTGGTAACGTCTTTGTACTCCTTGTCCAAACGAACGATGCCGTCGCTGGTCATAATTTTGCCGCCCATGGCCGGGTATTCTGCTTCGCCTTTGAGGGAAACAAATTCAGTCTCTCGGACAAAGTCCGGCATTTGGAGCGTGGCAAACAGGGCGGCCACTTTTTGCAGGTCATTGATGATCTGCTCAAGCTCATCCCTGAATCCGATCAGTTCCTTTTGGGAAGGCACCGCCGTGACGCCGCCTACCTGCAGAGAGACAGGGTGAGTTGTTCTTCCGGCAATGGCGTCGCAGAGACGGTTGGCAAAGAGTTTTAACCGTCTGGCGATGGTGATGACTTCGGGCGTTCTCTCCACCAGGGGAATGACGCTGGGTTCTTCAAAAAAATCCGGCGCAACGAGGAAAAGCAAATGCAGCACATGGCTTTGGAGCATTTCGCCGTGTTTGGCGATCATGCGGATTTTTTTGGCATCCTCAGGAACCGTCACACCAAAGGCCTGCTCAGTGGCCAGAAGGCTGGCCAGGCAGTGGCTGATGGAACAGATGCCGCAGATTCTGGCGGCAAGTATCCCGGCGGATGTGTAATGCTTGTCTTTGAGCATCACCTCAAAGAACCGGGGGGTTTCCACAACGTCCCAACGGGCGTCCTTGATCTTGCCGTTTTCAACCGCGATTTTGATGTTGCCGTGTCCCTCTATTCGCGTCAGATGATGGACATCCACATTTAAGTCTATTTTTTTCATTTTGCGTTTACCTCCTGGAATCCGCCGAAAAAGTTTAAGCGCTCATTCACTTCAGCAGTTGAAAATCCTCTTTCCCGGGCGATTGCAAAAAATGATTCATAATTCGGGTCTTTTGCCGGACCCCGGCATCCCCAGCAGCCCAATCCGCCGGCAGGGCAGGGCGCGTTGCAGCCTGCCATGGTGATCGGACCGAGACACATCAGGCCTTTTTCAAACATGCAGGTGGTAAATCTTTGTTTACATTCCACGCAAACCGGATAGACCGGATAGGAAAAGGGCATGCCCCATGCCAGATGCCTGATGATGGATTCAACTTCAGCCTTTGAAATCGGGCATCCGGGGATTTCAAGGTCCACCTTTACGACATCCTTGACAGCCTTGACCTTGGCAGTTTCCTTGGGTTTGTCGCCATAGACTTCCTGATTGGCTTTTTTCAGGTCAAAGACGTTTTTCATCTGGTTGACCCCGCCAAAACAGGCGCAGGACCCCAACGCAACCAGCACCTTGGCATGGGATCGAATTTTTTCAAGCCTCTTGATTTCATCATCTCTGGTAATCGATCCTTCAATCAGGGCGATGTCGTAGTCGTCATTGATCACGGAAGATGCCTCGCGCCACCCCCTCAAATCAATCGCCGACAGGAAGTCGATCAACGTGTCTTCCTTGTTGACCAGCTGGAGTTCGCATCCTTCGCAGCCTGAAAAATCAAACACAGCCACCTTTGGTTTATTTGGTTTTATTCCCAGGTATTCCATAATGATTTCCTCTTTTATATGGCTTCTTTTAAGTTCATGACAGACCAGTAGTCAAATACCGGGCCGTCCAGGCAGGTATAGGTGGACCCGATATTGCACCGGCAGCATTTCCCCATCCCGCAGTGCATCCGGCGTTCGAGGGAGACAAACATCCGCTGCATGGGGACCCCCATGTCCTTGAGCCGGTTGCAGACAAATTTGAACATGACCGGCGGGCCGCAGACAATGGCATAGGTTTTATCCGGATCAATGGCAATGTCGTCCAAAAGCTTTGTGATAAGCCCCACCGGGCCGGTCCAGAGTTCATCAGGTTTCTCAACGATGATCTGGAGGTTGATGTCGTCAATCCGGTGCCACTGCTCATATTGATAGTCAAACAGGAGCTGGGTCGGGTCCTTGGCGCCGTAAAAGATATGCACATCTTTAAAATCCGCCCGGTTTTCAATCACATATGTCATGGGCGCCCGCAGCGGCGCCAGCCCCAGGCCGCCGGCAATCAGCAGCACGTTGTTCTTTTTCATTTTCTCCATGGGGAAATGGGTCCCGAACGGCCCCCGGATGCCGACAACAGCGCCCCGCTTGGCTTTATGGAGCGCCTCGGTCACCTTGCCGGCTTTGCGGATGCACAGCTCGATGATGCTTTTAATTGAGGGAGAGCATGAAATGGAGATGGGAACTTCCCCGTAGCCGGGCAGTTCCAGCATGACGAACTGGCCCGGAAGAAACGTGAACCGGTTTTTGTCATCCTCGTTGATCATCCTGAGCTGAAACAGTTTTTCCATCTCAGTCAGCCGGATGATATTTGTGATTTCCGCCTTGAAACATTTGTCGAAATTTTTCATCCGGCTGCGCCGGTTGTAATCAAGGGGCTCCACCATATCTTCTTCTTTGGTGACTTCATAAGCGTGTAAAATTGCATTCATATTTATAGCTCCATTTGAAGATCAGAAATAACATCCACGGGGTTAATATTTGCCAGGCACGCCCTGCCGCACCGGTTGCAGCCCACGCACTTGGGCTCACCGAAAGATTCCACAAAGCCCCGGTGCTGATGGTAATATCTGTATTTCAGGCGTGTTTCCCTGGCAGGTCTGAAATTGTGGGCTCCCGCAACCATGGCGAAATCCAGCAGGTTGCAGGAATAAAGCTGTTTTACTTTTTCGCTTTTCTTAAAGTCCATGGATATCTGCTCCGATACGCCATAGCAGTAGCAGGTGGGGCAGACCATGGCGCAGCTCCCGCAGCTTAAACATTTATCCCCCCATTTTTTCCATACAGGGGATTCAAATTCGATATCCAGCGTGTTGGGGAGATTTTCAACCCGGATGGTGTTTTTAAATCCGGCCAGAAATTCCTTAGTCTTTTTCCGGTAAGATTTTCTTTCTTCCGGTGAAATGTCGGTGGGGCTGATTTTGTTTAAAACGTTTAAGCCGCGGTCGGATCCGACCTTCACAAAGTATTTGTCCCCGATGTCTCTTAAAAACAGGTCAAATCCATGGGTCACCACATCCGCGCCCACCGAAGCGCAAAAGCCGTCTGTGCAGGGCTTATCGCAGTCAATGCCGATCACGAATGTGTTTTCCCGGCGGGAGCGGTAGTAGGGGGAGGGAAATAAATCCTTGGCAAATACCTTGTCCAGCTTGACCAGCGCGTTGATGTCGCAGGGATGAAGGCCCACAAGGACTCTTTGCTGCTTGCGATACTTGATTTCCTGGTCCCAATCCCCGTTTTTAAAATTAAATGTGGAGAGGGTTTCGCGGAAGGGAAGAAAGTAAGTCTTTGCCGAATACTCCGTTTTTTCATGATTTAAATTGATTTCATCAAACGATTCAAAAGGCAGGAATTGATAGACAGCTTTCCCATCGTTGCTTGTGGCGACTTGTTTGGGGCCGACGCATTCAACATCCTTTAGATGAACGTTGAACAGTTTCTTGAGATCCTCTTTGACGATTGTTTTGAAAATCATAATCAGATCCTTCCTCACATGATGATCGGCTGTGATCCGTCACTTTTGTTGATATATCATTGATTCATATAAAACCCGCCAGCCTGATCTGGTTTCAAAATGGTTTGCTGATATCGCGCAATGGTCATTCTGGTTGTTCCGTCTTTTTTTTATTATTCAACACTGCAAGAGACATGCCAGTAAAGATCAGGCATGAATAAATATAACTTTTTGAAATAAATTGATAAATTTTTGTGTTCAGTTTGAGCAGGCCAGGGTGCCGGAAGGTGTGCCAGTTTTTTTTACACATTGATAAAAGGTCTGAAGCTTTTTTTCATGGGGAGTTTTCATGGGAGGTCATTTGATGTTTTGTACTCGTACTCCTTCTCGTACCCGTACTCGGCTTTTTTTTACATCGATTACGAGTACGAGAAACGTCCCAAAGAACGGGACAAAGTACGACATGTTCATTGGAAGTATCTATTCGCTCCGGATGTACTGGTCGCCGAATTTCGCCCTGAATGCCGCCTCTACGATTTCAGCAATGCCCTTGGCGTCCTGGATATAGTCCCTGTTGACCACCATGTCAAATTCGCCTGGCGGCGCGCTTTCGAGATTATAGACCCTTCTGAAAAAATTCTTCTGATCCATATCATAATGGCGGAGCTTGATGGATGCGGCGCTTTCGGGGATTTTGAGCATGGACGACAGGCGTTTGATTCTAAATTCCGTGCTGCAGATCAGTCGCACGGCCAGCACGCGGTCCCTGGGCAGAATCAGATGCGCCCCCCTGCCTACAAATATGGCCGGTCCGATATCCGCCACTGAAAAAATGGTGCGGAACAACAGCCGGCTGTATTCGCTCTGGGTAAAAGATCTCTCGCCGAAAAGCATGGCCAGTATATCCTCGATCTCGCTGGGGCATCGTTCATCAATAAATGCCTCGAGTTTTTTATCTAAGTTCTCCCGGGTGACGATATGTTCTAAAATTTCCCGGTCAATGACCCGATAGCCGATTTTTTTACCCAGAATGTCGGCAACTTCCAGTGCGCCCACGCCGATGTTTCGTGAAAAGCAGACCATCGGAAATTTCTTGGCCCGTTTTTTTCCTCTGGCGGTCTGTTCTTTCTGCCAGTCCTTAAACGCCCGCTCCACGATATCATATACCTTGGGCCGTGTTTTATGGTACATCCCCGGATAATAGTCTTTTTCTTTTCCAATGGCTTTGGATGGTTTTGCTGGTTGGTTCATGTGGCCTCCCATTGTTTACTATTGTTAAAGTCGTTTTTCGTAGTAAAAAATAGTAAATACACAAGCAATATTCAGGCCAAAAGGAGATAATGAATTAAAAATTAGAAATGAAGATTAATCAGGAATCTCATGACCCAGAAACCGCAGGAGGCCGTCAAGGATAGTCAAAGGATGGGGCGGGCAGCCGGGTATAAAAAGATCCACCGGCACCACGGATGATGCGCCGTTTATTGTTTCCGCATGATCGATATACGGTCCGCCGCTGATGGCGCAGGCGCCGCAGGCGATCACAACGCGGGGTTCGGGAACGGCCGCATAGGTTTTCTCAAGGGCCAGCCGCATGTTGGCTGTCACCGGACCGGTAATCAGGAGGCCGTCGGCGTGGCGGGGGGAAGCGACGAACTGGATGCCGAATCGACCCATGTCCCAGGCCGGCGTTCCGAGGACGTTGCTGTCAGCCTCGCAGGCATTGCACCCGCCGGCAGATACCTGGCGGAGTTTTAGTGAGCGGCCGAATATGTCCCGGGCTGTTTCCGACAAGATTTCGGTCTTGACCGGAGAACCTGTTGAAACAATCAATTCCTGCCGACGCGTGGCGGATAGCTG
This sequence comes from Desulfobacterales bacterium, assembly GCA_025453995.1. Lineage (GTDB taxonomy): Bacteria > Desulfobacterota > Desulfobacteria > Desulfobacterales > Desulfosalsimonadaceae > JALOPH01. The sequence continues at coordinate 24,378 of JALOPH010000011.1, forward strand.
ATGATTTCGGGCGAACATAATCATGCCATGGGGGCAGGCAGTGACGCAAACCCGGCAAAACAGACAGCGGCCCATATCCATGGCGATGCATTTATTGTTTATGCTAATGGCATTGACCGGGCAGGCACCGATGCATGCCCGGCAATCTTCGGGGCAGGGTCCTTTGATTTCCGGGCGTCCGGCAAACCGGTCCGGCAATGCCGGCAGCGGCCCGGACGGGTACTTCATGGTCCGGTGTTTTTGTTCATATCTGGCTTTCAGAACGCGCAGCATAGGGCTATCTCTTTTTTATAAATCATATCCGCAATAGGACAGGTTGAAGCTTTTATTGCACAGAGGAAAATCCGAGATCTGCTGGCCCCTAAGCGCATAGGCCAGACCGAACCAGTTGTGAAAAGAGGGGTCCACGACTTTGTAAAATGCAAACTTTCCCTGCGCATCGGTTGCCGCCACATGGCAGATCTGCCCCCGCCATCCTTCTGAAAGGGTCACTGCCAGCCGGTTAGGCGCAAGGGAGTTGATTTTGGGATGCGATCCAGCCCCGGAGTCAGGCAAATCGAGCTGTCTTCGGATAAATTCAATTGACTGTTTTACTTCCAGCCATCTCACATAGGCCCGAGCCAGGCAATCCCCGGTTTCATAAATGGAAATGGGAATGTTGTCAAAGCGATATGCCCCATAGGGAAAGTGAGACCGCACATCATGATCCAGTCCGCAGGCCCTGGCCGCAACGCCCGTCAGCCCGATGCGGCAGGCAATGTCAGCCGACAATGCGCCGGTGCCTTCAAAACGCGCCTGAACCGACGGCGTGTCAAACATCAAAGGGATTGCGGAATCAAGATCAGCTTCCAGGATATTTATCCGGTCCCTCATCTGACGGCGGAGTTTGGCATCCATCTGGAATAAAACACCGCCTGGAATTAATAATCCTCTTCCGAAACGGTTGCCGCAGATCATGGCAGTCAGATTCAACGCATCCCCCCTGATCCGGCCGCAATAATTTAAGGTGGGAAGAAATCCCACATCCCCGGCCAATGCGCCCAGGTCTCCGATATGATTGGCCAACCGTTCAAGTTCAGCGGCTATGGCCCGGATGTTCTGCGCTGTAGGCGACGGATGAAGGCCGCAGAGGGATTCAACGGCGCTGCAATAGGCGGTCATGTGGCCGATGGTGGAGTCACCGGCCAGGGTTTCCATGTAATGGATCGTGCGTTTATCCGGACCGCCGACAAGGGAACGCTCCACGCCCCGGTGCTGATATCCCAAAGAGATCTCCAGATGATAAACGGTTTCCCCATGACATTGAAATCGAAAATGTCCCGGTTCGATGACGCCGGCATGGACAGGCCCCACCGCCACTTCATGCATGTCCTCGCCGGCCATGGAAAAAAAATCAGCATCGCCGATGGGGAGTGCCTTGCCGGTGCGGCGGGACGGCTGAAAACGGACGGGTTTGAGCCAGGGATGACCCTGGGGTTTTAATCCCCACTGTTCAAATATTTCCCTCTCAAACCCTTGCGCTGCCGGGCATTCGGGCGTCAGGGATGTATATTCTTTGGCAACTTCGGTGGCAATCAGTCCGATTTGTTCCTGTTTCGGCGCGCTTATAACCGCCAGAATCAGGAAGTTATCGTCTTTTGGCGCGGCCAGCATGGCCGATAGATGGCCTCCGCTTTCCACAAGCTCGGCTATGGTCTGATGAAACGCCGCATCGCCGACCACCGGTACGGCGTCCATTGGGATGGAATCGCCATTGTATATAAAAGGTATGGAGACAAAGCTCATCAGAACCCTCCTCCCGTCAGAGCCTCGGCAGCTGCAATAAAAAACCGCCAGAGCGGATCAGGAATCCAGACTCCCAAAACCAGCACGCCGCCAATCAGGACCAGGGGAACCGCCACAGACCTGAAGGATTCCTCCACCGGCGCCTGAAGGCGGGATTGGGCCTTTTGTCCAAAGGCCATTTGCATGAATCCCCAGGCAATGGCGGCAAATGCAATGCCCAATGCGACCAGATATCCGACGGCTGCCAACCAGCGGCCGGCAGCCAGAGCGGCCTTTAAAATCAAAAGCTCACTGATAAACAAACCAAACGGGGGAATTCCGGTGATGGCCAGAAATCCGGCTATCCAGAGGATTCCGGAAAGAGGAAGAAACCGGAATATGCCCTCCACATCCTGAATGCTCTTGCTTCGAAACGCGGCCAGTATGTTCCCGGCCACCAGAAAAAGGGACGCTTTGGCCAGGGAATGGTTGACAGCGTGCAGCATGACCGAAGATGTCGCGCCAACGCCCATGCCGACGGCCATGACGCCCATATGCTCTACGCTGGAATATGCCAGAAGCCGCTTGTAATCGGTCTGTGAAATCATCAGCATGGCGGCCCAGACCATGGAGATCAGGCCGAACAACAGCAGCATCTGACGGGAAAAATCGCCCATGCCGGCTGCATCAAGAATTCCGTGCATCCGGGCAATGGCCAGAAACGCGCAGTTGAGCAGAGCCCCGGAGAGGAGCGCAGATACCAGGGATGGGGACTCACTGTGGGCATCCGGAAGCCATGTATGCATGGGCGCCAGTCCCATTTTGGTCCCGTATCCAACCAGCATCAGCAGAAATGAAGCCTTAAGCCATGCAGGCGACAGTTGCCGGGCATGTTTTATCAGTTCTGACGTCAACAGGTTGATTTCACGGTCTGCCCCTGCTGAAACCGCCACGGACATGAAGAAATTGCCGAGCAGCGCCAGCGCGATTCCCACGGAGCAGATCAGCAGATACTTCCATGCCGCTTCCAGGCTCCGGTGATGGCGGTGATAGTAGATCAGCGGCGCGCTGGCCAGGGTGGTCGCTTCCACCGCCACCCACAGCAGCCCTAAATGGATTGAAACGGCGACTCCCGTCATGGCCGCCAGAAACAGCAGCAGGCAGCCGATAAAAATCCGTTCCGGCCGGTTTGAAAATTCAAATCCTTCCAGGTAATCGCGGATTGGCGCGCGTTGAAAGTCCTTCAGGTAGCCGATGGCATACAAGGAAGCGGCCAGAAACAAACCGCTGCTGATGGAGAGCACCAGAAGGGATGCCGCATCCAATGCCAGCCAGCCGGCGGCGGATGTCAACGGAAGCGCCAGAAACCAGGCGCAAACCACCAGTGCAAAATGAACCGAAGCCGTTCCCACCAGCAGGGTTCTTCGCCAAACATCGGAGCGGATGAAAAAAGCCGATAAGCCGCATAGGGTTGGAAGCGCGATCAAAGCCCAGATCATCATCAATCCTTCAAGTCCGACAATCGGTCTGTGTCAATATGGTCAAATTCCCGCTGGATGCGATATATCATGATCCCCATCACAAAAACCGCCGCAAACACATCCAGGAGTACGCCTGTCTGGACCATCCAGGGTTCGCGCACGGCAAACGCCACGCCGAACAGGTAAATGCCGTTTTCCATGGTGATAAATCCCACCACCTGGGTGATGGCTTTTTTCCGGGCGATGATTAAAAACAAACCCGTCAATATGGTAAAAAGTGTTGCCGGAACAAGCATCGGAAGATCGTGGTCCAGAGGAACCCTCAAAGATCGGGTGGCTAAAAAACTCAGCGCCAGAAGGCATGCGCCGATCAGGATGGATGTCGTATATCCCACCAGGGGCTCCAGTTCGCGCGAAGCCTCTGATTCGCGCATGGCACGCCGAAGCAGCGCCGGCAGCAGCCCGGCCTTGACCACTATCGTCAATCCGACGGTCGCCATTGTCCAGACGCCGGGATACAGGGTCGTGAAAAAAGCCAGCGCGCCCAGCGCCAAAGCCTGCCATACCACTGCTTTGATGCAGGCCTCAATCCGGCTGGAGCCGAGCAGCCTGAAGTTCAACAGAATCAGTATAATGATAAAAATATCGCACATGGAGCGCATAGAAATCACCTCACCACCACCATCACGGCCAGAAAAGACAACACGCAGGCAGTCACCAGGATCTGGGGCACCCGAAGCAGCCGGAGCCGGGCCATGGACGATTCTATGACGCCGACGATGACGGAAAGAAACAGCAAACCGGCAAAACCGGCCGCAAGGTTTGCCAGCGAACCGGCAAACCGCAAAGGCAGCGCCATTGAGACCAGAAGAGAGCCTGTGGTCCAAAACTTCAATGCGGCGGCATATTCGATCATTGCCAGATCCACGCCGCCGTGATCCAATATCATCACCTCGTGGATCATGGTCAGTTCCAGGTGTGTGTTGGGGTCATCCACCGGGATGCGGGTGTTTTCAGTCAGAAAAACAATTAGAAACGCGGCGGACACCAGCAGCATCACAGTGGCGCTTTCCAGGGGAGTCCCGGCGGTCCATGCGTTTTGGCATAAAGCGCTTAATGAAGCGCTCTGGGTCCGGACAGCCACAGCGATCAGGCCGACCATCAGGGCGACTTCGGCAAGAACCGAAAATTGCACTTCCCGGCTGGCGCCCATGCCTTCAAAAGCCGAGCCGGTATCCAGGGCTGCCAGAACGGTGAGAAACCGCATCAGGCCAAGCGCATATATCCAAAGCACAAGATCGCCCGGAAAAAAAACCAGGGCGGGAACGTTCCCCAGCGGCGTTAAGGCAAGTGCGGTCAATACGGCAGCCAGGCCAACGGCAGGGCCGAGGCGGAACACCCATGTGGCGGTGGTGCTGTATACCGCGCCTTTATGCAGCAGCTTCCATAAATCAAAATAGGGCTGGAGCAAAGGCGCTCCGTTTCGTCCGCCGAAAAAAGCCTTTGTGCGGTTGC
>JALOPH010000134.1 GCA_025453995.1 Desulfobacterales bacterium
TCCCTCTTGCACAATTGATATTTGAATTTGTACTGATAAATCATTCAATCTCGTTCTCGTACTCGGACTCGGACTCGTTCTCGTTCTCGAATCAAAAAAACAAATCGATTATGAGTACGAGTACGAGGACGAAAAAAGGTGAATTCTATGACATCCGGCGCATCCCGCCCGTCCTGGGAAGAATATTTCATGGATATCTCCATTCTGGTGGCCAAACGCTCCACGTGTCTGCGCCGGGCCGTGGGCGCTGTCATCGTCAAGGACAAGCGGATATTGTCCACCGGATACAACGGAGCGCCCAGCGGCATCCGGCACTGCGGCGAAGTCGGATGCCTGCGGGAAACCTTAAACGTCGCCTCGGGCGAACGCCATGAACTCTGCCGGGGGATCCATGCGGAGCAAAATGCCATCATTCAGGCGGCATATCACGGAGTTTCCATCGCCGGCGCATCATTGTACTGCACCAATCTCCCCTGCTCCATCTGCACCAAAATGATCATCAACGCCGGCATTAAAACCATATATTACCAGGCCGGCTACGCCGACCAGCTATCGCAGGACCTGCTCAAGGAAACACCCATAGAGGTGGTCCACCTCGCTTCCTTATCCAGCAATCAAGCCGACTGATAAAAGGAGGGCCCCATGAAATGCCCCTACTGCCGAGAAAACAACAACAAGGTGATTGATTCCAGGCTCAGCAAGGACGGAAACGCCATCCGCCGGCGAAGGGAATGCATCGCCTGTGAACGCCGCTTCACCACCTATGAAAGCGTCGAAGACATTCCGCTGATGATCATCAAAAAAGACAAGCGCCGGGAAGTATACAACCGGGACAAGGTGCGCTCCGGGATTCAGAAAGCCTGTGAAAAGCGTGAAGTCAGCATGAATGCCATTGAGTCTTTTCTTGAGGAGCTTGAGAGGGATCTGCGGGAGTCCGAGCAGAAGGAAATCCCGTCCACCTTCATCGGGGAAAAAATTATGGCTAAGCTTCACGAACTCGACAAAGTGGCTTATGTCCGGTTTGCCTCGGTCTACAGGGATTTCAAGGACGTCAATGATTTCGTGAATGAGCTGAAAACCTTGTTAATAAAGCACTAAACAAAATAGAAGTCAGGAGCCAGGAGCCAGAATGATCCATTTATTATTTTTTATTCTGGATTCTGGATTCTTTGTTGACTCACTATCAAAGACTGCGCTCTTATGGATGACATCTTTTACATGAAAATGGCCCTCGACCTGGCTGCAAAAGGAATCGGTTACACCGCCCCCAATCCCATGGTCGGCGCTGTTGTGGTCAAAGAGGGCAAAGTCGTCGGCAAGGGGTGGCACCAGTATCCCGGCGGCCCCCATGCGGAAGTTTACGCCTTAGACGACGCCGGCCCCCATGCGAAAGGCGCGGATATTTATGTCACCCTGGAGCCCTGCAACCATCATGGAAAAACTCCGCCCTGCACGGATAAAATCATTGGATCCGGCATCCGGCGCGTGGTCATGGCCATGGAAGACCCGAACCCGGATGTGGCCGGCGGCGGGGCTCAGCGTCTGGAGCAGGCCGGCATTGAGGTGGTATCCGGCGTCTGTGAAATACAAGCCCGCCGGCTGATTGAATTTTTTACAAAATATGTAACAACAAAACGTCCGTTTGTGATTCTCAAACTGGCCGCCACCTTGGACGGGCGGATCGCCGCCCGCTCCGGGGATTCCAAATGGGTCACGTCAGAAGCATCCAGAAGATACGTTCATGAACTCCGGCATGCGGCAGATGCCATTATGGTCGGCGCAAACACCATCAAAACAGACGATCCCCAACTCACCACCCGACTGGAAGGCAAAGAGGGAAAAAATCCGAAACGGATTATTCTGGATACCAATCTCTCCATTCCCGAAGATTCGAAAGTATTGCACAACGATTCACCATCTGATACGATAATTATTACTGGCAGTTCCGCACCTTCTGGAAAAAGAAAGCAGATAGAAAAAACAGGCGTTCAAATTTTTGAAGCAAAAACTATCGATCATTTGATCGACTTAAACGACCTGATGGCTCAATTGGGGCAGATGCGCATCACCAGCCTGCTCATTGAAGGCGGCAGCCGGGTGGCGGCTTCGGCGCTTAAAGCCGGGATTGTGGATAAAATCTGCTTTTTCTATGCACCGAAAATTCTGGGAGGCGATGATGGGGTGCCCATGCTGCGCGGGCCGGGGCCGGAATTGATGAAGCAGAGCATTGCCGTCAAAGATATCACAGTGCAATGGTTTGATGATGATGTGATGATTGAGGGATACGTCATCCATTCATCCGGTTCCGCTTGATTAGACCATCCCGGAGGGATGGATTGAAAATAGCCCGCCGATTTATCGGCGGGAAAAGCGTTTCATTATATTCCATTTTGGTCCCATCGGGACGGTTGAAAAATTTAGCCGCAAAAAAATCTCCATTCGTATGAATGTTTCAGCCGTCCCGATGGGACGAAAAAATATTTTTAATTGTATATTGATTCCCGGCAATAAATTGCCGGGCTAAATTCAATCTGTCCCTTCGGGACATAAATGTTCACACTTGCTGACAAGTTTAGAAAAAGATAGGCGCTGATTTCGTTGGATTGAGGAACGAATCCCAACATAAAAAAATGACACGACCTGATCTTCTATGAGTTAAAAATTCGTTAAGTTTATTTGTATGAGAAAAAACCTATACATTATTATCTTCATCATTCTACCTGCTATATTTCTATTTTCAGGCTGCTCGTTGGTCACTTCAAAAAGCTTAATTGGAGAACGTTTAAATGAAGATATAAGTGATAAGTTTGACGGGATATGGGAAACTGACGATGGGGAGCTTGCGTATATTAAATGCTTAAACAATGGAGATCTGCTTACAGCCAGTGTCAGTTGGAAAGACGAAGGTTTCCAACTCGAAAAAACAAGGTTTATTCTGAGTAAATGCAATGAAAAAAATTTTATCAATTTTCCCGAATCTGAAATTTTTGATGAAGATAATTCAAAATTTGTGTTTTGTTGCTATTCATTTGTCTCTGATAACACATTAATTGTGTGGATGCCGCGCATTAATGCCTTTGCTGAAGCCATAGGCTCAGGCCAACTTAAAGGCAATGTAACTGAGAGTGAGAAAAAACCAGTTAAGGAAAATACCGATACAACTTCAAATAATAAATTATCTGTGGTTATAGAAGAACCAAGCGATTCTCTTTGCAATTTCATAAAAGAAAAAGGAGTAACCACATTATTTGATCTTGAAAATCCAATTGTTTATAAAAAGATAAAGAAATTAAACTAATTATGTTCACCGGCATCATAGAAGGACTCGGAACCATAACGGCCATCCGGCCATCAGGTGAAGGACGGCGGCTTGCGATTACCGCCGATTTTCCACTTTCAGGAACCAAAATCGGCGACAGCATTGCCGTCAGCGGCGCCTGCCTGACCGCGGTCACCCTTTCCGGGACCCGTTTTGAGGTAGACGTGTCTCCGGAAACCATTGAAAGAACGACACTTCAACATGCAAAATCGGGCGACCGGGTCAATATCGAGCGGGCGCTTTCCTTATCCGGCCGACTGGACGGGCACCTGGTTTCCGGACATATTGACGGAACCGGTCAGATCAGCCGTATCAACAAAAAATCAAATGCCATTTTAATCGGATTTGACATTCCAGAAACGCTGTCCCGGTATATGATCTCCAAAGGTTCCGTGGCAATCGACGGCATCAGCCTGACCATCAATGCCTGTGATAAAACCGGTTTTGAAGTGAGCATCATCCCCCATACGGCTGAAATCACCACCATCGGCCTGAAGAAAATCGGTGATCCGGTCAATATCGAAACCGACATGATCGGCAAATATGTTGAGAAATTTCTTACTTACGGACGAAACGCGGGGAACCCCGAAAACGTTAAAAATTCATTAGACATGGAATTTTTGTTGAAAACCGGATTTATTTGACACAATATTTTTTTTTCTTTAATTTGACGGTTTCTTAACGATCCGTCAAATTAAAGAAAAAAAGGAGAAATACAGTTACATGCCATTATTAACCACCGAACAAGCCATCGAAGACATCAAGGCCGGAAAAATGGTCATCCTGGTCGATGATGAAGACCGGGAAAATGAAGGAGATCTCACCATAGCCGCCCAGGCGGTGACGCCTGAAATCATCAATTTCATGGCCAAATACGGCCGGGGATTGATCTGTCTGGCTTTGAATCCGGATTATGTCGAAAAACTCCGGCTGCCCATGATGGTTTCAGACAACACTTCCCGGTTTAAAACCGGTTTCACCGTTTCTATTGAAGCCCGCCACGGCGTGACCACGGGAATTTCCGCTGCGGACCGGGCCACCACCATCCTGACCGCCATTGCCGATAACGCCAAGCCCGAAGACATTGTCCGCCCGGGCCATGTGTTCCCGCTGAGGGCCCGGCGGGGGGGCGTGATCGTACGCACCGGCCAGACCGAGGGCTCCGTGGATCTGGCAAAGCTTGCAGGCCTGAAGCCGGCCGCGGTGATTTGTGAAATCATGGACGAGGACGGCACCATGGCCAGAATGCCGAGCCTCGAAAAATTCAGTGAAAAGCACGGCATCGGCATCTGCACCATTGCCGATCTTATCGAATATCGCATGCGCACGGAATCCTTTGTCCACAAGGCGGTGGAAGCCACGATCCCCACGGCCCACGCAGGAACTTTCAAAATCATCGTATATAATAATGATGTTGAAGATTATCAGCATATTGCGCTGGTCAAAGGCGAGGTCGATCCGGAAAAGCCGATCCTGGTCCGGGTTCACTCCGAATGCCTTACCGGAGACATCTTTCATTCCCAGCGGTGCGACTGCGGGGACCAGCTTGCCAAGGCCATGGAAATGATGGACAAGGAAGGGAGCGGCATCCTGCTTTACGTTCGGCAGGAAGGGCGCGGCATCGGCCTGGTGAATAAACTCAAGGCCTATGTGCTTCAGGATAAGGGGCTTGACACGGTGGAGGCTAATGAGAAACTGGGATTCAAGGCGGATTTGCGGGATTACGGCATCGGCGCCCAGGTACTGGCGGATCTCGGCGTCAAAAAAATGAAGCTGATCACCAACAATCCGAAAAAGATCGTCGGCCTGGAAGGCTACGGGCTCAGCGTGGTGGAACAAGTGCCCATTCAAATCGAGCCCAATGAATTCAACCGGTGTTATCTGGAATGCAAACAGCTTAAAATGGGGCATTTTCTGGATTTGGACGTAACGCCGTAGCCCCGAACACAATAAAAAAATTACGGATTACGAATTAATAAATTTCGAATCCATGCCATTAAATCACCCCTGTTTCGCAAAGGGGGATTTGGGGTTCATGTTACGACTTGAAATCCTACTGAATCCCCCTTTTCTAAGGGGGACTTTTGAACAAACTTATGTTTAAATCCGTAATTTGTAATTGTTAGAATTCTTACTTGAAAATTAAGTTAGGAGGTCATATCCATGCCAAAAATCATCGAAGGGAATCTGCTCGCATCGGGAAAACGGTTTGCGCTGATCGTCAGCCGTTTTAATGATTTTATTTCCGAGAAGCTGTTAAGCGGCGCCATTGACGCCCTGAAGCGGAGCGGGGCCAAAGACGAAGACCTTGACATAATCAAGGTGCCGGGGGCATTTGAAATCCCTCTGGCCGCCCAAAAAATCGCCCAAAAGAAAAAGCACGACGCGGTGATCTGTCTGGGCGCCGTCATCCGGGGGTCCACCCCCCATTTTGATTATGTCAGCGCGGAGGTCTCAAAGGGAATCGCCGCGGTCAGCCTGGAAGCAGGCATGCCGGTCATATTCGGCGTGATCACCACAGACACTATTGAGCAGGCCATTGAACGCGCCGGGACCAAAGCCGGCAACAAGGGGTGGAGCGCCGCCATCTCCGCAGTGGAAATGGCCAATCTCATTCATGCCATTGACAATCAGAAGTAATAATTAATGGGTCTTCGGCGCAAAGCAAGGGAGCTTGCCATGCAGACATTGTTCTGCATGGATATGCTTGAGAACAAATCCGAGGAATTGCTCGACAAGCTTTGTGAGGCTGTCGAATCCATGCCTGAAATACGGCCGTTTTGCGACATTCTCGTAGAAGGGGTATTGAAAAACCGGGAGGCCATCGACCAGGTCATTGAACAGTCTTCGGACAACTGGAAGCTATTCCGCATGGCCTGCGTGGATCGGAATATTCTCCGCATTGCGGTTTTTGAGATGCTGTATTGCGATGACATCCCGCCGAGGGTGACCATCAATGAAGCGGTGGATATCGGAAAAAAATTCGGCACGGAAGATTCCGGCGCATTTATTAACGGAATTCTTGACAACATCTATCAGAAACACACGCCGCTTCCATCGGAGACAAAAACGCCAAACCCGTAAATCGTTTTTGAACAAAGCGTTAAATATACGGCTACCAATAATAAAAACTAAGGAGAACACCATGGAACATCGAAAAGTATTGTTAACCGAAGATGAAATGCCCCGTCAATGGTACAACATTCTGGCGGACATCGCCATGAACCCACCCCTGGGGCCCGACGGCAATCCGGTGACGCCGGACAAACTGGCGCCTGTATTTCCGATGAACCTCATCGAACAGGAAGTCAGTTCCCAGCGATGGATAGATATTCCTGAAGAAGTTCTGGGTGTTCTCAAAATCTGGCGCCCCTCCCCCCTGGTTCGCGCCCTCAATCTTGAAAAAGCCCTCGGAACACCGGCCCGCATCTATTTCAAAAACGAAAGTTTAAGCCCCCCCGGCAGCCACAAGCCCAATACAGCGGTTCCCCAGGCATATTATAATAAGGTATTCGGCATCAAACGAATGACCACGGAAACCGGCGCCGGTCAATGGGGAAGCGCCCTCGCGTTTTCCTGCGCCCAGTTCGGCATTGAATGCAAAGTATTCATGGTGCGCATCAGCTTTGATCAAAAACCGTATCGAAAATCCATGATGGCCACATGGGGCGCCAACTGCGTGCCTTCTCCAAGCCTTGAAACCAACGCCGGCAGGGATGCGCTGGAAAAAAATCCCGATACGCCGGGCAGCCTTGGGATTGCCATCAGCGAAGCCATTGAAGCCGCGGTCACCGACACTTCCGGACAAACCCGCTATTCTCTTGGCAGCGTGCTCAACCATGTGCTCCTGCATCAGACCATTATCGGCCTGGAAGCCAAAAAACAGATGGCGAAAATCAACGAATATCCGGATGTCATCATCGGCTGCGCCGGCGGCGGCAGCAATTTCGCCGGATTGGCCTTCCCGTTTGTTTATGACAAAATTCACGGCAAGCAGATTGAAATCTATCCGGTGGAACCGGCCGGATGCCCGACATTGACCAAAGCGCCGTTTGTATATGACCACGGCGATACGTCAAAATATACCCCGCTTCTGCCCATGCACAGCCTTGGACACGCATTTGTGCCGGCGCCCTTTCACGCCGGAGGCTTAAGGTACCACGGCATGGCGCCGACTGTCAGCCAATTGGTGGATGAAGGGCTGCTCACTCCAAAAGCCGTCAAACAGAAAGAAGTTTTTGAAGCCGGCGTGCTTCTGGCCAGAACCGAAGGGATTATCCCCGCCCCGGAAACCAACCACGCGCTGGCAACCGTCATTGAAGAAGCCAAAAAAGCCAAAGAAGAAGGCAAGGAAAAGGTCATTTTATTCAACTGGAGCGGCCATGGGCTTCTGGACCTGACTGCCTATGAAAGTTATTTTGCCGGAAAGATTCAAGACGTCGAGATGACCCAAGCAGAAATCACCAAAGCAGCACAGGTTTTTGCCAATCATCCCAGGCCGCAGTCCTTAAAAAGCAAGCGGTAGGGAATTGACTTCATGACGGACCGTCATATTGAAGACATGGAAAGACGCTGCCCCCGATTGGGCGGCAGCGTCGTATCCGTAAGCTATTGCACAACCAGCGGCACTGAGAGCCTTCCCTGCTTTAAAATGCCGGACTGCTGGTGGGAGGCCTTTGACGTGGATGCTTACCTGAAAGAGCGCCTGGCCGGCCCCCTGTACCGGAGGTTTATTGAATCAGCGCAGAAGCCTCAAAACAAAATCAGCAGCCTCATTGAAATGATCAATATGGCCAAACGTTCCAAAATCGACCGGACCTAATATATAATTCATAAATTCAATTACATATGTCAGAGACGGGGGTAAACCCCGCCGCTAAATGAAATGACGATTTTTATTGCAGGGCGCGGGGTTTATCCCCGCCCGCTAAAAATCATATTGAATACGTCATCGAATTTATGGACATGACCACTCAGCAAAAGGCTTAAGGAGAGATATTTTGATAATTAAAGAACTGGCCGTGGGCCCTATTATGGCAAATTGTTTTATTGTAGGATGCGAACGCACAAAATCCGCTGTGGTCATTGATCCGGGGGATGAAACCCATAAAATTTTAATGACCCTTGCCCAATCCAAGCTCACCGTCAAATATATCTTAAACACCCACGGTCATTTTGACCATGTGGGCGGGAACCAGAAAATGAAGGACGCCACCGGCGCGGACATCCTGATTCACGCGGCGGACGCCCCCATGCTGGGGATGCTCGCTTCATTCGGCGCATCCTTCGGGCTTGCTGTGGACAATTCACCGCCTGCGGACCGGACCATTGATGACGGAGACCAGATTACCTTCGGCGACATCACATTAAAAGTCATCCACACGCCCGGCCATTCCCCTGGCGGCGTATGCTTTTACACGGACGGAGTGGCCTTTGTGGGAGATTCTTTGTTTGCAGGTTCTATCGGACGAACGGACTTCCCGGGCGGGGACTATAACACCCTGATCGCAAGCATTAAAAATAAACTCTTCCCCCTTGGCGATGAAGTCCGGGTCTACACCGGCCACGGTCCGGACACCACCATCGGCATGGAGAAACGGTACAATCCTTTTTTACAGTCTTAAAAAAATTCAGATGGCTTCGTAAAAAGGCTCCAAATTCAAGGCGCACAAATCTCGAGGAATGAGGCGTACTTTTACGTACGTTGAATGACGAAAGATGCAGTGCAACGAAGAAGTTGGACTTCCAAGGAACTTGTCGTACTCAGTCCGGTTTTGGCCGGACGGTACTCGTACTCCTAATCGATAACAAAAAAACCGAGTACGAGCAGGAGTACGAGTACGAGGTAAAAAAAGTTACTTTCTGTAAAAACACCGCACAGCGGAATTAAAAGCTTTTTACGAAGCCATC
>JALOPH010000135.1 GCA_025453995.1 Desulfobacterales bacterium
GGAAAAAATAATTTCCGGGGAAAATATGACAAGTGCTAATGCTGCAAAAAAAAACCCAACAGGTTGTTTTACAAAAATTTTCATTTAATTTTTTGAAAAAAAATTAGTTAAATTTTTTGGTCACAAAAAATTCCAGGCAATGCAATCCGCCGGACAATTTTTAATAGCCTCTTCCACCTCTTGTTCGGGATAATGGAGGAGATCGATGACCTCAACATACCCTGCATCATTCATCCGGAAAACCGACGGACAGACCTCAATGCAGATTTCGCATTTGATGCAGTCGGAGAGCTCCACCACCGGAATTTTCATGCTGCATGCCTTATTTGCCCTGAATTGCCGCCGCGATTTTTTCAGCAAATTCAACACATGCCGCCATGCCGGTTTTATCCGGAACATACTGAATGCGCAAACCCGGTTCGATCAGCGAAAAATTCATTGCGGCAAGCTCCTGCTGAATCAACTTGACCGCTTCCCCGCTCCATCCATAGGAGCCGAACGCTGCGCCGATCTTGTTTTTGGGTTTTAACCCCTTCATATAGGTCAACAAATCGCTGACCGTTGGGTACAAGCCGTTATTTAACGTCGGAGAACCGATCACAATCGCCTTGGCATCCAGGACTTGGGTCATGATGTCGCTTCTATGGGTGCTGCGGATATGGATGGGTTTCACATCAACGCCTTTTGCGGCAATGGCATCTGAAATAGTTTCAGCCATATGCTCGGTGCTGTGCCACATGGTATCGTAAATTACCAAAGCTTTATTCAACGGGATCTGATTGCTCCAATCCACATAGGCCCTGATGATTTTAGACGGGTCTTTGCGCCAGATGATCCCATGATCCGGGCATATGGTCTTAATTTTCAGCCCCATCTGGGTTACCTGTTCAACCAGCTTTAAAATCAGAGGCGCGTACAGAAGCAGAATGTTGGCAAAATACTTCTTGGCATAGGGCATGATGGCGTCGCCGACCACATCATCAAACATTTCATACCCGGCATAATGCTGGCCGAACGCGTCGCTGGAAAAAAGCAGTTCGTCTTCTTTGCAATAGGTAAACATGCTGTCCGGCCAGTGGAGCATGCGCGTTTCCAAAAACGACAGCGTCCGGCTTCCAAGGCTCATCTCCTGTCCGTTTTCCACAGCCTGCAGATTGAGCTTTCCCGCATAATGAAGAGAAAGGTTTTTGAATCCCATTTTGGAGCAATATACCGGCTTGGTTTCACCAATATAATGCATGATGCGCGGCAACCCTCCTGAATGATCCATCTCTGTGTGGTTGCTGATCACCCGGTCAATCTTTTTAGGGTCAACGATGGCTGATATGTTGCGCAGCAGTTGATCTTCGAACCCATGTTTCACCGTGTCAACGAGCGTGATCTTTTCATCCATGATTAAGAAAGCATTGTATGTGGATCCAAGATCTGTTGAATATCCATGAAAGTCTCTGATATTCCAGTCAATTACACCGACATTATAAATATTATTTGCCACTTCAACAGGCATTTTTTGCCTCCATAACAATTTTACACATTGTCTTTATCATATTCTTGCCTTTTATAAAAAAATCGGTTTCAAGAAAAATAACGATTAAAAAATTAATTTCTTGAAACCGGTTTTTTAATTATTGCTTTTCAAAATCGCCTTTGGATGCGCCGCATACCGGGCATTCCCAATCATCGGGCAGATCATTAAAAGCAGTCCCTGGCTTCACGCCATTGTCCGGGTCGCCTTTTTCGGGATCATACACATAGCCGCAGATTGAGCATACATACTTGTCCATCTTTTCTCCTCCTTGATTTTTTTATTATAATATCATTTAGTTATTATTTATAAGTTAAATTTTTAATTTACCTTTTAATGATATTTAACACAAAGTGTTAAATACGCACATGGCATTTCGCGCACTCTGTGGGTCCGGTTTCCTCCCCGGCCTCTTTTTTAGTTTTATGGCACTGAATGCATTTGCTGTTCATGACCTGCTGTTTTTTGAGCTTCTGCTGGCTCTTTAAATCGTTGATGCTTCCCAAGGTCTGGGGAAAAAGATCATGGCAGAGATTGCAATCATTCAGAACCTTTTGGTGCAGATGATGGGGAAGCGTAACCGGGGCCATGGAACCCGCTGTAATCTTGATGCTTTCAGATCCTTTGTTTTGATCTTCCGCCTGGACGCCCATGTTAAAGGAAATAAACCCGATCGCACACACAGCCGACATTATTCCAATAAATTTTCTCATACACTCTCCCATTCTTGATTTAATAAGATTCTTCATACGCCAGGTCTTTTGGCGTCAGTTTATCCTTAAACAGATAATAAGCCCATACCTGATATGCAATCACCATGGGAATGATGATGGCTACCACCACGAGCATGATGGTCAGGGTTAACTGACTTGATGAAGAATTATATGCGGTCAGCGAAAACCCCGGCGCCATGCTGGACGGAAAAAGATTCGGATACAGGCCGATGATACAAAAAAACGTCGCGCTGATGATTGTCGCAGCAGAGGCGAACCAGGCTTTGAAATACTGCTTTTGCGAAATAAACACCCGCACCCCGATCAGTGCGACCACAGCCAGCGCCAGGACGATAAACAAAACAGGAGTCTTCAAATAATTCGCATACAGATGGGTGGAAAACCAGGACGCAACCAGGAAAGCGACGATGACGCAAAGCAGCACCGGCCATATTTTAGCAGCAGTTGAAGCCGCCCGGTTCTGAAGCTGGCCGACGGTGCGGGCCGCCAACCACAATGCCCCATGCTCCAGAAACAGAAGCGTAAAGAGGACTCCCCCCAAAATTCCATAGGGATTTAAGAGAGAAATCAGATTGCCGTGGTATCCGGTGTCATCAAAGGGCAGCCCCTTAAAAATATTGGCAAATGCAACGCCGAACAGAACCGCCGGGGCAGCGCTGCCGATGAAGATGCACGTGTCCCAAAATTTTTTCCATCCGGCGGATTCAATTTTTCCCCGGAATTCAAAGGACACACCCCTGAAAATCAGCGCAAACAAAATGAACAGAAGCGGCGTATACAACGATGAAAACATGACCGCGTATACGGCGGGAAACGCCGCAAACGTGACGCCGCCGGCAGTAATGAGCCAGACTTCGTTTCCGTCCCAAAGGGGGCCGATGGCATTGATCATCAGCCGCCGGTCGGTTTCACTTTTTCCCAGAAACGGCAGCAGGGTGCCCACGCCAAGGTCAAACCCGTCGGTGATAAAAAATACCGCCCATAAAAGACCCCACAAAAAAAACCATATCGATTGAAGTACGGTGGTTTCCAATACCATGTTTCCCCCTGTTTATCATTATTTTAATGAGCAAGTTTCGGACCTTTTTTGGCGTTCTTGAATATCAGATAAAATCCAATGGCGCCCAAAAATCCATAGACCAGAATAAACGCGATCAACGATGCAAAGACCTGAGGGGTGGAAATGGGCGACACCGCATCCGACGTTCGCATCACCCCGTAAACAATCCAGGGCTGGCGGCCGACTTCCGCCACGATCCAGCCCATCTCAATGGCGATATACGGCAATGGAATGGCAAACATCATGGCCTTCAAATATAACGGACTCTCCAAAAGACGGTTCCGCTTAAACCAGCCGACAACGGTCAACAGGATAAAGAGCACGCCCAGCCCCACCATGCCGCGGAAAGATATAAACACAGGCCACACGGGCGGGCGCTCATCCTTGGGGAAATCCTTCAAGCCTTTTACCTCGGCATTGATGTCATGGTACCCCAAAAAACTTAGCATATATGGAATAGAGCCGATTTCAATAAGGTTTCTTTCATTTTTTTCATCAGGAATGGCAAAAAGATGGATGGGTGCGCCTTTTGAGGTTTCCCAATGAGATTCCATGGCAGCCAGTTTTGCAGGCTGCACCTGGGTGACATGAACGCCGTGGGTATCGCCGATGGCCGCCACGAAAATGGAAGACGCCAGGCCGAACACCAAGGCGATTCTAAATGACCGGGTGAAAAATTCGATCTGATTTTTTTTGAGCAAATGATACGCGCTGACCCCCATGACAAAAAAAGCGCTCAGTACATAGGCGCCGGAGATGGTATGCAGAAATTCAAGTATGGCGAACTTGTTGGTCACCACCGCGAGGAAATTATCCAGCTCAGCCCGGCCGTTTTTAATCACATACCCCACCGGATGCTGCATCCAGCCATTGGCGATCAGAATCCATAGCCCGGATAAATTGCCCGCCAGGGCTACCAGCCACATAACCGTTGCATGGGCCTTCCTGGAGAGTTTCTGCCACCCGAATACCCAGACGCCGATCAGGGTGGATTCCAGAAAAAAGGAAGTGGTTGCTTCAATGGCCAGGATGGATCCGAAAATGTCCCCCACGTATGCGGAATATCGAGACCAGTTGGTTCCGAATTGAAATTCCAGGGTGATGCCGGTTACGACGCCGAGCGCGAAATTGATCAGCATCAGCTTTCCCCAGAATTTTGTCATGGAAAGGTAAGTCTCATCGCCGGTCCGGGCATATTTTGTTTCCATGTAGGCCACCAGTATGGAAAGGCCCAGAGTCAGCGGGACAAACAAAAAATGAAACATGGTGGCAGCGGCAAACTGCAGCCGTGAAAGAAAAACAACGTCCATAATCCCCTCCACTTTTAATAAACAACAGCTCGTCTAAAACTGATCAGGCGCTCCCGTCCAGGGTGCACTGGGTAAAATCGATCTCTTGTCCGCAACCGTCGCACTTGTGTTTTTTGTCAAATTCATCAGAAAAAATCTCTTTGGCCTTGCCGCACTCCGGACAGTTGCAGCTAAAGGATTTCAAATGTTTAAACTGCTGGAAACCGGGGCAGTGTTGAGGAGTTGTCATAAGAGCCTCCCTTAATTGTTAGAGCTTGGCTGCAACTTCCTTTCCATATCCCTGGGCCATTTGCATTCCGCCTCCCAGGGAGCTCGATTTAAGCATCAGCGGACCGGAAACCATCTCCATCTGAAAAATATTTTTCATAGTGTCATAAATGCGCCCTGGCGCCTCACCGCTCCAGCCGAACGCCCCAAAAGATCCGCCGATTTTTTTTTCAAGTCCGGCTTTTTCAGCCATAAACAGAAACGTCTTCATCGGCTGCATCATGTCCCCATGATACGTCGCTGAGCCGAACACGTAAGCGTCAAATCCTTTCAAGTCATTTTCAGACTTGATGTCATTGACGTTAACCACTTTTGTCTCTATTCCGGACATCCTGATCCCCTCGGCAATCAGATCCGCGATCTTCTGTGTTTCACCTTTGCGCGTCGCGCACACGATGATTGCTTTCGCCATTTGTTCGCTCCTCAATTATTTCTTTTTTCCGATCCGCTCGTCAACGCCTTTATCCGCGCAATCCGGCGTATAGCACGTGTTGTCCAAAAATTCGCACTTTTGCTTGCAGGACGGGCATTCGTTGGGCGGCGCGTCCGCCTCAAACGTATAACCGCAATTTCCGCATTTCCAATTTGCCATGAATCTTACCTCCTTATGAAATGGATTATGCCTTCCACAATCCATGAAGATTGCAGTATTCCCGTGCAACGATCTGATCAGCGGCGATATTGAACACCGCTTCGGGCGCCTGACCGGGGTTTAAGAACTGAATATAGCTTTTGCCATCGGCAATAATTTCGATCCACTGGATATAATGTTTCTCTTCCATGGGATGATTCACCGCACCGACTTTCACCTTAACGCCTCCGGGTATTTTTTCAATTACCGGCACATGTTTTTCTTTTGCTGCATCCACGGTATTTTCAACCAGCAGCGTCATATTTTGACCGCAGCAGACCAGCGTACCATCGCCGCCGAAAAGCACTTCAACAATATTGCCGCACAATTGACATTTGTATACTTCAAGTCTTTTAGCCATTATTTCTCTCCTTGTTTTTTGGTAGTTAAAGTGGGTTTATCATTTTAATGAAACAAGTTCCCTGCTGAGCAGGCGGATATGCCCCATTTCTTCTTTGATGATATCATCGATCCGTTTTTTCCCTGCCTGTTCAGGGACAAGATCCTTCATGCCGATATAAAATACAATGGAGTCTTTTTCCGCGCCGATGGCATCCACAAGGATTGATTTCATGGTGGATGCTTGAATCTGCTTTTCGAAAAAGACTTTCGTATCCGCGAGCGCTTTGAGGTACAGCGCCGCCTCATCATTGGGATCAAACACCGTATTGCCCGACTCCTTGCCTTTTAAATCCGTTTCCATTTCCGCAAATGTTTTTTCATGCTGGGCTTCCATTTTGGCAAGCTCTAAAAGCATCTGTTTTTCTTTCTCACCTGAGACATTGGAAGACGCCGTCTGATAGAACTTAACGCCGTTGCGTTCTATCTGTTTTGCCATTTCGAAAATTTCTTTTGCGCTGAAATCATATGCCATCCGAAATCCTCCTCATACATATAATTAAAAAATTATTTGATTTTCCTCAAAGATTCAGCGGGGCAGCGCATCGGCCGCCCCTGCCGGGATGAGGAAACAATGACAGGTTAATAGTTTTCTCCCAGAAGTTCATAATGGGCCTGGGGGTGCGCGCAGGCCGGACACATGGCAGGGGCCTCGGCGCCATGATGGAGATACCCGCAATTGCGGCAGCGCCAAACCGTCCCGCTGTCCCTTTTGAACACGCGGCTGTTTTCTATATTGGCCGCCAGATCCCGATATCTTTTTTCATGCTGTTTTTCAGCATTTGAGATCGCGTCGAGCACGGCCGCGATCGCTTCAAATCCTTCGGCCCGCGCGGTCTTTGCGAAGCCCGGATACATGGAAGTATGTTCATGATGTTCCCCAGCGGCAGCCGCCTTTAAATTCTGCAACGTGGTGCCGACAACCCCTGCAGGGAATGCCGCGGCGATTTCCAGTTCGCCCCCCTCCAGAAAACTGAAAAACCGCTTGGCATGTTCTTTTTCCTGGCTGGCTGTTTCTTCAAATATTGCGGCGATCTGCTCATAACCTTCCTTTTTGGCTTTGCTTGCAAAATATGTGTACCGGTTGCGGGCCTGAGATTCTCCGGCAAAAGCGGTCAACAAATTTTTTTCCGTCTGGGTCCCTTTCAAACTTCCCATTGGCCATACCTCCTGTTTTTAATAGTATCGATTATAGTTAACATGATTTTTAATAAATGTCAGGGATTATTTCCATGAACCTTTCTTCATGTGGGACTGCTTTTCAGCTTCAGCGGTTTTTTTTATTTTATATGCGGAATCCCTTAAAATCCCATAAAGGATACCGCATCCCACATCTTCCCGATCCGCATCACCGGCTTCGGACAAACCGATCATCTCATCGGCAAGGGCAATTGTTTTCTGGATATTTTCATTGCATGGCTTCAATTTAAATATCTCCTCAATAAATTAAAACTAATAATTTATCCAAAAATTGTGCCAATACATGCTTAACGGCTTCGTTAAAAACAGGTTGGTCATTGCGAGCGAGGCGATGCAATCTCTTAACAAATATGATTTAATTGGGATTGATTTGTTGCTGGGATCCCCGCAATGACCTCTTTCAACTTTTTACGGCTCCGTCTAACTCAGGTGCTGAACACGATCCGCGCCCCTCACTCACTCCATGTATACTTGATACATTCAATTTTTAGATTGCCTGTTCAATGCCGATGGAATAGAGGTTTGAGCAGGGAGCGGCGTATCAAAAAAATTATGATACATTTATGTATCTTAACACATCACTATTTCGGCATATTGACCAGAAATGGCGATTGGCTTTGGATATATGATGAGAGTTGGTTGAATGATCCAGGAATCCATTTGTATTTTGAGGAAAAAATTTGAAAACACATCAGTCTTCGCTATTATTGCCAAAGCTCAGTTCAGGCGTACTGATAAAACGTTATAAGCGGTTTCTGGCGGACATCCTGCTGGATACCGGCGTCATAGTCACCGCCCACTGTCCCAATTCAGGCAGCATGACCGCCTGCTGCGAACCCGGCCGGCGCGTGTATGTCTCCTGTCATAACGACCCCCGGCGCAAACTCAAATACACCTGGGAGCTCATAGAGATGCCGTCTTCTTTAGTGGGCATTAATACCCTGGTCCCGAACCGGCTTGTGTTTCAATCTTTGAAAGCAGGCATCCTTCCTGAATTTAAAAGTTATGATTCGGTGAAACAGGAAGTGAAGGTCGGCGGACACTCCCGCTTGGACATTGTTATGACTCGGGGCCAAGATGAAACATGCTACATGGAAATTAAAAACTGCACCCTGGTGGTAGACGGGATTGCCTGTTTCCCCGACGCGGTCACGGAACGCGGCCGGAAGCACCTTCTCCTCCTCCGGGAGCTTGCGTCCGCCGGCCACCGGTGTGTCATGTTTTTTTTAATTCAGCGAATGGACGCAAAGATATTTAAACCTGCCGATCATATCGATCCTGCATATGGGAGGGAGCTTCGCAGCGCAGATGCTGCGGGCGTGGAAATCCTTGTCTATGACGTGACGCTTGATCTTGAAAAAATACGCCTTGGGAAAGCGCTGCCTTATTGTTTATAAAAAAATTGCCGGGGACATTTTCGAAGGAGCAATGACATCAGTCTGCTTTTTTAAACCTGCCGTGTCTTAAAAATTCAATTGTCTGGGTGGCAACATCCTGATCATAGCGCAACATCCAGTGACTGCTGTTAATAATGACAAAATCAGTCATACCGTTGATTTTCGTTGATTCCAATGGCACAAGCCCGTCATCTTGCCCCGGAATAATATCGTCGTTATCGGCCTCAGATACGCCGGCGATGATTCCAACAGGATAATATGGATCTGCCATTGAATTGGGAAAACTTTCCTTTTCAGTGCTCAGGGCGAGCGTCATGGGGCCGAGCATTTTCATCCAGCATGCGTCCTGATATTGATCAACCACCGGCGTCCCCTTATTGGGGGCGCCGATGAGCACCACCCTGCCGAGGTTGTTGACGTGTGTCCGGGACAGATAGGCCCGGATCATTAATCCTCCCAGAGAATGACCGACAAAATGAACGGTTTGATTCTCTTTGGGCATGCTTTCATTGATCTGTCCGCTGATATCAAGGATTATCTCTTCCGGTGTTCTATGAATTGATGAATAGCCGATGTTGTTGACGAAAAAGCCCGCGTCCTCAAGCCTTGAAGCCAGAACCCACATGGCAAATCTGCTCCGTCCGAGCCCATGCAACAGGTAAACAACTTCTTTTTCGCCGGATGATGATACCGGAAAT
>JALOPH010000136.1 GCA_025453995.1 Desulfobacterales bacterium
ATCTGATCCACCGACACCCCATAATACGTGACGGCCTTGATGTCCTTATGTATATCATATTTGTCCGGTTCATAGGAATCATAAACGACATGTGCCGTGATATGGGTTTCATTCAGGTCGAGGATTTCAATTTGTTTGACCAGATGGGCGTCGATGGTCCAGAAAGTCAGCAGTTCGCGCAGCCAGTTGATGAGCAAGTCGTGGCGATCCAAACCTTTGACGGAGATTTGTTTCCGGCGTTTGCCTGATAATTTTGAAATATCAACAATCTGCTCAAACATGGCGGCTGCGGCATCTTCAAACAGGCTTTTTAAGGTGTCTGCCGTGACATGGATGCCAATGTCGGCGGTATGGTCGATCAATGTATATGGCATCAGCGGTTTGTCCAGACAAGGTCGCCGGTTTTTTCCGTGTGGTAGCCTCCGAGTTCCTGAACGCGGGTTTTGAACTCACCGGAGTTGATGATGGACAGCAGGAGCTGGATATTATCCGTATCCATGAAATCCGCCGGTATCACAATGTCGTAGGACTCGGTGATCATCGGGATAAAGTCGAGTTTGAGCGCCCGGGCCGACGCATAAATGCCAAGACCTGTATCTGCGGTTCCGCTGGCAACAGCTGCCGCCACCGCCATATGGGTGAATTCCTCGTTAGGGTAGCCGGAAATCATGTCCGGGGTAATGCCGGCCAGTTTGAGCTTGAAATCCAGAAGAATGCGGGTACCCGATCCCCGCTGGCGGTTGATGAAAACAATATCGTCTCGAGTCAGGTCTTCCAACCCCCGGATCTTTTTCGGGTTCCCCGGCTGGACCATGAACCCCTGGTCCCGGTCCACCAGGCGGATCAGCTTGAGCCCAACGCCCGGCAGATATTGTTTGATATAGCTGATGTTATAACTGCCGTCAGTCTCATTCAGCAGATGGGTTCCGGCCATATGGCAGAAGCCTTTTTTAATGGCCATGAGCCCGCCCATGCTCCCCACATGGCTGGATGACAGAGTGACGCGGCTGTGTCTGCCCCGGGCCATGTCGGCCAGCACGTCCAATGTATTGTCGTGACTACCCACGACGACAACGGTATGGTTGATCACATTCAATGGCTTCAACAGATGGGCCACAGCGGGTTTCCCTTCGGCGAGCCCCTCCACATGATTGGGAATCCGGATAATGCCGTCAGCCTGGGTGATGCTGGTGATGCATCCGGCGGCCCGGGGAAGGGGAGTCGCCACCACATCATCCCGGACTCTGCCGAGTTTGACCCGCAAAAATTCTTCCATTCCCAGCCTGGAGGCGATTTTTCGCGTGGGCAGGACTTCCGCTGAAATGGTCTCAGGCTCCGTCTGGTTGAGCATGCGGCACAGCATTGGTTTTACCAGTTGCTCAAATGCAATAATGGCTGAAACCGGATATCCCGGCATGCCGAACACCGGTTTTTGAAGGATTTCGCCCGCAATCACCGGCTTTCCCGGCATCATGGTGACGCCGTGGATCATTATCCGTCCGAGGCTTTCAATCACTTTTCGGGCAAAATCCTCAGAACCGGCAGACGACCCGCCGAGAATAAAGAGGATATCAAAGTCATCATTCTTTGCTGCATCGGAAATGGAGCGGGTGATGGCATCCACGTCGTCTTTGATGACAGGGTTTCTGAAAAACGTTGCGCCGCAGGATTCTGCAAGTTTTCCCAGCATATAAGAATTGGATTCCAGCACCTGGCCGGGTTTTAAATCATTCAGATTTGCGCTTGCATGATCCAGTAGCTCCGAACCTGTGGGCTGGATGAACACTTTGGGTTTTTTCCAGACAGCAACCTGAAAAACCCCGGCCGCTATCAACGCGCCGATGCAGTAAGGCGTGATGTTCTGGTTTCGGGCAAAGAGCAGTTCCGTGGCTACGATATCTTCTCCCACGCGGCGGACATTCTGCCAGGGGAAGACTGCGGATTGAATTTCAAGTCGATTGTCATCGATCATGTGGATGTTTTCAACCATGATCACGGCATTGGTGTTTTCCGGCATGGCATGGCCGGTGTTGATCAGCCAGGCATTCTGGCCAAGCAAGAGAACCTTGGGCGATGATTCACCGGCGCCATAGGTGTCACCGGCATCCACCGCGGCCCCGTCCATGGCGGCTGCGTGAAAGTTCGGTGAAGAAATGGCCGCATAAACAGGCTCGGAAAGCACCCGGCCCAAAGCCTCAGTCACCGGAATCATTTCACTGCCCGTTATTCCGGATAATGAAAAGGCATCCAACAAGATGCGCTTGGCCTCTTCCAATGTTTTCATTTTCAGATAGACGTTTCGGTTGTGCATGTCAGATCGCTAAACTTTTCATCAAATTGAAGAAAAAGTTTTCTGGTTAGATCTTTCCAGTTTCTGGTATCCAGTATCAAATTTCTAAAAGGGAATTACCCGCACCAGAGCCCCTTTGTCAAGCCCCTCGGTATTGATATCGATTTCAATAAGCCCGTCAGCCTGAGTCATGGTGTTAAGCAGACCGGATTTTCCCAGGATCGGTTCGGCGAGTATTTCTTTTTCCTGGGCAATTAACCTTACCCGAATAAAATCAACCCTGCCCTGGGCAGATGCGACATTGCGGGTCAGGCGTGCGGTAATGCGGAAGCGCTTTTGGCCGGACGGATTTTGAATTCCCGCGGCATGTTCGATGAATGGACGGACCACACGGTCAAAGACGATCATGGCTGACGTCACATGCCCGGGGAGTCCCCAAAGGGGTTTTTGGCCGACACGGGCAAGAATCGTTGGCTTGCCGGGGCTGATCGATATTCCGTGTATCAGAATTTCAGAGTTCTTCAGGCGGTGGATCACGTCGATGGTCAGATCGCGCGCGCCGACGGAACTCCCCCCGGAGATGAT
The DNA here is from genome assembly GCA_025453995.1 of Desulfobacterales bacterium. GTDB lineage: Bacteria > Desulfobacterota > Desulfobacteria > Desulfobacterales > Desulfosalsimonadaceae > JALOPH01. The sequence goes on from JALOPH010000136.1 coordinate 2,876, forward strand.
CATCATGTCGCAATGATTCAATGCCTCGGCGCATTTTTGGTGTAATGCTTCAAAATCATCCGCCACAAGTCCGTATGGAACCGGTATCCCGCCGGCCTTTAATATCATGCCGGTTAGGGTGTACGTGTTGATGTCTCTGATCCGGGCAGGACCGGGCGCTTCCTGGATCGGCACAATTTCGTCGCCCGTGGAGATGATTCCAACGACCGGTTTTTTATAGACAGTCACCCGGTCATGTCCCAGGGCCGCCAGAACCCCTGTTTCCTGGGGCCTGATCCGTGAACCGGCGGAAAGAACGGTCTGGCCTTTGCGGATGTCTTCGCCTTTGGCGATCACATGATTTCCGGGCGGAACGCTTTTGTATACTTCGATTGTGGATGGGTCAATTTCCGAGGCGTGTTCCTTCATCACCACGCTGTCGGCGCCAGGCGGCATCATGCCGCCCGTGGAGATGCCAAGGGCTTCGCCGGGCCGGACCGGCAAAGGCGGTGTTTCTCCCATGTCAACCGTGCCCTTGATGGTTAAGAGAGCGGGGTTGGATTCCGTGGCGCCGAATGTGGATGCTGCGCAAACCGCATATCCGTCCATGGTGGACCGGTCAAACCCAGGAATATCCATGTCGGCTGTGACATCCCGGGCCATGACCCGGCCGGCTGATTCCAGTATGGATACGGTTTCAATTCCTGCAACCGGAAATTGCGGGATATGCTCAAAAACATTCTCAAACTCGGAGACGGTGAAAAACTCTTTCATATAATTTTTTAGGGGAGATGTATCAGTTAATCAAATATTTCCGCATCCACAACCCCCTCGGCCACCTTTACCGCCGGACCGGTCAAGGTGATGGAAAAGTCCTGGTCAATGTGGATGGCGAGCTTTCCCCCGGGCATGTGGACGGTGATGTCCGGGCCGCACAGGCCAAGCTTATGGGCGACTGCTGCGGCCGCGCAGGAACTGCTGCCCGAGGCAAGGGTGTACCCGGCGCCCCGCTCCCAGATCTCGATTCGGATATTTGATCTGTCGATGACTTTTAGAAACTGGACATTGGTGCGATGGGGGAACAGGGCATGGGTTTCGATTTCAGGGCCTGTGCTGCAGGCAGTTTCAGGCGAAATTTCATCCTGGATGATCACGCAATGGGGATTGCCGATGGTGGCTGCGCAGAAAACGAGCTCCCGGCTGTCAATCACTAATGTTTCATTGATCACTTCCCGGGAGGGGCCGGAGACCGGAATTTTTGCGCTGTTGAAACTGACTGATCCCATGTCAATGCGGATCAGTTTGCCGCCATCCAGAATGGTCGCTTTGACCTTCCCGCCGATGGTGGAAATGATAAAAGGCGCGTCTGAAACCAGCCCCTTGTCCCATAGATATCTGGCAAAAATCCTCAGCCCGTTTCCGCTTTTTTCCGCCTCGCTGCCATCCGGGTTGAATATCCGGACAGCCGCCATCGCGTTATCGGCGGCAAGCGGTCCCCAAAGAATGCCGTCGCTGCCGATGCCGTAGTTCCGGTGGCAGATTCTGATAATCTCGGCAGTTGTCAACTGTCGGGTGCTGTCGATGGGGTCGATAATAATATAGTCGTTCCCGAGGCCGTGGTACTTGTAAAATTTCATTTTTTCACTGATCGCTTGTTTTCCTTGTCAATAAAACTTACGGGACAGGCGGTTCTGTGTTTGCAATAGATATCAGGGTCCTTGCACTTCAGGCATTCTTCGCACAGATAGATATTGTATTTCAGGCAAATATAGGGGGTTCTTATGTCCGGGTGATGGATGCAGCGCCCCATATTATTTAAGCAGACCCCTCAGAGATAGTTGTCGAAACTCACGCCGATGCCGTTTCTGGTCACACGGGTGATTTTGCAGGTGATTTTAACGGGCCGCCGGATTTGGGGGTGAGCGAAGTTCATGGTAATCGTGTCGCCTGGCGCAAGCTTAAGTTCAAAAGCTTTGGTGGTGTCAATGGCGACGCCGCTTTTGCTTATGTTTTTGGTATAGCCGTTCACCAAAATCCCTTTCGCTGCCATATGAACCTGGGTAACATATTTCTGCCGGGCGAACTGCCGCCGGGACAGCCCTTTGATTTCTTTTAACTCCCCCAGGAGCCTGCATTTTTCACTCAAAGACATATTTGTGACCATTTCTATTGCTTGCTTTGCAATGGTCTTTGGATTGTAGTTAAAGGGCTGCTGGTTTTCCGCCTTGCTGCGCAGCAGAAGATATTTTTCATCTCCGGTCATGTTCATGATGGCGCTGATCAATTCCTGGGTGACTTTTGAAATATTAATGCTTTCAGACGCATGTTTTACAAAATTCTTCATGCGATATTCTCCGGAAAACCCAAAAGGTATTTATCCCCAGATTTTTTGTTGACCTAATGCCATATAATATAATTTGTTCAATTTATTCAAGCCATAAAACACAATGTGAAATCACCCGCATGAATTCCTTCTGCGGTTTATAAATAGGGCGAAAACAGCCAGGTGAGCGCATCACGGGTTTTTATCAGGATCGGTCTTTGCTCAATGTCCCTGAGCGTCAATTCCTTTGAATGTAAGGCGCATTTTTTTATATGTGCGGACAGTGTCTGAGCCACAGAGGGGTCGTAGATTTCAACCGTGAGTTCAAAGTTAAGGCGGAGGCTTCGTGAATCGATGTTGGCTGATCCGATCTGGGCGTAATGATCATCAATGACAAACAGTTTGGAATGAACAAACGGCGGCGGCTGAAAAAAGATCCGGACCCCCCAGTATAAGAGATCATACATCATGTGCTGGGCGGCCCATTTGATGAAAGGCAGGTTGTTTCTGGATGGAAGAACGATGTTGACCTCAATGCCCCTCAGGGCCGCGGTCTGAAGCGCTGAAACCATTTCGGCGGACGGCAGAAAATAGGGCGTCATGATCCATATGCGCTCATGGGCTGATGCCACCGCTCCGATGAGTATGGTCGAGAGTTTATGGATATCCTCATTGGGGCCGTCGGTGATGGCCCGGCATATGGCGGTTCCATATTCAACTGGCAGCGAGGGGGTCGGATCCGTTTGCTCGCCCGTGCAGTATGCCCAGTCATCCAGGAAGGTCTGCTCAAGCTGGGTGACAATGGGTCCCATGAGCCTGAAATGGACATCCATCACCCTGGAACGATTTTTAAGGTTATCGGCCAGATGGCGGTCGCTGATATTCATGCCGCCGGTATAAGCGGTCTGGCCGTCGGCAATCATGATTTTCCGGTGATTCCGCAGGTTGATGTGAATGGCCGGCGGAATCAGCGTCGGTTCAAGAAACCGGGCCAGCCTGACTCCCCGGCGATCAAGCTTGTCGCCGGCCCTGGTCAGGGAATGGAATTCCCCCACGCCGTCGATGATCACACGGACATCCACGCCGCGGTGGGCGGCCCGTGAAAGGGCCTCGATAAACTGCCATCCGGATTTGCTGGTGTCAAATATGTAGGACATCAGGTAAAGAGATTTTTTGGCCGATTCAATGGATTGGAGCATGGCCGGATAGGCCGCCTCCCCATTGTGAAGGGGATCGATGCGGTTGCCGCCCACTAAGGGGCGGTTGGAGACTTTGTCTGAAATCAAGGCGATCTGCGAAAGCACCGGCGATAGATTCAAGTCAGAAACAGCTACCGCTGCGGGTGATGAAAAAAAGCCGTGGGCCTTGATGCCCGAGTAAAAAGGCCCGCGCTTGTCTTCGAGTTTTTTGGCGCGTGTTTCGACGCGGTTGACGCCGAAAAGAAAATAGAGAAAAGGGCCCACAAAAGGAAACATCAGACAGACCGCCACCCAGCCCAGGGCGGATGACGGCGTCCGTTTATGGAACAGTGCGTGTCCCGCGGTGCTGATGGCCAGCAGGATGCTCAAAGTGATGCTTGCCCAGTTAAGAAAGCTCATAAATTTTTAACTGCGAAAAAATTTTTTTTAAACCGCAGAATATCGAACAGGGAATTTCGAATTTCGAATTTCGAAGTGACGTCCTTATTTCTGCGGTTCGAAATTCCTTGTTCGATATTCGAAATTTCAAATATCATTGGTTTGCCTTTATTCCCCGTACGTCGCCACCACCGGGTCCCGCAAAATCAGATCCACCGCCTCCATGGCGGTTCTGGCAGCATCGGGGAAGACTTCTCTCAAATTGCCGATATGTCTCAGGTTGTCGGCGGTGCGCAGAATCAGCATGGCCAGATCCCCTTCGGCCATTTTGGAAACCTCCAGCGCCTTTTCCCAGGGAACGCCCCGGGCCCATAAATAAATGGTCAGGCAGGGGAGAAAATAGAGCGTGGGAGAGGCAAAGCCGCAGGCGCGCATTTCCGCAGCAAAAGGTTTTAACCCCCTGTCAATCTTTTTAAAATTTTTCAAAAGGGTTTTGGGTATTTTGGATGCGTCAATGGCATCATCGTCGGTCTCCCGCTCATTGACAAAAGAGGCCATGATGCCTGCCAGAATCGCCGGGTCGGATTTTGGGAACAATTGGCTGCGAAACCCCTCGGCCACCATGAGGGGATGGTCGATGCGAAGCTGGGATGCCCATTGACCGTCTTCCGTCAATTTATGATCTTCTGTAACATACTCTTTTTCTTTTAAAAAATCAAGATGCCGGAGAAAGTCCCCCCACAGAAGCCGTGCGTCTGCGGCGGCCGGATCACCTTCATATAAGCGGGGGGCGGGAGTTTTCATCATAAACGCCGCAAAAGATTTTTCCAATAGTTCCTTGATCTGATCCGGTGCATGGGAAAGCAGCAGGTTGAGGGTCATGGAAAAATTGATCCGGATCTGGCTGGCCACATCTGATGAAGCAGCGGAAAAGAGTTTGGCGATCAAATGGGTGTCCATGAATTTTCCGGGAACGATCAGGGCAAACCCGATATTGTCCATGCCCCGGCGTCCGGCCCGTCCGGTCATCTGGTGAAATTCAGTTGGGGTCAGCGGCAGAAAATCCCGGCCGTTAAATCGGTCGGAATTTAAAATCACAATTGTCCGGGCGGGGAAGTTTACGCCGGCAGCCACTGTGGACGTGGCGAACACAGCATCCAGCAGGCCCTCGGTCATTAAAGTTTCGATGATGAGCTTCCATGCCGGGAGCTGGCCGCTGTGATGGGCGGCCACAGCGAACTTTTTTAAACACTTCATCTGCTTATGATCGGCAATGTGCGGGGGTCGTTGATTCTGGATAATCGCATATCCTGACGATCCAAATCCTCTTCCCTGGAATGGGATGCGCACATGGCCAGCGCGCCGTCGCAGTCCGCGCGTGATTTCAAGAAAAATATGGCCGGCAGAAGCCTGTATTTTCGCAGGATTTCTAAAATCGCGCCCATGGGCGGCAGCTGATAGGCATATGACAGCCGCGGGGATTGCCGGGAATGGATGGTTTTATAAACCTTCGCATGGAGCCTGGGTTTTGATTTTTCTGCGGGGATTCCCTCCAGCAACGGGAAGAGCGTTCCGGAAGGGTGCAGGAATACGGGAAACAAGGGCACCGGCCGGACGGACTCTTCAATCACCATGCATTTCCTTCCCCGGACGGATTCAAGCCAATCGGCAATCTGACGGGCGTTGCCGATGGTCGCAGAGAGCATGAGCAGCGGAATCCGGGACGGAAGGTAGATCATGGTCTCTTCCCATACCACCCCCCGGTCTTCATCGCCTAAGAAATGCGCTTCATCTAAAATTACAAAATCGGCGCTGAGGTCTTCCCCCCGGTGCATGGCGTCATATAGCTGGTTTCGTAATATTTCGGTGGTTCCGACAATGATCGGCGCATCGGTATTTTCCTTCCGGTCGCCGGTGAGGATTCCTAAATTTTCAGGGCCGAACAATTTGGAAAAATCGCCGTATTTTGCGTTGGACAGGGCTTTTAAGGGGGAGGCGTACCAGGCTTTTCCGCGGTTATCGAGAATTTTCTGAATTGCCTGCTCTGCAATCCAGGTCTTTCCGGACCCGGTGGGTGCCGTCACTAAACAGTCGGCTTTCGGGATCACCTTCAGCGCATCGAGCTGAAAAGGGTCGGGAGTAAACTGTTTTTTTTCCGGCGTGCCGATGGAGGCAAAGATTCTTTTGAGTTTCGAATCCGCGCCAGGGGTCAGATTGGCGCCCGGCGGCGGTTTTCTGGAATGAGATCGCCTCCGGTGATGCTTACGGGAAAAGTCAGGCATTGGATTTTTTCACTCTAATCTTGGATGTTGTTTCTGGCATTCGAAACCTTTAGAAATTCAAATTAGTTATTGAACCGCAGAATATCGAACAAGGAATATCGAATGTCGAAGTAATGTTGTCTCTTCTGCGGTTCGAAATTCCTTGTTCGATATTCGATATTTCAACTTTCTTTGGTTACAGCTTTCCGATCATCTCCTTGACGATCATTTTAGCATTTGAGTCCACATCATAGGGAGACATTCCCTTCACATCCGCCTCCACAAGGGCATCGTCATAGGGAAGAAAACCCAGGAATTCAAAATCCGGCAGATGGGTTCTTAAAAACGCCTCATCCTTTTGGCCTCTGATTTTATTTCCCACCAGGGCGATGGCCTTCAAGCCGATTTCAGCGGCGAGTTTTTTGATATGGGCAGCTGTGTCGATGCTTCGCTGACCGGGTTCCACCACCACCAGAAGCTTGTCCACGGACTGGGCGGTTGCCCTGCCCAGGTGCTCGATGCCGGCTTCCATATCCATGACCACCAATTCATCTCTCGACAGAACGATGTGGGTGACCAAAGCCTTGAGCAGCGTGCTTTCCGGGCAGATACACCCGGCCCCGCCTTTTTTCACGCCGCCTAAGCGCATGAATTTGATATTCTCAAATTTGGCTGAAATGGTGTCCGGCAGGTCATCGACTTTGGGATTGAGTTTAAAGAACCCGCCGATGGCGCCGGGCTTTGACTCAGTGCGTTCATAGATCAGGCTTTTCATCTCTGATATGGGAATGATATGTTTGGCTTCGGGAATGCCGATGGCGGACGCAAGATTGGCGTCCGGGTCCGCGTCAATGGCCAGCACGTGCTTGTGGTTGTCGTTTAAAGCGCGGATCAGAAGGGCGGAGAATGTGGTTTTGCCCACGCCTCCTTTGCCGCTGACAGCGATTTTCATGAATAAGTCCTTTTTTTGATGATAGATTGAATTTGATTTTAAAATTAAAAATTTATATCATTATGGCAAATACTGAGCAAGCCCATAATGCGATCATGCGCAAACGATACCCCAATGCCGTTAACTTCAACAAAGGCTTGTTTTCAAAGTCCCCCTTTGCGACAGGGGGGCTTAAATTAATGGCATTGCGAGATAACCTTTAATGCCTTTAAAACATTTTGCTTTGAATGCAATCTCAAAAATAATAACACCCCAAATTGAGCCACACCGTCCTGAAATTCTCGCCCCTGCAGGCGGTAAAAATTCATTTCTGGCGGCGATTGCTGCCGGCGCGGACGCCGTATACTGCGGAATGCAGCGGTTTTCAGCGCGCATGGCCGCGGAGAATTTCACCATCGAAGAGTTAATGCCGCTTGCCCGTCTGGCCCATGACCGGGGGGTTAAAGTCTATATTGCCTTAAATTCCCTGATCAAGCCCGATGAGCTTGACGCTGCCGGAAGGCTTCTGGACCAGCTTTCCGTCTGGGTAAAGCCCGACGCGTTGATCATTGCGGATCTTGCCCTTATATCCCTCGCCCAGCAGACCGGGTTTGAAGGAGAAATCCACCTGTCCACCCTGGCCAATGTCAGTTTTCCGGAAGCCCTGAAAGCGGCCGGTCAGTTTCCCCGAATCACGCGCGTGGTTCTGCCAAGGGAAATAAGCGTTGATGAAATCAAGGCCATGGCGGCAGAATGCCCCCCGGGCCTGTCCCTGGAGGTATTTGTTCATGGGGCGCTTTGCTACGGGGTTTCCGGGAGGTGTTACTGGAGCAGTTTCCTGGGCGGAAAAAGCGGCTTAAGAGGCCGGTGCGTTCAGCCCTGCCGGCGTATCTATGAACAGAAAGGAGACCGCCGGCGTTTTTTTTCATGCAATGATTTATGGACGGACGTATTGACCAAGGTGCTGGTCAATATCCCCCGGGTTTCGGGCGTAAAGATCGAAGGCCGGAAAAAAGGTCCCCATTACGTCTATTACACAGTGTCGGCTTACCGGCTTTTCCGCGATCATTCCGATGACCCCAAAATGAAAAAAACAGCCCTCTCTTTTCTGGAATATGCCCTGGGGCGCAAAGGCACCCACTATAATTTTCTTCCCCAGCGGCCTCAGAATCCCATTGATGTGAATGTGCAGACCGGCTCGGGAATGATGGTGGGCCGGGTCAGCGGCCCTGCGTCCGCGCCCTTTATCCACCCCCGGATGGAACTGCTCCCCCATGATCTTTTGCGGATCGGGTATGAGGATGATGCGTTTCACGCCACACTTTCAGTGAATAAATATGTGGCCAAAAATATAAAATTCATTTTGAAACTTACCGGCAAGGCCAGGCCCCAGGCCGGAACGCCGGTCTTTCTTATCGACCGACGGGACACGGAACTGGATCAGCAGATGAACCGGCTTTGTAAAGAACTCAAACCGCCCCCGGCCCAGTATATTGCCCAATCTCAATTTAAGACAAAACTCAAGCGGAAGGCGTCCGCGAAGTTATCTGGCATCGATATGACGGTCCGGCGGGATATTCGATTCGAAAAACCCGGACCGGGCAGGGAGATAGGGGTTTGGATCGCCGATGACGAACGCCGCACGGGAGTTTTTAACAACAGCAGGATGTGGTTCTGGCTGCCGCCGGTTATCTGGCCGGCTGATGAAGGCCGTTGGAAGTCTCTGATCGATCGGGCCCTTGCGAAACGATGCGCGCAGTTTGTTTTAAACGCGCCATGGCAGACGGCGTTTTTCCATAGATCAAGGGGCGTCAAGCTCTGGGCCGGCCCGTTTTGCAATATCGCCAATCCGCTGGCGGTTGAGGCAATGATGAGCATGGGGTTTTCAGGCGTTATCGTGAGCCCTGAACTGGGAGAGGCCGAGTGCGCCGCGCTGCCGGCATTAAGCCCGCTTCCTCTGGGCATCGTGGTTTCAGGGAACTGGCCCCTGTGCGTGTCCAGAACCATATCTGAAGACATCAAAACCGGCTCTTTTTTTTCCAGCCCCAGGGGCGAACAGGCATGGGCATGTCGTCATGGGGCGGATGTTTGGGTATTTCCCAACTGGACAATTGATTTGGTTGAAAAAAAAGAAACGCTTCAAAAATTCGGATACAAGATGTTTGTTCATCTGGAAGAGCCTCTGCCAAAGCAAATACATCTTAAAAAAAGACCCGGTCTCTGGAACTGGAGCGTTGGATTAACTTGAGAAAGAAAGGACTCTTTAAAATACCGCAAACCTGGCTCAATTCTTTGCTTTAAGATTATCAGGAATAAGAAATAATCATCAAGAAAAGTGAATGTGTCTGATTTAAGCGGAGAGTGGAAATGTCCGGGAAGCCAACCTATGAAGAATTGGAACGCAGAATCCGGCAGCTGGAAAAGAAGCTTACCGATTCAAACAGGATTTTCAAGAACATTCAGGACGTATTCTGCCAAACTGATTTTACGGGAAACATCATTGAAATAAGCCCCTCTGTGGAAAGATATTTGGGTTTTAGCCGTGAAGAGCTGATCGGTCAATCCATTCTTAAAATTTATCATAATCCCAAAGACAGAGAACAGCTTCTTGAGGCATTATCAGGCACCGGTGAAGTCGTTGATTTTGAGTTCTGTGCCAAATCAAAAGACAATCGGTTGATGTTTGGCTCCGTCAATGCGCATATCCTATATAATGCCGATGGCGAACCGATCGGGGTGGAATCCATGGTACGGGATGTCACCGAGCGCAAGCGGACCGAAAAGCATATTCAGACTCTCTCCCATCAACTGTTAAAGGCCCATGAAGATGAGCGGCAGATGATATCGAGGGAATTGCATGACTCTGTCGCCCAGGACCTTTCCACCCTGAAAATCGCCCTGGGAATCTTCTTCGATAAAGATTCTTCATTTCAGCCTGAAACGAAAAAAAAGTTTTCTGAATTATCGAAAATACTCGATCGATCCATATCCACAGTTCGTAATTTGTCATATGATCTAAGCCCGCCGGGGCTCAAAGAATTCGGGCTCCTCCAGACGCTTGCAACGTATTGCGAAGAATTTGAAAAAAATACAGGGATTCATGTTCAATTCCATCCGGCAGGGTTAAAAAAAGCCATCATGGATCCATTCATTCAAATAAATTTATACCGGTTGATTCAGGAAGGCCTGAATAATGTCCGCAAACATGCCGAGGCCAGCCAGGTGGTTGTCAAGCTGGTAGGCGCTTACCCGGATATCATCCTTCGCATTGAAGACAACGGCAAGGGATTTGACATACAGGCCCGGGAGCAGCAACTGGACAATGAAAAACGGATGGGACTTCGAAGCATGAAAGAACGGGTCAATCTGCTTCAGGGCCAGATGACGATTCAATCCTATCCGATGAAGGGCACGAAAATATGGATCAAGTTCCCATTTAAGGAATAAGCTGATGAATCAGAAAAAACGCATTGTCATTATTGATGACCACCCGCTTTTCAGGGAAGGCCTTAAATCCATCATCGCCAAGGAAACCCGGTACGAAGTGGTCGGGGAAGCAGGCACCGGAAGGCAGGGCCTTCAAAAAACAAAAGAGCTCAAACCCGATCTGGCCCTTGTGGACGTATCCCTTCCGGACCAAAGCGGCATAGAATTGATCCGCGAAATATTGGAATCCTCCCCCCAGACCCTTGTTTTAATCGTCAGCATGCATTCCAAAATCGACTATATCGTCAAAGCATTTCAAACCGGCGCCATGGGGTATATTGTCAAAGAGTCCGCTGCGGACATGCTTTTAAAAGGAATGGACCAGGTCATACAAGGCAATTATTTTATGGACACCTCGGTCTCCCATCAGGTGGTTAAAAAACTGGTCGGCATGCCGGCCAGGGAAACGGCGGCGGATGACGTCGGCTATGACACGCTGACGCCCCGTGAGCAGGAGGTCGTGATTCTGCTGGCTGAGGGGCTGACCATCAAGCAGATTGCCGACAGGCTGTATATCAGTCCCAAAACAGCTGAAAACCACCGTTCCAATATCATGCATAAACTCGGGCTTCACAGTACCATTGAAGTGGTCCGCTATGCGGCCAAACTCGGATTGATCGACATTGATCTGTGGAAAGATTAGCCTCTTCTCGTTTTCATCATTCAATTAAATATCCCTTGCATTAAGTGGGAGAAAGTCCCGCATGGGAATTTTTCCCAGAAAAAATGAAGCCCTCCCCCGATGGACAAATTCAATAAATTCATTAAATAATAACCCATAAAATCCGGGATGGATTGCGATGACGGAAAATACAGACCAGGGCCTAAACCAAAAGATGCCGGATATCATCCGTTTGATTAGAAGCGTTCAGCGGATCGAGGGAAATCCCGAATGCTTCAGAACAGCAGTTTGTGCCTGTGATCAGATCGACTGCTGCTGGCGGGAATATTGTCTCTTTGAAAAGCCGGAAGACAAGGAAGGTTAAAACCAAATAAACCAATATGAATATAGGTTCCTCATGGGCGGTAATTGGATAGAGGATCCCCGAAATGGCCACACGTGTGTGAACTGCTTCGGAACGGTTGACAGGAGGATTGTTTTGTTCCGAACCTCAATCGGCCGGATGATCAAAACCTTAAGTATGAAGGAGGCCACATGAAAACTACAATTACCCGTTCGATGGAAAAGATTGTCGAGGACCAGATCCTTCAATGGCAAAAAACCAGACCCAGACAAAAGGATGTGTTCGGAGAGGTCAATGTCGTCACCATATCCAGGGAATACGGGAGCGGGGGGGTCTTTATTGCGGAAAAGCTGGCTAAAAAACTGGGGTATGATCTGTTTCATCAGGAGATCATTCAGGAGATGGCCCAAAGCGCTAAAATAAGTAAACGCATTGTCAAAACCCTGGATGAAAAGGGTCTTTCCACCCTGGATGAAGCGATTTCAGCGCTGATCAATGAAAAACATTTATGGCCCGATCAATATCTCCGTCATCTCATGCAAGTCATCAGCACCATCGGCAAGCACGGCAGGGCCGTTATTGTCGGCCGCGGCGCGCATGTGATTCTTCCGGTGGAAAAAATTTTAAGGGTGCGCGTTGTTTGCCCGTTGCCCTATAGAATCAAAAATATCGCCAGGCGATTGAACGTTTCCGGGGCCGAAGCCCGCAAAATAGTCTTGAAAACAGACGCTGACCGCCGGTCTTTTATACGCAAATATTTCTATATCGATGCATCGGACCCGCTCACTTACGATGTGGTCATCAATACAGGCAGAATCAGCTATGACACGGCTGTCGAGTCCATTATCGCGGGGCTTAAGACATTAAAATGAGGCCTTGACTATAAAAAAAGTGAAGGAGGTTCTTATGTCTGTGATCATGATTTCAAGAGGGGCCCACCACAAAGGAGAAGAAGTCGCCGAAAAGACCGCTCAAAAACTTGGATACACCTGCGTTTCGCGGGATATTCTTCTGGAAGCCTCACAACAATATAACGTGCCTGAGATCAAGCTCAAAAAATCCATGGAAAGGGCTCCCGGTTTTTTGGAAAGAATCGGATTTGAAAAGCAGAAATACATCTCTTATGTTCAGTCTGCGCTTCTGAAGAGACTCAAAGAGGATAATGTCGTTTACCATGGTCTGGCCGGTCATTTTTTCATTCAGAATATTTCCCATGTCCTTACGGTCAGGATCATTGTCGATGTAAAGGATCGGGTGAGTTACTGCATGCGCTCAGAAGGCGTGAGTGCAGCAAAGGCATTGGATATGCTCAAGAAGCTTGATGGCGAACGGAAGAAGTGGGGGCAGTATTTGTATGGGATCGATATAACGGATCCTGGTTTTTACGACCTTGTTATCCATATCCAGAAACTTTCAGTCGATGAAGCGGCTGATCTCATATGTAAGGGGATTGAATTTGAAAGGTTCAAGACCATCCCGGAATCTCAGCAAGCAATGGAAGATTTGTCGATAGCAGCCGAGGTAAAGGCCGTGTTGATGGGCGATGTTCCGCCCAAAGAGGTTTCGGCAAAGAATGGAATCGTCACCGTAACCATCGAATCGCCTGTTTTGAAGGAGTCGGGATTGTTTGCCAGGGTTGAAAAATCGGCCCGAGAAGTCGGGGGCGTGAAAGGGGTCAGGGTGGAGACGGTTCCCTATATTCAATCAGTTCATATTGTTGAATGATAAAATGAAATTAACCACCCCAGGAGCGCCCGCGGGAAATGCCTGACGCCCAGGTTGTTGATGAGGCCCGCCGCATGAGCAACCCATGGCCCATCTGCTGCGCCGGCACGGATCGTCTGGCCTCCACCGCTTGCTATGAAAGGGGTGGCGCAATATCCCTAAGCCGGGGATCAGGAAAAAGCTCGGCGGGTGGCGTGAGGATTTGCCTGAATATAATAGGTACGTCAGATGTTTAACGCAGCAAACACCTTTAAGTGAAAGGAGGTCGCTATAAACGGCGGTGGCGGCATTGTGTGATGCCAATCAAGCAAAAAGGAGGGATCAAGTTATGTACTTGAAGCAAAAAGAATTATTGTGGGAGTTGGATCATGATTTTATTAAGGGATTGATGGATATTACGGTCAAAGAATCCTATGAAAAAGGGGCTTATATTTTCAAACATGGCGATGCGGCAGATCACTTTTATGTTTTAATAAAGGGATTCGTGAAGCTGAAAAACGAAAAAATTGATCAGACCGTATATATCGTAAGATGTCCGGGGGAAATATTCGGATGGTCCAGTATTGTGGGGCGAGGCGTCTATTCTGTTTCAGCCGAATGCCTGGAGCCGGCAATGCTCAATAAGATCAGCCGGGGCAACCTGATGAAGCTGGTGAATCAAAATAAAGAAAACGGCATGATCTTCTATAAAAAGGTGGCTGAAATGCTGGGAAACCGGCTGATTCACCTGTATGCCCCATCATCTCAACATGAATTTTCTGTATCCCAGGGCACCGGCCAGCTTCAGGAAATTGTCGAACTCTCATCATAGCTCCACGGCCCGTATTCTGCATTTCAAAAGCAGTGAATCACAAATGGTCTTATTCTATGTCCCGGCATAAAAAAAGAGTTATGAAAAATTCATAACTCTTTGACTTTATTGGTCGGGGCGAGAGGATTTGAACCTCCGGCCCCTTGCACCCCATGCAAGTGCGCTACCAGGCTGCGCCACGCCCCGACGGTGAAAGGATGAAT
>JALOPH010000315.1 GCA_025453995.1 Desulfobacterales bacterium
TCAAAAAGTTTTCTGATCTTAAACATGCGCGCTGCCTGATCCGGGTCGCCCAGCATGTACCCGTGAAGGCAAATCAGGGTGTTTCTCCCCTGATCCCCATGAGTCCAGCGGATCAGACAGGCGGTTTTGTTTTCCGGAAACGCTTCAAACCGCTCGGCCATTTCAGGGTTGCGGGGAACATACCGGCTTTGAAAGGTGATGATCTGATTCAGTCCGCCGTGATAGGCGGTTTCGCTGGATATCTGATATTTTGGAGCAATGTCGGGGAAGTGGAAAAAGCTTTCCGGGTCATCCGCAAACCCTTTTTCAAAATAAAAATCGATCTGACGATTATACGCATCAAGGTCGATTTCTATTTGGGGCCGGAAGGGTTTTAATATTTTAGGCAACGCCAGAAATGCATCGTCTAAAACGCCGCCCATGCGGTCAAAGGCCGATGCGGTGAATTTTTCCATTATAATATGTTCTCAAGAATCCGGACAACACTGCGCACGCAGGGGGTGCAGGTTGTTTTCAGCAGGTCTTTTTCCTTAAACTCGGCTTGGCCCTGCTCAGTCGTTAAATCACAACCCCTCAAAAGTTCCCGGCAGAGGCAACTCCCATGCTCGTTTTCGAATCGGCCCATCAGATCTCTGGTTTTTTTGTACGTCAGCTCCATCATCTGACGGTCGTCATTTTCCCCCCTGCCATGTTTGATCCCGATAACGATGACGCCCCCGGCCACCGCGCCGCAGACTTCCTGTTTTCTCCCCATGCCCGCGCCAAAGCCGCAGGATAGTTTAAAAGCCAATTCCTTATCCAAATTAAGCGCTTCGCTGAATGCATAAAGAACCGCCTGGGCGCAATTAAACCCTTTATGAAAAATCGCCGCCGCCACATTTTCACGTTGCGCTGAATCAGACACCATGGAATCCTTCTGTCAGGTTAATTTTACATAGCGGGCATCGGAAATGCCGTCCAGCAACAGGAAAGATTGCGCCCGGATGCATATCACATCCACATCCGGCAGGCTTATAAAATCTTTCAGCAAAGGATTTCGGTCGATCAGACGGGTCAAGGCCCAGTTGCGTTTTCCATCTTCAGCGACAGGTTCAAAGATGCCCTCCACCGTCAGGGCCTGTGAACTTGATAAAGGAGCGTTTTCCCGGGAGTCCACCAGAAGGCTCACCCTGGGATTGGCTAACAAATTCCTGTACTTGTTCGAATTGCGAAGGGTCACCATATAAAAATCGCGGCACGACTCGTCAGTGACATAATTCATCAGCGAACAATAGGGCCGGTCATTGTCCAATGTTGCCAGCACGCAGACGTTACGGCTGTTCACAAGGGACCGTATGCGGCCTGGGAAGTCTTTCGTCATATGGCTATTTTCCTCCCAGAGACCCTCTTTTTAAGATGAAGGTTTCTGGGTCATTCGGCAAAGAACCACCGCAGCGACAAGGATTCCGGCGGAAATATAAAACGCCAGATCCAGACTCCCTGTGATGTCTTTAATGGTGCCCGCCAGCCTTGCCATGAAAAATCCCAGCCCCCATCCAAGAAACACCAGGCCATAGTTGACGCCCAGATTCTTGGCGCCGTAAAAATCCGCCGTATAGGACGGCAGCAGGGAGAGCCCGCCCCCGTACTGCCAGTAGGCGACCCCCACCACGATGAACAGCAGCAGAATATTGCTGGATTTGATGACCGCCGGCATGGCCGCCAGACACAGGGCGGATATGGCGCAGTTTAACGTGTACGCATTGCTCCGGCCAATCTTATCGCTGTATAACCCGGTGCCCACCCGGCCGGCCGCATTCACCAACCCTCCGTAGGAAGCCAAAATCCAGGCGTTAGCCGCAAAGAAGGGAATGCCCGAAGCCGCAGAATTCAAGATGCCGGCCGCATTGGCGATGATCAAAAGTCCTGACTGGGTGGACCCGATAAACAGGACCACCAGGGCGTAAAACTGCCAGGTTTTCATCATATCACCGGCAGACCAGTCTTTGCCGGTGGTTGCGGCTGTTTTTTTTGCCGATGCAGTCTTTCCAGCCGGCGGCACATATCCAGCAGGCGGCCAGGCCAGAAACTGCGCTGCAATGACGATCACTACGGCAAAAAACAGACCTAAGCCGATAAAGCTTCCGGATATCCCGTAATTGTCGATCAGCCATTTGCCCAGCGGGCTGATATATATGGCCGCGCCGCCATAACCGCCCACCACAAGCCCAGCAATAAGGCCCCGTTTCTGCGGACCGAACCATTTCAGGGCCGCCGGCGTGGGCGCGGCATACCCGATCCCCATGCCGATGCCGCCCAGCACGCCGAACCCGATGATCAAGCCCGTATAGCTTTTCATCCATCCGGAAAGAATGCACCCCAATGCCAGGCACAGTCCGCCGATCATGGCGCCGACCTTTGGTCCGAACCGGTCATGGATCCGCCCGCCGGGAATCATGAAAAGAGCGAATATCATCACCGCCAGAGAGAACGGCGTGGCCGCCTGGGCATTGGTCAGATAGGTCCACCCTTCATTGATCCCTGTCATGGCCTGACCTGCCTTTTCCACGTCAATGAGCGCCTTGGACCAGACGCTCCAGGCATAGAGAATTCCCAGACACAAATTCACCGCTGTTCCCGCAAATACCACCACCCACGCCTTGCCCGGCACCTTGTCCGCCTGTACTGACATAAATATTCTCCCCTTTTTATTGTGTCTGAATTGATTTTTTGGGTAACGTCTCTATTTGTAAAGCCTTTCTATGCAGCCGGCAGATAGACAATGACCGTAGTGCCTGCTTTCGGCCGGGATTCAAATACGATATGTCCTTTGTGTCTTTTGACAATGGCATACACAATCGTGAGCCCCAGCCCCCTTCCTTTTTCTGAAGGACGATGCTTGGTTGAAAAATAAGGATCAAAGATTCGCTCCAGGATCTCCGATGGGATTCCATTGCCCTGGTCTGATATGGATACTTTTACATAAGTCCCCGGCAGGAGGGTCGAAGCGCTTAAAACTTTTTTTTCAGCCTGCGTCACCTTCTCTGCTGAA
>JALOPH010000137.1 GCA_025453995.1 Desulfobacterales bacterium
AATGACAATATGGATACCGGCCATCATGACCGGAATAAATTCAAGTGATCCTCCTGCAGCGCGAATTGCTTGATAACCGGTGTTATATATACCGAATATCAGAGGCGGGATAAGCGCGACAATAACGATGCTCATGAATCGCTTGACATCGAGACTGTCCCGGACAAATGGGCGTTTTACTGTTTCAATCGCCGGAATGAACAAAAAAGACTCTACCGCGTCAAACAAAGGAGATAGACGTTCCAGCTTTTTGCCTGGTTCAAAATGTTTTCTGCTTGAATTAAACAGTTGTTGCAGAAATTTTTCAATTGCGCTCACGATGGTCATCCCTGTTCCAGGCAATATTCTTGCCTGGCTGAAATAAATGAATCACTTAATTCAATTTTTGATGGACAGGCGAAAGAACATAACCCGCACTCAACGCAATCAAGTAAACCATGCTGCAATGCCTCCTCAATTTCTTCAGCGCAAATTGATTTGTACATAAATTGGGGAAGAATATCCACAGGGCAGACTTTTGCGCATGTCCCGCAATTGATGCACGCGCGCGCTTCACCATGCATATCATTATTTTGGGGTTGAGCAGAACGGTTTAAGACTGATAAAAACGCCCTGGACATACTGAACTTGTCATATCCCGGCCTGAGAAAACCGAAAAATTCTTTGTTTAAAGATGCCGGGAGCACCGCAACAGAAGTGTCATAAAACCCTAAAAATGAATCCTTGGACGAAGTCCTGCCGGAAAACAGCCCGCCCGAGAACCAACGGCACACAGAAACGGTCATATCTTCATCTATCAGATAACTCAATGGCGCACCGATCCGGGTCTTTATGCAAATCGCACTATTTTCATTTGGCTTTGAAACCGTGACGATTCTTTTCGTCGGATACACGCCATTTGCTAAAAACAATCCGATCATTAAAACGTCCTGACCGGAAATATACCAGGAACGGTTGTCCGCAGATGTTTTTTTGGTATGGTAAAGAATTACCCCCGGGTCGGTCGAAGGATATCCGCCTGAAATTTTATGGGTGACATACGAGTTGATTGCTGAATCCTTGTGATGAAAAAATGAATGTTGACACACATAAACCGCTTCGCACAGCTTTTTAAGGGCTGCCAATCCCAATTCAAAAAAAATCATACTGTCTTTGAGATAAATCTCGGAACCTGGCTGATATGAGTCTGCCGAATCCAAATGAACCCAGATGGAAGGTGGTTTTTTAAAGGGATCGGCTATTTTACGAAAAGGAAGCTCTCGAATATAAGGCCAGACACCGCCGTCAATCAGATGGTCCGCAAGATCCTTTTCATTGATCTTTGCAAGACAATTAATGTCTAAAATACTGAACTTCACATGGCGTTCCATCGGCTCTACAGAGATAATAATTTCACGTATCATACGCCTGGGACCATAGTTGATTGATGTGATGGAACCACCCGCCGGGGACAAAAATTTTATATATGATTTTTTTTTATCTTCCAAAATCGGCGTCCCGATTTCCACATGGTCACCGGTTTTAACGAGAAGCCGCGGAAAAAAAAACGGAATATATTCGGGAGCAAGGGCAACAATGGAGGGCGTCGACAAATTTCTTATAATGGATGATGGCCTCCCAATGGAAGCAACGGGCCAAGTTTTTTTTATGCGGATATCCATACTCTTGAACATAATGGTCTCATTTCTTAGAGTCAATTCATTCATTAAAATTGCTCATCGATAAAGTGGCTGCATCTTATCATGCAACCGCATCGCCTGCTGGCAAAAAGCTTCGAGTTTGGCAATGATCAGTTGCGGAAACGGAGATCCGTCACTTTCAACAGCAAGAAATGGAAGTTCCTCCATACCTGATAAAATTTGTTCCATCAAGATGTTTGAGGGTGTCGAAGCCAACTTGGATTTACGGTTCATGGTTTCACTTAAAATGGATTCAGACAGACGGTTCGGCATGCAGCCAAAAGGGCCGATGGCAATGACCCCGCACACATGTGTTGCGATCTCAGAAAGGGAACTTCCAATAGTCAGAATCGCCTCACCCCCCAGCTTCGGGGACATGTAATCAGACGCTGTGCGGATGATATGTTGGATATCAACAGATCGAGAATCTACGAGCCCGGATCGGGACATGGAAGATCCTAATCGTTTCTCATATAAATTCATCAGCCATTGGCGAATATGAAACCGCATCTTTTCGGAAAATGGTTTGATTTTCCAAGACGGGTCTGTGTGAATCATATAATCAGAATACCGGATCCATTCGGAAACAGGAGAACAGATAACGGCAAAACCGTTTTCAGCGAGCCATTCCGTAAGGTGTTGTCGGGAAAGCGGATCTCGCCGAACGAATATTTCACCCGTCAATAAAATTTTGGGAACCAGCGCAGGATGCTTTTTGATTGGTATTTGAGATAAACGACTCATTCTTTCATTCAAATGATCAACCAAATCGCTGTATCGGCTGTATTGGATCGAATGGACAATCGAAAGCCAATTCCGTTGAAAAATTTCCATTGCCTGATCAACGTCAACAGCATTGGCCAAAAGCATGGAACGGATATCCTCCATGACATCAGAAATAATGATTGACCACCATGCTTTATAATAATCAAATCCTTTTCCCATTCCGAAATAGGTGTTGTCGGAGGTCAATGCAAAAATGGCGACATCGGCAATCTCCATGCGGTCTATAAGTTGCTGCATAAAAACCGCATATTGCCCGAATCTGCAAGGACCGGAAGTCGTCGGCATGAAATATACAACAATTTCATCCTTTTTTTTCATCGTACGGGTATAATTCAACAGAGTTCCTGTCGTCAGGATGAGGGGCAGGCATTCCTTGCATGAGGTGTTTTCCCTGCCGATTCTTAGAACTTCTTCATCCGATGGCGGATGAGGCGCCACATGATATCCTGCCTGGCTGAATACTGCTGATATCGCTTCTGTTGAAAGCCTTCCCATGGAAGGGATCAACAATGTTACTCTCGGGTCTTTCATGGATATGATATTTCCGGACGATGTCTGAACAAAAGGGTATCCATTTTTCAGATATGTCTTTGCAGAAATGAATTTGCTGGATGGGGCGTTTATGATTTTTTCATTCAATAAAAAACGGTATTGCCGGACTATATCCAAAAATGCTTCTATGCGCGTCTCTATACCTGCATCGGCCGTATGACTGTCGAGTTCAAGCGTCAGGGACGGCTTGCGTTTCATGATATTTCTGAAATATGTGATCAGAAATGAATCCGGGCCGCACGAAAAATTGGTTATATAGACACCGAAAAGCTGGGGATGTTTCTCGACAAACCGCGCCCCTTTCATAAGTGAGTGGCCGGTGCCCCAATACATATTTTCCATGGACGCTTCATCATCAATGGGCAGAAAATCAAACGGAACTACCTGAATTCCACGAGTCGCGAACTTATGCGGTATACCCATGTTCGCTTCTTCAACCATTGCATTGTAAGGCCTGCCGAAAATCACCACGCAGAATCGCTCAGGATCATTTTCAAGATCTTTGAGCAACTTTGAGCCGATTGATTTCATTTCATTCATACAGCAACGCTGAATATCAAGCGCTGTTGAGAATGCATTTTCTGACAGAGACCGCTTGACGCCAATTTGTCGTGCGATATGGATTAATGGCATCCTGGCATCGGAAAAATCATTTTTCATATCAATAAAAGGCATTAATAGAACCGTTCCTTTCCGGTAAAGGATATCGAGTTCCTGTTTGTAGGCAGCTTTGAGATAAAATGGCTCCCCCTGGGCAAAGGGACATACCTGGAAAGTTTTATTGCCGTTTTTGACAGGTATCGAGCGATGATGGGGAAGGAATATGTAATCAATGCCTTCTTCTTGCTTTAACAATGAATCAAAAAATCCGTGCGACAGTTCCGCCGGATAACAAAATGCTGCGTTTCGTCGTTCTATCCCCTCCCGGGAAGGTTTGTATGGAATCACTGGACGTAACCCAATTAGCACAAAAAAATTATAATATAATGGGTATAAAGAGTTAACCAGGAAGCTTTTATTCAAGCCTATCGAAGGGCGGGGAGCAGTCTCTGTGAATTTATTCAGGTCAGATGCATATTTTTTAAATACGATTTGCTCCCTTTTTTTGACCAGGTCCAATCGTGAAACATCATATTTTAAGTGATGCCGGAGATTGTAATAACGATTGCATGCACCACCGAACAAAAATTTTTTTCCGTTAATTAAAACTAAGCTTATCTCGCAATGTCGGTCGCATTTCTCACTGCCCCCCTTGCAAAAAAATGACTTGCCATATTCTTCCTGACGGTGGGCTAATTGCTCCAGGTCGAAATGCTTCGCCTTGATTAAGCCCATGGATATTCGCTTTTTAATCTCAATCGCAGCCCCGTAAGCCCCCATCAATCCGGGTTCCGGAGGAACAATGATGGGTTTGCCGGATAAAGCTGCCATTGCCAGAGGCACGGCGCGGTTATAGCACACCCCTCCCTGCATAAAGACTTTAGAGCCCACCGGACGGTTCCCCTTCACGCGGTTGTTGTAATTCATACATATTGAATATACCAGTCCGGCGACGATATCGTTTTGTTCAACGCCTTCATGAATGGCGGTTTTGATGTCAGATGAAATAAATGCAGCGCACTGGTCATTGAAATTAGGTGGAAGCTGACCGTCTAAAGCCTTATGCGCAATCTCTTGGACAGTGATACCGAGAGTCTCATGGGCGGATTCTTCAAGAAATGATCCTGTGCCGGCTGAACAAGCTTCATTCATCGCGTAGTCCGAAGGCACACCGGCAGTAATATAAGTGTATTTTGCATCCTGGCCGCCGATCTCAAAGATGGTGTCCACGCCCGGATCAAAATGAACGGCGGCTGCGGCATGAGCGATAATTTCATTGATTATTCCGTCGGTCATTGCATGCAAGCCGGCAATCTGTCTACCGGAGCCACAAACCCCGATTCCTTCGATATAAAGTGATTCAGGATCAACGCTTTTTCTGATCTGATCCAAAATGCTTTGATAGCATTTTCGAGATGCGCCCACAGGATCGCCTTGGGTCAACCGGTAGATGGAAGCCAAAATGGCGTCATCGCTGTTGCGAACAAGCACGGCTTTTGTGGTGGTTGACCCCACATCTAAACCTAAAACGCATGTATCGCCCGCCTGAGGGGTTTGAAACGTCATGGTTTTGAATGTCACCATGCGACTGAAATTTTTAAGCGGAGGAAGTTTTTTAAATACCGCGGTTTTTATATGAAACACATGCTCTTCGGTGGTGAAAGGTTTGGTTTCATGAGACAAGGCCC
Source organism: Desulfobacterales bacterium (assembly GCA_025453995.1). Classification (GTDB taxonomy): domain Bacteria; phylum Desulfobacterota; class Desulfobacteria; order Desulfobacterales; family Desulfosalsimonadaceae; genus JALOPH01. Next base: position 5,306 of record JALOPH010000137.1, read on the forward strand.
ATAGAGCCGCGCCCAGCGCTTCAAAATAGGATGCCGATTCAGGGACAATCAGACCGGGTATCTCATTTTTTAAAAATGACATCATCATCAGATTTTGAGTCGATCCGCCCACGATCATCAAATTTTTTTTTTCGATTTTTTTCAAAAGTTCTAAAATTTTATTAGCCATCATGCGGCAAAGCCCTGCGGTCACTCGTGATTTTGGCACACCCTTATTGATCGCATGTGTGCAGTCAGACTTGCAGAAAACAGAGCATCGGCCAGAAACCGCATACGGTTTTTCAGTCTCTGACCATTGTGCGGCCTGGTCGATGGATACATCCATTCTACGCAACTGTTGGAGAAAAAATTCGCCTGTTCCGGATGCGCATTTGTTGCCGGTTAAAACATTGGCAATCCTGCCCTGACTGTTTAACACATAAATTATAAATGTTTCGCCGCCAGCTGAAATAATCGCAGGACATTTTATGGTTGAAGGCTTGATGAATTGATAGGCACATTCTACTGCTTCCGGTTCGGAAATGGATGAAAGATTTACAAAATGTCTCAGCCGTCTGCCGGTAATCGCAATCCGGTCAAATTCATTGGGAGGATATTGCTTTAAAATTGACAAAAAAGTTTTTCTGGGGTTGCCGCTGTGGAGATATTCACAATGATCTAATATTTTAATGGACTGATGCGTGGAAGGATATGATGAAGATTCATATGAAGTGAAACTTTCGACAAAGGCAACTGAAACCGTAGAAGCGCCTAAACAAATTCCCAGTGATCGGATTTTTTTATCAGACATGATGTTTGGATCTGACATATTGAATCTATGCTGCAAATCACCAAAACTCGGCAATTCAAAGATGGTTATGCATATATTCTATCGTATCTCATATGAGTCATATCCATCACACCGCTTTCTCCTTCACATGCGGATCCTACCACAATAATATATCTTTCATCTTTTTGGAACAGGATGTGAGTCTTTTTACTGACAGGCTCCCTTGTTACAATCCCTCTTCTATTCCGGAAAAGGATCGGGAAATGGGAATGGCCGCTAAAAACCACATGATAATCTGTATCATGAAATATTCTTTTTGCCCGATCGACATTTCCCGTATCAATAGGTTCGTAAAAGGATCTGATGGAGTCATATGGAAGCGAATGGGTGAAACAGACATTGTGAAATTTAATATGCAAGGGAACCGCAGCCAGATAAGTATGAATGACTTTTCTATGATGTTCCGGAATATGATTTAAACAGTTGTTTTTCAAAGCATTTTCAATCTGGTAATCATTATTCCCCTTGACTGTGCATATATGATTTTTAAGGATGATTTCGATAATATGAACTGCTTCTTCTGAGCGCTGTGAATCAAAAAAATCTCCCAGATGAATGATCATGTCCACATGAAAATCCAATAATCGCTGGATACAGGTTTCCATGGCACAAAGATTGCCATGGGTGTCAGCCATCAATCCGATTCTTTTGATATCATGATGAAAGATACGTTTCGCATTCTCCGATGCAACAGAGATTATTTTATCGGTAGCTGGAAGAGTCATCATCCTTTAATTGATCAGAATGTCGGTTAATCCGGAAGCAAATCATAAAAATAAATCATCGCGTCAGATCGCGACATGATGCCGATGATTTTTCCGTCTTTGACAACCGGCAAACGCCCGATATCATGTTTCACCATAAGCCGGGCAGCCTCCATGGGGCTTTTATGAGGTTCAATAACGATGTTTTTTGTACTCATAAATGCCTTGACCGGCGATTTCAATTGCGAGTGTTTTTTGATTTTTTTGAAATCCCTTCGCGAAATAATACCCATAAGGGATTCATCATCAACTACCGGAAGGCCCGTGCACCCTTTTTCTTTTAAAAGCTTTCCCACTTCCTCCATGGTCGTGTCGGAGCTTACCGTGTAAACGGGATAAGACATGAGGTCGCTGACCAGAACTGAAGTCTGCTGATTGCCCTTGAGCAGTTCCATCAGCAATTCCTTTATCGCTTTTGGGTTCACTGTTTTGAGCATTGCAGATCCCGCTCCCGGGTGCCCTCCCCCCCCCATGCTCCGGACTATGGAACCGATATTGATTGCATCCACACTGCTGCGCCCGATCACAATACACTTATCCTGTTCGTGATGGATAAAAATACCGAATGCCGCATCTACATTCAGGATTTCCCTGTACATGTGCACCACGAGTGACAAATTATTCACGTGCTCACTGATCTTTAATACATTGATGCTGATGGTCAGATTGCTTATTTTGGTTCGGTGAGCGTTTTTCAGCATTTCAAACAATATGTTTTTCTGTTTTTCTCCGTAAGCAGGCTGTAAAAAAGTCGAAAGGATATTAAGATCTGCTCTATTTTCAAGAAAATAAGCTGCGGCGTAAGCATCTTCAGCCGTTGTGGAGGGAAACGTCAGATTACCGGTGTCTTCATAAAGACCGATTAAAAAAAGCGTCGCCTGCATGGGTGTCAAGCAGACCCCTTGTTTCCGAATTTCCCTGATCATCAGTGTAATATTGGCGCCCGAATTCTCCTGACAACTCCAGCAAGGATTAAGATCACTTGGATTTTCATGGTGGTCCCAGAGAAGTATTTCAAGACCCTGGTTGTTTTTTAACTCATCCAGCCGCTCAAGCCTGGCCCATTTACAAGTATCAACTACTATCATGCGTTTGACTTGATTTAAAATCACCTCTCCAATGGCGTGCATTTCAAAAAGATCTTTATGAATTGACAGGAAAGCCTTGACATTCGGATTAATGGATTTGGGAAGAATGGGAATCGCATCCGGATACAATAATGTTGCTGCAACCACAGAAGCAAATGCATCAAAATCCGTTCCCCGATGCGTCGTAATTATTTGCATACCGATGTCCTGTCCGATCTTTTTTTTATAAACATATTGATTTTATAATATAATCATTTATTTGACCGGTTCAAATACAAATTAAAGGCGGGCTCTTCTTGTGATTTTAAAGCAACTTATTCTTTTTTTGCCATTCAAGTCAAGCAGTTTAGCGGTATTTTAAGGATTTGCCATCCGATTTTGAAAAATAATTTGTCTTGACTTTCATATTGAAAAGACATTATATATTTTCAATTAGTTATTAAATGGATTTGACATTAAGATCAGGCGTTCAGGGTTTGGGTTTTTTCTCTTTTAATCCTAAACGATTCACGTTTGATGAGCATGGATTATATTGAAAAAATATTAGACATACGAAAACCAAATCTCCAAAAGGATGACCCCAAACCCGATTTACGTATTATTGATACGGATTTTGAATTATTTGAAAAACCGCAAATAATAAAAAAAGAGTCCTTGATTAAAAAAAGGGCGCTGGTTAATAAGCTTAATTATAAAAACTTTCAAAACGAAACGATTCACGTCAATTTCATCCACAACAAAGACAAAAGGATAATATCTTATAATACATCCCCCCAGCCATGCTTTGGAAAACGGCTTGTCTGTTTGTGGGTCGAACGACCAGATGCATCAAAACTGATAGATACCCACCGCTTTCATAATATCACATTTAATGACGGTCAAAACTTAATAACTATCAATTGCCAGTTAAGAAGCATCAACAACAAGGGCATTTGTTTTAATCTCCCGGATACGGCAACCGAATACAGTTCAAGAAAAGCACGACGATTTACCTGCGAAAAACTCAACGTTCAGATAATGCAGAATGGAATTGTGTTTAACGGTTCGCTTGTTGAATTCAGCCCTATTTCTTTCCGCGTCGAGATCACATCTTCCATAAATGAGCCTTTTCAATGGGTAAATTCAAAGGATCTGGTGAACCTTATCATATCATCAGAAAAAGAGC
>JALOPH010000138.1 GCA_025453995.1 Desulfobacterales bacterium
TTTTTTTCTTTGTCATAGTCGACTTTCACGTCAATTCCGCATTCACCGATATCAGGGTATATTTCTTTTATTTTTTCACACAGTTTTTCCTTGTTGCGCATAAGACACCTCCTCTGGTTAAAAAACGTAAAAAAAAATTCTTATAAACAGTGTTTTATTATTCCATATAATATGACCGGACTGATAGCATGTCAATCATGACAGATAAATTAGAGCGACAAACAACTGGTTCATGGAATATCCGTCAAATGATATGCGTGATCGATTTTACTGACCATACCCTTCACCTGCTTGACTTGATGGAAAATAATAATAACGCTGCAAATATATCAAGGATGATGTAGATCAGATATGCAGCGTCATAAGATCCGGTGAAGTCAAAACTCATTCCGGCGACCAGATAGCCGATCAACTGAAATGATAAAAAGATCGACACAAACCGAAGAACATAAGTAAAGTTCTTTCTTCCGAATACGCTGGCAACCATCACGGGATAAACCGACATGGTGCCGCCCATTGAAAAGCCGTATAAAATAATAAATCCTGAAAGGGCGATCTTTGAGTTTTCAAACAACGCCAATCCGAGTCCGACGACATTGGATAAGGCCATAATGGATGCAACATGCCTGGCTTGAAACCTGTCACACAAGCTTCCCCACACATATTTTCCGACAGCGCCAGTCAGCGCAGTCAACCCCATCATCGCCATGGCAGTCATATGGGAGTATCCGATATCGGCAAATCGTGGTTTTAATTGCGACATGACGCCGACCGTACCGATCATCAGCAACGCAAAAGAGACTCCGATTTTCCAAAAAATCGAATTTTGTAAAAGCCCTGCAAGACTCAGCTCCGAACTCCGCGAAATGTCAGCTTCTGTCGTTTTTCCCAAGCGAACCGGTTGTTTTGCCGCCATCGACTCAAGGATAACCCCATCCGGACCCAGTCCGATCTCTTCCGGCCAGTCCCTGACGACATGCCAGGCAATCGGTCCGAATGAAATGATGACAAGTCCGATTATCAGAGCGGCATTGGACAATCCTGTGAAATGAATCAGCATCAAAACGACGATCGGCAATATGGCCCCGGACAAGGACATGCCGGCAGTGGCAAGGCCGAGTGCTTTGCCTCTTTTCTGCAGAAACCAGTTGTTGACAATCGTACTGGCGACAATTCCTCCATAAGCGCCGTTGCCTATAAAAAGAATGGTATAAAATAAATAAAACTGCCACAGATGAAGGGCGCGGGGGATACATATGAAAGCTAATCCGGCAACCATTGAACCGATGCACATCAATATTCTTCCACCGGTCTTGTTCAGCAGGGTTCCATAAATATATTGGCAGATAAAACTGAAAATGGTTCCGATCACAAGCGCAAAATTGATATCCGTTCTGCTCCATCCCCTCAACCGGCATAATGGTTCAAGAATCGCGTTAAATGCGTAAAACCCTGTGCCGGTGGAAAGGAAATAGGAAGTGAATGCGATTCCAGCAATATACCAGCCATAATAGATACGGTGTTTGTTGTCAGACATAACCAGTAAAGGTTAATTTATAATGGGATAAAATTCACCAAAACTTCTCGCCGGCCGCGTCAGTAGAATCCATGAGCCATTGGATTTTCGGTGGTTTTCGGGAAGCGGTGTACGCAAAAGAATATTTCGGATAACCGACGACTAAAGATGAATAGATCGTTCTGCCCTTTGGCAGCTCAATAAGTGAACACAGCTTTTTGCTGAATCGGGATGATAGCGTCACAAAGCCGATGAAGCAAGTTCCCAACCCCATGGAATGCGCATAGTTGCATATATTTGCGGCGGCAATGTTGCAATTGTCGGATGCGAAAAAAGAAACCGCCGGCCCATGGAGAACGATCAATACGGGCGCGTTGTGAAGTATGAGGTCCCTTCCGGATTCCTGAAGCGCCATATAATATTCCATTGGCTCGATATATTTTTCCATCATTTTGGCCAGGCCGGAATTCATTCTTAATCCGTTGAACACAAATTTTCCGGGTTTTGAAATCGACCAGTCATAGATGGTCCGTGCCGTTGAAAAAATGATACGCGAAATTTCTAACAAGCGGATTTTATCGGCAATAACGATATATTCCACATGCTGGCTGTTGCTGGCAGTCGGAGAATAGCTGGATAAACCAATAATGGCTTCAAGATCCGACCTGTTCAAAGGTCTATTTTGAAACTGCCTGACACTCCGGCGGGAAAGCACAATCTGTTTATATGCTTCCGGATCGATCTTCTTGCGAACAACACGTTTAATCTGGGACATATCGAGACCTGCATGAAGAATTGCCTTTTGTGGACAAACCGCCAGGCAGTGACTGCAAAGATTGCAGGCTTCCGGGGCCGAAACCGTCGGAACGCCATCCGCAATACGCCATACACCCGATACGCAATCATCAACGCATCTCATGCAACCAATACATTTTTCTTGAATTCGCTGTATCTGCATCTATCTCTCCTCTATACCATCGATCCCTGTGCGCGTTGAATTTCAAAATGCGCATTCTCTTTTCGCAAGCGAGCTGCTGATCATTCCCGTAAACGGTTTTTGTGGCTTGATTCCGATCCTGAGAATTATTTTGTCAAAACGGGTCTATCGCCGGCATTCCCCTGGAAGTCTCACAAAATAAACGGTTTTCATTTATTTTATCAATATATTTTATTTAGATCCTCTTGATAATTAAAACGATACTGCGATATAAAATCATAAATGAGGCGGTCAAAATATAAAAAATGAAAAAATCAGGGCATTCTCTTTGAAAGCGGTTGTCATTATACCACCGGTTTTTGATTTCTATTTTACCCCCCACAGATCATCCGGGTTGGGGGGCGAAATACTTTTACAACTCCTGCTGTATCATGATTTTCAAGCTGTTTTGTTTAATTGCCCATCACAGTCCAGAAGAGCTGTTAAACAAGAGCTGCCGCATGCATTGTATTACTTAAAGCCCTATATTATTGAAGATGAAATCGGTCCGCTTTCTTTTTTTTCAAAATACCAAAGATTCGGTCCTTCCTTTACAAAATGCGCCACGCGCGCGCTTATAAATGAACCGGATCTGATATGCATTTCCTGTTTTGCATTTGCTTACGCGCATGCGGCGATTGAAATGGCTGAAAATATCCGGACACTGAATCCGCGCCCCGCCATCGTTGTCGGTGGGGCGGGCGTATGTGCTTATCCGGAATATTTCATCAAGAATCCTGCCGTTGATTTTGCTATCACTGGCGAATCGGAAGTCTCTGTTCCACTTTTTTTGGAAATTTTCAAATCCAACAGCAAAAATTTCAGCGCCGTGCCCAACCTGTATTATAAATCCGGAGGAAAAATTTTCGCGCCGTCACACGTCAAATGGACAAAACCGCAAGATATTTCTTTTGTGTTTAAAAAAACATTTGAAACCACCGACAGAATTTTTTTTACGACCGCCTTAAGCAGAGGATGCCCTAAATCCTGTCGGTTCTGTTCCAACTTCCTCTCCCACGGGAGAACCTTCAGAACCATCCCCCTTGAAGTTGTTAAAGATCAGCTTGCCCGAATCGACCAACGTACAGTAAAAAGCGATAAAAAAATCTGGATAAACTTTGAAGACGACAACCTTCTGTGTGACCCCGGTTATTTTTTCTCAGTATTGAAAGCCTTTCGGTCTGTGTTTCCAAACGCCGATTTCTTGTCTGAAAACGGCATCGATTATATGCTGATTCATCCCAAATTGATCACGATGCTTATCGAACACGGGATGAAGCAATTTAATATTTCAATGGCGACAATTGACCCCATCTCCCTATCCTACGAGAACAGAAACGCAAGTCTTTCAAAATATGAAAAGATCATGTCCATCTTGATAAAACACGGGATTCCATCTGTTACGTATTTTATCTGCGGCCTCAAACACGACACAAAAGATGCGCTGGTTTCAACCCTTGTCTATCTGGCAGGAGTCGCGCAGCGCATCGGCATTTCTTTTTTTTATCCTGTACCGGGAATTCAGGATTTTTCAGATCGATCTCTTTTTGATGGAAAGCCTTCATATCTTTGCGCAGGGTCTTCAGCCTATGCCTGGAATCAGTCTTTAAACACCCGGGAAATGCTTACTGCTTTCAGATTGAGCCGATTGATCAATCTGATGCACGCCAAAATAAAATCGCCGGAAGATGAAGCATTGATAAAAAAAATATTCCGCGAACAGAAGCTTTACACCAGGATAAAAAACGGCAGCCGTTCGAATGAAATGGCTGTTGGGAATATGGATGAGGATATGGTTAAAATGTTTATCGCAAAAATTTTAAATATGTCTGCAAAAAATATTAAGCGTCAATGAATTCCTTTGCACCTTATGACGGAATGCTTATCCTGCTGCCTGGATCAATAAAAAGTAAGGATTCCGTCTCTTGTTTGTCTGTAGCCGCCAGACTGGATCATTATCTGGCTGAAATAAAGATTAACACCAAGCTTCCCCTGCCCCTCTGTCCGTGCTCAATTGATGACATACTGGGGCCTGTCGGGAATCGCCTTCATTCATCCGGCATTCGTTTCTTTGCAATGGATCGAAGCTTTTACAAGTCCCCTTTTGAATATAAAGCGATACAAAGCGTCCAATTTGCGGCATCCGGATGCAAGTTCTTCGATGAGGAAAGAAAAATGATTGAAATTGAATCATCAGAAGACACCTGCCTTCATGAGGGTGAATACCGCACCAATGTCAAGGAAAATCTCATGCCGTCTTCTGACAGGGACTTGATATCTGACGGAAAGGAGAAAAAAAACAGACGGATAACTGGCCCCATCGAAAGCTTTAGGGTACTGTTCCTCTATTTAAGAAACAATTCAGTACCATTAAAGATGACTGACATCACGATGAATTATAGCTTTTTGGGGTGTGAAAAGCATTATTGTGCATTCATGAATTTCAAAACGCTGATTGATAAAATCGAATCGGTTTATCAAAGACAATTTAATCATGACATGGTGCGATATGCTCATACGCTGCCTCAGACCACGGACAAGGTGGAAATATCCGCCGCATCAGCATCTAACCGGAAGAAGAATGCCATGCAATTGAAATTTTCAAATGTTGATGCGGTCGATCTTATGTCCCGGTTGATGTACGGCCAATGGATAATTGAAAACGGATGGGCCGACAGAGTGGTAAAATGTTAAGCTATCAAGATAAATGGATCTGATGATGCCCAAATCATTTGCTGCCGCTGTCGGCTTTCTGATGAAACGTTTCCTTGGGCGGATTGTAGTAACCCAATCGGATGGCAGGATATTTTTCTTTGATTATTCCGATGAGCCGGGCAATGCCCAATGGCTCTGATTCGATATACCCTATGGATTCAAAATAAAAATCCGGATCTATATTCATGTTTCTTGTTTGAATCATGTTCACCGGAAATTTGTCCAGCAATCTAAACAGGGATTCCACTTCGGACCTCATATCCGTAAATCCCGGCATGAAAAAAAGATTGACGGACACGAAGATATTTTTTTCCAAAGCAACTGAAATTGATTTGACAACATCATTATAAGTATAATTTTCAGGCTGATGATACCTGTTGTAATAAAATTCTGTTGGAGAGTTCAGGCTGATGCGTATCGAATCCAGGCCGGCCTCAATCAATTTTTTCACTGCGGCTGGATCCGATCCGTTGGTGTTGATATTGATGGTGCCCCGGTCTGTTTGCCTGCGAACCAGGCGGATTGCCCGGACAATGTCCTCAGCCCTGAGAAGCGGCTCCCCCTCGCATCCCTGGCCAAAGCTCGCCACTGGGGTCTCTACTTTGGAAAAATGGCTGCAAATGACTTCGGATATCTCTTCTGGCGAGGGCTTGAACTTCAACCTGGGCTGAGGTGCTATAAATCCGGATTCCTTATTCTGAAAAGAAAGACAACCTATGCACCCTGAATTACAGGCAGGGGATGTGGGAATGGGCGCCTCATACCGGCGAAGAAAAAAATTCCGAGCGCACAGGCAGCCATACCGGGTGGAGCAGACCGCCAATTGACGGACGAGTCTGTTTTGGGGAAAATGTTTTTTGAATTTTCGTATGGCGCTTGACAGCGCCTGATCATTCTGGTGAATGGCAGGATCAGAGCGGGGATCGTCATCAATTCGGATGGCAGGAACATAAAAAATGTCGTTCATAAATACAACGCCGCAGTATGCCCAGAGCGGGAGAACCGGGGCATCTTTGATTTTTTTAAAAGCCGGTAAAAACGTCCGCAAATATGCTGATGCTGCAAACGCTGAGACTGCCCATATCTTTCCGCCGTCCGGGCCGTGTTTGACGGTGGAAATGGTTTTCCTTTGGCGGTCATACGATACCGGATGACGCCCCGGAAGATAATACAGGTAACTGCCGAACGGCAGCGGAATCAGATCATCAAGAGATACAGGAACAAGCCGGTTCCCGGTTCTAAACAAAGGCTCTTTAGCGGGAAAATCATAGACATTTTCTTTTTCATCGGCGTAAACAAGACAATACTTGGGATGCTTCATGTCGGGCCCTGATTTTTTTGAATATTTAACCTTAAAAATTTTAATATCATCTGGCCTGAATGCTGGCAAGGATGTATTTAGGTTGAATCAATGACAAAAGCAATGTTGTTACAGCTTCCAATCCCTCAAATCAATTTCGGCAAAACGACCGCCAATGTGCCTCTGGCGGCAGCTTGCCTGAAACAATCTGCCGCAGGGTTTCCCGGAGCAACAATTGATATATTGCCTCAGAGCCTTGCGTCTTATCTGGGAGATGCCGCTTTGACAGATTATCTCTTGTCCGCCCAACCAGATGTTGTGGGCTTTTCAGTTTACAGCTGGAATCTCCACCGATCCATTCATCTGGCAAAAATAATCAAGGAGATAAGTCGGTCTAAAATAATTTTCGGCGGTCCGGAGATCGCGCCTGAAAGCCATGTGTTCCATAATGACTTTATAGACTTCTTTGTCATGGGCGAAGGGGAATCTTCTTTTCACCGCATACTCAAAAATATTATGGGAACATCCGGATCTCTGCCTGTCGCGGAACGTGGCCACCTCTTTGAAGCGGGGTGCAGAATCGTCACCGGCGGAGCTGACAAAAAATACAGGTTACGCAGCAGTCCTTACGTAAATCATTTACTGGAGCCGCATGTGGATAACCTGATGTACCTCGAAACCCAGAGGGGGTGCGCCTACAAGTGCGGTTTCTGCTATTACAATAAATCTCGGAGAACTGTTTATGCGGCGGATGATAAAATCATTTTAGAAGCCATTGGATGGGCCACTGACAACGGCGTCAAGGAAATATGTATTATTGATCCATCATTTAACTCCCGCAGGGGTCTTCAAAACCTGCTGAAAAAAATAGCTGAAGTAAACAGAAACCGTAAGCTTTTTTTCAACGCTGAGATCCGTGCGGAATCGGTTGACCAAAAGACGGCCGACCTTTTTGCCTCCGCCGGCTTTACCAGTTTTGAAATAGGCCTTCAGAGCACCAGCCCTGAGGCTCTTCGCGTCATGAACCGCCATACGGACCTGAAGCGATTCATCAAGGGAACATCCTTTTTGAAAGAACGGGGGATTATTCCTAAAGTCGACTTGATTGTCGGCCTTCCTGGCGATGACCTGAACGGATTTAAAAAATCGCTCATGTTTATCGCGGAAAATAATCTGGCCGATGATATACAGATTTTTCCATTATCCGTGCTGCCCGGAACAACGTTTCGCCTCAAAAGCCGGGAGTTGGGCCTTTTTTTTGAGGATTATCCCCCCTATTTTATTAAACAGACACCGACCTATCCCCTGGAAGATATTTACCTTTCGTTTGACTACGCGGAAAGCCTGTTTGATGTTTCCCTTTTCCCCGCCCCCCATCTTGACATTGCTTTTAAAATCAATTCAACCCCGGTGGCGGAGTCAGGTGATATCCTTGTCTCATTGCAAAATAGACCATTTATCAAAACCCTTATATTAAATTCCAAAAGACCTCATCGAGAAATTGAAGCTGCTTCTGCGCAAATGACATCCCCCTACCAGATTGTAATCAGCCGACCTTTAAAAGATTCAGAATATATCTGCAAAACATTGGCAATCCTCACTGAAGCAAATCCATTCACACCGCTTGAAATCATATTTCTGGCTCCGGATTTCCTGCCCGATACTCAACTGCTACTTTCCTCAATAAAACTTTTCCGTCCCGGTTATCTGGACATCTACAACAATTATCAATACAACACTCCGGGCAACCGGTCGGTTCTTTTTACGCTGGTATCAGACAGGGTTGATATTTCTTTTGAAGGGGAAATGAAACGACAGGTTTTCTGGTGGAAAAAGTCGTCTTTGCCGGATGCCGAAGATATTGACGCGTTATCCGGATTCGATGGGATATTGATTGATACAGCCCATTCTTTTAATCATATCACATCATGGCAGGACCGAATGGCACCCCATGCCGATGATCTGCCTTATATCAGCTTTGCCGAGATCGGAACCCAAAAAAGATGGTTAGGGTTAACAGCTGCCGATGAATTCAGCGGATTGTTTCTATGAACTTAGGCTGGCGGTTCTCAGGTTGATGCCAAGACAATGAGATGTCAACCTGTATAAGCATGAAAAAGACCCATCACCTGGGACTCGATCTCCTGCCAGTTCCAGGGAGGTTGCGATTCCATCATGTTCTGCAGGGGCCACGGCCAGCCGTCCGGCAAAGGAGAAATAAACGTGAGACGCTGCTTGATCGTCGGATGCTCCACCGACAGAGACCTGGCAAACAGGGCGATCTGACGTTTTGGCATGGGTTCGGATGCGCCATACCGCAGATCTCCAAGCACTGGAAAGCCCAAGTTCGATAATTGGAGCCTGATCTGGTGATGCTTTCCGGTGTGAAGCTCTATTTCAACAAAGCTTAGGGATTTATGCGTATCTAAAACGCGATAGGTCAGTTTCGCTTGACTGCTTTTGGGGGTGACAGAATCTACAATCTTTCCGGAACTTCCCCTGCGTTCGATGTGATTGACCAGTTGACCTGACGGTTTGGTTATTCTACCTTCCACGATGGCGACATAGCGTTTTTGGGCCTGACCGGATCGAAACTGTTCACTGATTCGACCGGCA
>JALOPH010000139.1 GCA_025453995.1 Desulfobacterales bacterium
CCGGTGATCATGGATCTCATCTCGCTGGCAAGGGCGATATCCCATCCGGCGGACCGTATCGCATGGCTGGCGCTCTTGAGGGCGCCGTGGTGCGGCCTTGCGTTGCATGATTTATTCATTTTGACATGCGACGGCAGCCGTCAGACGGTTCTGGATTTGATGGAGGATGAGCAGCGGATCGCGGCAATGAGCGAAGACGGCAGGAAGCGATTGCTCAAGGTGCGGGAGATCCTGCTGGATTCCATCTCCAATCGTCGGAAAAAAACATGCCGCCGCCAGGTCGAGGGCGCGTGGCTCCGGCTCGGAGGCCCTGCCTGTGCGCATTCAGATGCTGAACTGGAAGATGTGTCGGTTTTCTTTGATCTTCTGGACCAGCAGGTGGGATCAGGCGCTCTCACGGACATACCCGCCCTGGAGTCGGCCGCATCCAAGCTTTTTGCGCTCCCGGACACCCGGACGGGGGACTGCCTTCAGGTCATGACGATCCATAAAGCCAAGGGATTGGAGTTTGACAGCGTCATTCTGCCGGGGCTTGATAAAACGCCGCCGCCGGAAGATCCTCAGCTGCTGCTCTGGCTTGAAAAATATTCCGGCCGTCAGAGCGAACTCCTGCTGGCGCCCATCGCGGAAACAGGCGGCGATGTTGATAAAATTTATAATTATATTAGATTGCTGGATAAAAAAAAGAGAGACTTTGAAGACGCCCGGGTGCTTTATGTGGCGGCGACCCGGGCCAGAAAACGCCTGTATCTGTTGGGCGGCGTCCGCACGGATAAAAACAATGCAATCCGGCCGCCCGAAAGCAAATCCCTTCTGGCAAGGTTGTGGCCGGCGGTCAAAGACGCCTTTTGCGGCCCTTTCGGCAATGGGGAGGAACAGAAAGATGCAGATGAAAATGATATTCCATCGCCGCGGATCAACGTTCCATTTATACGCCGCTTTATAAGCGACGCTAAAATTCCGCCGCCACCCGAAGATAGAATTCGATTGTCTGGCGCCGGATGGTTTCCGGGAGAGAAAAAAACCGATGAAATGCCATTATTTGACTGGGCCGGTGAAGGTGTGCGGCGGACGGGAACAATTATCCATGACTGGCTGAAAATGATCTGTGAGAGCGGTATTGAGAACTGGACCGCGGAGCGAATCAACAGTCAGGCGCAAGCCATCCGGATGGATCTGTCCCGCGCAGGTATCAGCCCTGACAGGATCGCTGACAGTGCAGGCGGAGTCATCTCGGCCCTTGCAAAAACCATTACCCATGACCGGGGGATCTGGATTCTTTCCAGACATTCGCAGGACGCGTGCGAATATGCCCTGACCGGGCGCCTGAACGGCGAAATTGTCAATGCCGTTTTAGACAGAACGTTCATCGACGAGAATGGCACAACCTGGATTATTGACTATAAAAGCGGAGATCACAGGGGCGGGTCTTTGGATGATTTTCTGGATCAGGAACAAAACCGGTATCGCGCTCAAATGGAATTATACGGGAGACTGGTGGCGGCCCGAAAACAGACGCCCATCATGATCGGTTTGTATTTCCCAAGGTTGCAGGGGTGGCGGGAGTGGGCATTCCTCCCCGCGTAAAATCCTAAAACGGTAAACTGAACCAGAATGTCGTTCCTTCTGATTCTAAAGAGGTAAAAGATACATTGCCGCCCAGGATTTTTTCACCCAGAAGCTTCATGGAATAGGTCCCGAATCCTCTTCCCCACTCTCCCTTGGTGCTGAAGTTTCGCTGAAATACCCGCCTGGCAACGATCGGATCGATCGGCTGCATGTTCCTGACTTTAAATACAATTCGTTTCTTATCGGCTTCAACGGACAAATTTACGGCGTCCCCCGCGTTGGACGCTTCAAAAGCATTGATGAGCATGTTGACCAGCACACGGCATACCAGAGAAAGATCGGATGCGAAGGTAATATTGGGGACATGTTCAGAAATGATTAATTTTTTATCATGCGAAGCAGGATGGTTTGATATCGTATGCCTGATATCATAAATGACCTGGCTGATTGAAATTTTTTGCATCAAAGGCTTGAAGTTAGGCATTCCGGTTTTGATCAGGGACTGCTGGATTGTGACTTCATTAGACAATTGAACAGCCATCTTGTTGATCGTCTGGATCAGGTTGTTGAAAGGCTGCTGATCCGCCAGGATCTGGCTGGCTGAGATGAGAATCTGTATGATGTTGCTGATATCATGGAAAAAAACTTTCTCAACAAGAGTCCATTGTTGATGGCTGGTGACATCCTGGAGAAACAGCAGAATCAGCTTTTGATTACCGATGGTGACCGGATAGGCGCGGACCCTGAAATAAATTTCTTTTGGAGAGCCGTTCTTTGAAACGACGAGGGCGCACATCCGCTCAACAGGGTTGTCCTCTGCCAGGGCTGAGACAATGGCTATGGCCGCGCCGCATGAGGCGCAGAATTCAGATGTGCCGCAGCCACCGGACATTTCGCCCGAATGGATGCAGCCAATGGCTTCGCCGGGCCTCAAGCCCAGGATTGTCTCCTTATCTTCAACGCCCAGCAGTTGTAACAGATTGTCATTGACCGCGAGTATCTGCCGATGCTGGTTAAGGATGGCGAGCAGTCCGTCCACCATGAGCAGCATGCGGTTGAAGATGATATTCTCATTGATTATGGATAGAGAGTTCTTGAATTCATCCAAAGAAGCGCGTTCGGGAAGGGCAAAGAATGTATCCATAAAAACACCCGTCATCTTTTAGTAAAAAAAGATTTAAAATACGACCGAAAGGATATTTTACGGGTATCATTAAATATTTTTTTTTAAATGTCAAGAGGGGTAGAATAGGAGGGATGAGTTAGGATAGAATCACTCCCCGATAATTTTGACGAGCACCCGCTTGCGCCGGCGGCCGTCGAACTCGCCGTAGAATATCTGCTCCCAGGTGCCCAGGTCAAGCCTGCCGCCGGTCACGGCCACAACGACTTCCCGGCCCATAATCTGACGTTTCATATGAGCGTCGGCATTGTCTTCTCCGATGTTATGGCGATATTGGGCCACCGGCTCATGGGGGGCGAGCTTTTCCAGCCAGACTTCGTAATCATGATGGAGTCCTGATTCATCGTCATTAATAAAGACCGACGCGGTGATATGCATGGCATTGACAAGAATCAGCCCTTCGCGGACTCCGCTTTCAGCAAGGCAGGCGTTCACCTGGGAAGTGATGTTGATGAACGCCCGACGGGTTGGGGTATGAAAAAAAAGCTCTTTTCGAAAATGCTTCATTAGTCGACCCCCAGAATTATTTTGTCCATGCCGGCTTGAATATCCCGTTCGCTCCAATGCATATCATTTGTTTGAGCGGTGAAAAACGACCTGAAATCTTTTTTGATGGATGAGATTTCGCCAATGCAGCTTTCAAATGCATCCACAATCATGGGGTCAAAGTGCCGCTCGCGGTCTTTTTTAATTATATCTAAGGTGATTTCGATGGGATAAGGCTGCTTATATGGACGCGGGGATGTCAGGGCATCAAAGACGTCCAAAAGCCCCACGATCCTGCCGGTAATGGGAATCTTTTCGCCTTTAAGCCCATGGGGATACCCCTGGCCGTTCCATTTTTCATGATGCGTCAGGGAGATGTCATGAGCTATTCGCAGGACGTCTGACTTGGAACCGGCCAGGATGGAGGCGCCGATGGTGGTATGAGTTTTGATGATTTCGAATTCATCCCTGGTTAAGCAGGCCGGTTTTAATAAAATTTTGTCAGGGATCCCGATTTTGCCGATGTCATGCATCGGTGCGGCATAACGAAGATTGGCGACCAGGTCGGAGGAAAGCCCTATTTTTTCAGCGATCAGGGCGCTGAACAGGCTGATTCGCAGGATGTGGTCACCGGTGTCTTCATCTTTGAATTCAGCGGCGATGACCAGGCGGTTGATGGTGTCAAGATAGGCTGCCCGGAGTTCTTCGTGGGCGCTTTTCAGTTCGCCCAGGGCTTGGTTTAATTCTTCCGTGTATTTCTTGAGCTGAAGATTGCTTTCCGCCAGATCTTCGGTGATCCGCTCCCGTTCCATGAGAAGAGAGCGTTCCCGGAGCACCCGTTTCAAACGGATCAGCATTTCTTTATTAGCAACCGGCTTGTAGATGAAATCACTGGCCCCTTCCTCGATCATTCGGTCATAGGTGAAATCATCCACATAACCGGTGATGACGATAAAATCAGAATTGCACCGCTTTTTACCCTGCCGGAGGAGTTCGATGCCGTTCATGCCGGGCATGTTGATATCGGTCACCACCGCGTCCACTTTGATGGATTCCAGTATTTTCAGGGCCTGATGCCCGTTTTCCGCTGTCAGGCAGTGATAACCCTCCCTTTCAAACAATAATTTCAACATCTCCCGAATCGCGGATTCGTCATCAACGATAAGCAGCGTGACCGGAGTTTTGAATAGGGACTTCCCTGAGAGTGATCCTGTTGTCATCAGTCTAATAATATCGCCTGTCGAATGGGTGAGTTTTTGAGTGATGATTATTAACTCATTGCACGGATAAGTCAAAAAATTTTTTCTCAGGACTTCTATTGAAAAAAAATAAACTGAATCATAAGATGCGCCATACAATATATTGATCAGGATATTTTTCAAGAGAAAAAGAATATGACCGAAGCGTTCAATGTGAGAGACAGGTTGAAAAGAATCGAATCCATGCTGCCCGAGACCATGCATGCGGACCGCCAGGCGATTCGAAGGGAAATCCATCTGATCCGGCGCAGGTCACACCCGGAAAATTCTTCTCCGAAAATCATACAGAAAATTCAAGGTCTTGAATCCAGGATCAAGGGCTCGGCTGGAATCCGGCGCTGGCGGGCGGAGCACCGGCCCATTCCCCTGTACCTGGAGAAGCTGCCGATTATCGCGAAAAAAGAAGAAATTGTCCGGGCAATTCAAAACAATCAGACCATTATCGTATCCGGCGAAACCGGTTCGGGAAAGACCACCCAGCTGCCCAAATTCTGCCTGGAGGCCGGAAGGGGGCTTGACGGCATGATCGGCTGCACCCAGCCCAGGCGGATTGCAGCCGTCACGGTGGCGCATCGGATCGCCGATGAATTTTCAGAAACGCCGGGAGGTGTTGTGGGCTATAAGATCCGTTTTCAGGATCATGTCAGCCGTGAACGGTCGTTCATCAAGCTCATGACGGACGGAATCCTGCTGGCGGAAGCCCAGGGGGACAAATATTTAAATGAATATGATACGCTGATCATCGACGAGGCCCATGAGCGGAGCATAAACATCGATTTCATACTCGGGATGCTGAAAAGGATTCTGAACGTCCGGAGGGAGTTGAAACTCATCGTAACGTCCGCCACCATTGACACGGAGAAGTTTTCCAGGGCGTTTGATCATGCGCCCATCATAGAAGTCTCCGGCAGGATGTATCCGGTGGAGGTTCAGTATGCCAGAAGTTCAGATGATGAGTCTTCCGATGATACAACCTATGTGGAACATGCGGTGGATGCCGTCAGCCGCATTGTCATTTCCAGCGGTTCCGGCGACATACTGGTTTTTATGCCCACCGAGCAGGACATCCGGGAGACATGTGAAATGCTCGAGGGGAGAAAATTCAAACATGTAACGGTCCTGCCTCTGTTCGCCCGGCTTTCGGCTTCAGACCAAATGAAGGTGTTTTCACCTGTCGCGGGAAGGAAAATTATTGTGGCCACCAATGTGGCGGAAACCTCCATCACGGTTCCGGGGATCCGGTACGTCGTGGACACCGGATTGGCCAGAATCCTTCGATATGACCCCCGAACCCGAACCACCGCGCTTCCCATATTGCCTGTCTCCAGAAGCAGCGCGGACCAGCGAAAGGGGAGATGCGGCCGGATTGAGAACGGTATATGCATCCGTCTGTTTTCAAAGGAGGATTATGATGCAAGGCCCCTCTATACCCTTCCTGAAATTCTGCGGGCCAATCTTTCCGAGGTCATTCTGCGAATGATCGGGCTTGGACTGGGCGATATTAAAAATTTCCCATTCATAGACCCGCCGCCGTCCCGGCAGATCAAGGATGGCTTTGACATGCTCTTTGAACTTGGCGCCATACAGCCAGGCGCCGGTGAAAAACAGGAAAAGGAAAAATTTTTTTTGACGCCGAAAGGGCGCGTGATGGCCAGGATCCCATTAGATCCCCGCCTGTCAAGAATGCTCATTGAAGCCTCTCAAAACGATTGCCTGGACGCGGCGGCGGTGATTGTGTCGGCGCTCACCATCCCGGACCCTAAAGAAAGGCCGGAAGACAGCATTCAGGCGGCCCAGGAAGCCCACAGCCGGTTCAAGGACCCTGCATCTGATTTCATATCCTTATATAATATATGGAAATCCTGTTTCGGTGAACCCGGATCCGGAAAAATAACCCGCGCCAGGGATTTAAAAAAGTTCTGCAAAGCGAATTTCATGTCGTTTAAACGCATGCGGGAGTGGCAGGACATCCACGAGCAGATCGTCGATATCCTCGAGGAATCCGGAATGTATGCAGCAAGCAGCAAGGATGGCGCTGTAGGGGCAGCCCCCAGTGGCTGCCCATCGACAGATGATAATGGAATTTTTTCATCTCAATATACGTCCATTCACAAATCCATCCTGTCGGGCTTTTTAAGCAATATCGCAGTTAAAAAAGAGAAAAATATTTACACCGCCGCCAAGCAGCGGGAGGTGATGCTTTTTCCGGGATCAGGGCTTTTTAATAAGGGCGGAGCCTGGATCGTATCGGCTGAAATCGTCGAAACCTCGCGTTTATATGCCAGACTTGCGGCCAGTATCGACAGTTCTTGGCTGGAGCCCGTCGGTCGTCTTCAATGCAAATATTCTTATTCCAACCCCCGATGGGAAAAGAAACGGGAAGCGGTTGTGGCTGATGAGCAGGTGAGCCTTTATGGATTGGTCATTGTCGCCGGCCGCCCCGTTCCTTTCGGCCCTCTCCAGCCGGAAGAAGCCACCGGTATTTTTATCCAGAGCGCCCTGATTGACGGAGATGTGAAAACCGTTCTGCCGTTTATGACCCACAACTGGTCATTGATCGAAGGCATTCACGACATGGAAAACCGCGTCCGCCGGCGCGATTTTCTGGTCAGCGAATCCGCCATGCTGGAGTTCTACCGGTCGAAGCTCAATGGAGTCTGGGATATGGCAGGATTGAAAAAAAAGATAAAAGCCGAAGGCTCAGACAGGTTTTTGCGCATGGCCCAGTCGGATCTGCTGACGGCCCCTCCGGATGAATCCCAGCTTGCCCTTTATCCGGACAAACTATCTATTGGTCGGAAAAGCTATAGCTGCACTTATTACTTTGAACCAGGGCAAGAAAAGGACGGCGTCACGGTGAACCTGCCGGCATCAGTTGTTGCTTCAGTGCCGGCGGATGCCCCCGACTGGCTTGTGCCGGGACTGCTTGAGGAGAAAATTACGCTGTTGATCAGGGGGCTGCCCAAGGGTTTCAGGAAACAGCTTGTCCCCATCACGGATACGGTCGCTGCCATCATGCGGGAAATGCCTAAATATACAGGGTCGCTGGCTTCAAGTTTAAGCCGTTTCATCTATGGGCGTTTTAAAGTCGATATACCGGCATCCGCCTGGCGTGAAGACTCTTTGCCGGATTATCTCAAAATGAGGATCTCGCTCATTGGCGCTGACGGCAGGGAAGTATGCGCGGGCCGGGACAAAAATATGCTCCGCCAGGCGTATGTGCCTGAAAAGGATCTGGACGGGCTTGAAGAAGAACGGCGAAAATGGGAGAGAACAGGCTTGACCCAATGGGATTTCCCGGATCTGCCTGAATCCATCATGATCACCGGAAAAAACGGCGGGCTTTTTCCGGTATTCCCGGCCCTTAAAAAGGAAAAAGATGCGGCCGGTCTGCGGCTGTTTACAGACCATGGGGCAGCCATTCAATCCCACAGGCAGGGGGTGGCCCAGCTTTACAGTCTTTACTTTGCCAAGGATTTGAGGTTTTTGAAAAAAAATTTGGTCCTGCCGACGGATATGGAAAAGGCGGCTGCTTATTTTGGCGGGAAGAAAATTTTTGAAACCCGGCTGTTTGACAGGGTCATGGAAGATCTGTTTGCACGACCCATCCGCACAAAAGATGATTTTTTATCCCACGCCGGGGAATGCGTGAACCGTATCATTCCCGCCGGAAAACAGGTGATGGAAAATGCCCTGCCGGTGGTGAAGGCCTATTGCGAAGGCCGCACCCGGATATATGCGCTTGAAAAGGCCAATGCCTCTGATCCTGTCATCGGAGAGTTTTTAAAAGAAATCCGGGAGAGCCTTTCACGGATCATTCCGGAAAATTTTATGGAACTATACAGCCTTGATCGGATATCGACCCTTGGCCGATACATTAAAGGCCTCGCGCTCAGGGCCGAGCGGGGGATTCATGATATGGATAAAGACCGGAAAAAGGCGGCAAAAATCGCGCCGTTTATAAATGACTTAAGCGAACTTGTAGCACAGCTCAATGCATCGGCATCGTCTGAAAAACGGGAAGCCCTTGAATCTCTGGTCTGGATGGTAGAGGAATACAAGGTCTCCCTGTTTGCCCAGGAACTAAAAACCGCATTCCCTGTTTCTCCTAAAAAAATCGAAGATAAAATCAGGGAAATCAGGCGGATGGTATGATCTGTTCACCACTTTTTTTCACCTCGGTCATTTAAGATTCCAAACCGGTAATGAAACAATCAATCTAATAGAGTTCATTTGAAATTTAACAATTTGACCGGCCCCTTCCCATAAGTATCGTTTTCATATTCCCATTTTCTCGATAACTCAGAATTAGGAGATATGGCGCTAAAAACATAATTCCAAAAAAAGTAGCAATCGGCCACAAGGCGAGCCCTGCTGGAGAAAATTGATTACGCCAGGCGACCCATAAACCGGAAAGTACAAGAAAGCAGAAGAAGTCAAAATTAAACTGACCTGGCCATGTCAGGGATGCCATATCCCCGAAAAAGATCGGGATCAGGTTCATGCCATGATTGTAGGCAACAAT
>JALOPH010000140.1 GCA_025453995.1 Desulfobacterales bacterium
CGGATTATAAAAAATAATACAAGAAAAGCGGAAGCAAAAATCCGATCGCCAGATCAACATAATAAAATCCGGCCTTAAAAAATTCCATTCGGATTTCCGTCACTTTGCGACATCAAGGTATAGGTCTTTTTCATAGATAAACGCGAAATCCTCTTTGAGACGGCGGCTGTTGATGCCGAATTCCTCAAGGGGCCTTACGTCATGAACGCGCCGGTATTGTTTCTGTCTTTCCGCCTGGCGCTTCACGGCCGCACGGAGCGCATCGCTCGGCTTAAGACCGGCAAATTCAACAACCCTGTCAAACACGCCCGTCAGGTCTTCCCTCAGATCGCCATAGGGGACGATGAGCACCCTGGTTTTATCGATATTATCATTTACCCA
Source organism: Desulfobacterales bacterium (assembly GCA_025453995.1). Taxonomy (GTDB): domain Bacteria; phylum Desulfobacterota; class Desulfobacteria; order Desulfobacterales; family Desulfosalsimonadaceae; genus JALOPH01. The sequence continues at coordinate 382 of JALOPH010000140.1, forward strand.
CAGGTCATAAAAATATCTGTACAGGTCTATGCTTGCGCGATACCGGTATTCATAAAACAGATCGGTCTGATCCTTTGTAAACCGCTTCAACCCCCATATAAGATCAACGATGTTCTGGATGAGAGAAAAAGACGACGGCAGGGTGTCTTCTGGCATCCGGTGCATGTAGATGAATTTGGCGTCGGGAAAAACTTCCATTAATGTTTTGACGCGGTGGGTTGAAAAATGGGTCTGGGCGAAAATCTGTTTTTTTCCGGTATAAAAGATATGCCGCTGAAACAGGGATTTTAAAAATTTCGCCGACCGGATGCGGTGGAAGTCGGGCTGAAGGTCGTGGAGTCGCAGATGTGAATACTCATCTTCTAAAAATCCCATCGGAGACAGGATAACGGTAAACTGCGTGTCGCTGTTATGGATAAACAGGAGTTCCTCTTCTTCCACTTTGTCAAGCGCCACATGATGGCCGGTGTCTTCCGGAATGAGGGTGGTCATTTTTCGCCGCAGGAAAAAATCGATGACGGGCTTGATAAAAATGCGGCCGGTGATGGCCGGAAAAAGGATCTGCCAGGATTGAAAGGCCGCCATTTCATCGGTCTGGGTAAAAAGCTTGTGCATGAACGTGGTGCCGCTGCGCGGATGGCCGATGATAAACACCGGCTGTTTCACTTCCACCTTCCGGAATCCAGGGAAGAAAATCCGGTCTAAAAAAAGGGTGAGGCTGGTCATCCCGGAGAGAATCATAAAAATCAGGATCACCAATAGACAATGGAGAAAATCACGGTTCAGTCCGAACATCCGCCAGCAGATGCCGATCCCTTCAAGGTACAAACGCATGAATCAAAATCCCCTCGGTGTGCGGGTTAATTCCTCCCGTAATAGCGCGGCCGCTCGAAACGGAAAAAACCATCGTTCTCTTCCTCTGCTTGAATGGTTTGGGCCTCATCGCCAAAATATTCCTCACGGAGGGCTTTCAGTTTCTCTTTCTGCTGCTCCCCCTGGAATTCCGATACAACCCGTTTGCGCTCTTCCATGTATTTGAGGCCGACTTCCCAGCGTTTATTGTTTTCTGCATCGACCTCTTCCATATCTTTAACCATATTTTCAGTAAATCCCATCTCCCGACGGATGTTGTTGATGGTCTTTTGGCGTTCTTCAGGGTTCATCTGCTTGAGCTCGTTCTGGACAGAATCAATGCTGAAAAATATTTTCGCCAGAATGGGTTTTTGATTCAGAAAATATTCTTCCGGCGACCCTTTGTAGGTTTCCTCCAGAGAATCCTGGTAAAGTTGGAGTTTATCCTCCATGGTTGTGTCCGTCGAGCCATTGATGAATTCAAGGGTATCGAGCATTTTGGCCTTCCTTGAATCCGTGGCCATCACTTCATCCACCCAGATATCCTGGGCATCCTCGCCGAAAAGTTCAATCCTCTTTTTCCACAGGGATGCCATTTTCTCTTCTATATTCATTTGCGCAAGCAGGGCGTCATTTTCCATCAGCCATTGATGGTAAAGATCCAGCTTGTCCAATGTCGCCATGATTTCATCGGCAAGCTCCGGAAACGCCCGTTTCAGAATATTGTAAAAAAAATCCCTGCCGTCGGGTCGTGACCCTGCAAAATTTTTATAAACTTCATATATGCTCGCCTGGGTGCTTTTCTCCGAAATGGTTGCGCCATAATACTTCTGTAGTTCTTTGACCAGCTGATCTTCTATGGACACGCCCATCTGTTCAAATTTTTCGTTTATGGATTCGTCGTTATGGGTTGAAGGGATGGGGCTTTGTTCTGAGACTGACTCAGTATCCGGAACGGTTTTTGCGGGCACACCCGTTGTAGCTGAACTATATTGATCGCGAGTGTCTATGTCGCTCATGATTAAAAAATAAAAAACGCCAATAATAATCACGAATACGGAAACAGCGATAAATACGAATACTTTTTTCTTTTTTTTCCCCATGGTGTCATCTTTCTCCAGCTGTTTGTTTCTGATCCGTTCCATCTTCTGTAAAACATCTACGGCGTCATGTTTGCATGAAATACATATGCCTGCAATAAAAAAGCCACGGGCGCTTTGCTTTTAAAGCGCCCGTGGCTATCGTTTTTGAAGAAGTAGATAATTAAGATTTAATCATTGGCAAGCCATTGACTCAGTTTCGGCCAGACCATGTTTGCAAGTTTCTGGGAACCGGAATACGTCGGGTGAATGCCGTCAATGATGATATCGGAATTGGTAAAACCAATGTTCCGAGGATCAAGATATGCCTTGTCAGCGGCAGCGAATGTGCAATTTGCCACTGCCTGTGACAGTTTCGTGTTGCCGTAGTCGACTGCCGGATTTAATGTCGTGCTGCCGATAAGCCCGAATTTCACGTGATAATACCCCTGATACACCACATGCTTTACACCCTGGCTTTTCATATAGTTTAGAGTATTGACCGTCTCCACATACACGTCATTGATCAGGTTTTTGCAGCTGGTTGACAGGGAGCTTTCCCACCAATCCTTTTTGCAGTTATAAGGATCAAGCGCCGTGGCCGGGATCAAAATATCGTTTCCGCCGCCGTCCATTAACACGGTGTGAACATTGCTGTTGTCGCTTTTCGCGGTTTTGAACTGGTTGTAGACGCTGGGCGCGATCCAGTCGCCTCCTTGAATCTCGGCGCCGGATGTGGCATACCTTCTGAAAGTCTTGCCGCCGGCCTTGGCATGCAAAATAGAGCTTTCATCACCGGACAACGCAAAAATGGAATCCCCGATGTTTACTACATGATTTAATGTGGCGCTTCTGATCCAGGGCACGCTCGCCATAAAACCGCACGCAAAAACAGACAGACATAATACCATCGAAACCGTTGCCAACATTTTAAATCTCATGCTTTTCATCCCTTACCCTCCCTTTTTATTCCTTTTTATTTATGATTCTTAGCTTGATTCATGATTTGCCCAAACAAACCTGCTTTTTTGAATTAACCGCCATTTGTAAACGTAAACGGTGTTTCTTTTTGATATGATTATTAATGGATTGCCGCAAAAAAATCAATCAGGAAAACCCTGATTTATGGCTTCCAAAAACCTGATTTTGAGTCCATCCGGTAGCGCGGCTCCTTTTGATATATTTTTTCTTATGATTTCAAAATGATGAATACAGTTTCAAGGGCAGGGCTGTCCTGCAGCCGAATCCATTGATCTCCACAAATCTGGCCGATATGCTCGACCGCCCAGGCCGGCGTCTGCCCGAAAAAAATGCAGACATAATTCCCCTGGCGTGTGTACGCTATGCCGCCGGGCGGAATATCTGGCACTGGTTTTTCCTCCCCCAAATCCTTTCCAATGGAGCCGTAGAGTTCATTTCCCCATTGCATGAGGCGGACCTGATAGGGCAGGTGCTGTTTGAATTTTTGGGCAATGGGCGTGTCATAAAGCTCGGCTTCTAATGAAAATGTGCCAAAATCCAGGATGATTTGATTTTGAGTCATGGCATGTATCTCCTAAAATTATCCGTCGGCGAAGGTAGGGGCGAATAATTATTCGCCCCTACCAAAATGTTAGATCTTCCACGGACACCGATCCGGCGACGTGACGAGTTCTTCTATTTACATCAATGACATCAATGACCGCCACCGATCCAGCTCCGTTGTGACCGGCAGCCCCATGTTCTTCAACAGAGCGATGATTTTTTCATCGTTAAACCTCAAAAACGGGTCCACCTTGAGTTCCTCTTCCAGCGTGGCGACCACATGGATTGGATTATAATTTTTCAGATAGGATTCAATTTGGAGATTGTCCGGTTCCAGATTTTTTGCAAACTCCATGTATTCTTTCACGTAATCATGGCCGGCATACACCCTGGTTTCAGTCGGCAATTTGATGATAGTTTTGATGGATTGAAAAAACGCATCCACATCCCCGGTAAAGCATCGGCCCACCTTGCCGTTAAACAGCGTGTCGCCGGAAATTAAAATGGAATCAAAATAAAAGCAGATGGAATCGGATGTATGTCCGGGCGTGTGAAGCACCTGGATGATTTGTCCGTCCATTTCGACGGTCTTTTTTTTCAACAGCGTGTCAACGTCCATAAAAACCGCGTCGGACCGTTCGAGCAGCGCCTGGTTCCCCATGGTGTGATCCATATGGGAATGAGTGTTGGCCACAAATTTAAGATCAAGATGACGATCACGGATGAACGACAAAATATCATCCGCCGCACCGCCGTCAATGGCCATGGCGGATTCAGTGCCGTACACAACATACCCCAGGTTATCGGAGGAGTAGCGGAATTGCCGGACGCTTAATGCCATATCGATCCTATCCTTCTGGTCATCGGCAGACAAACCGGTAATATTCATACATTTTGGACAAAGAAATCACCGCCTGCTCGGGCGTGGGGAAAAAGAGCCCCTTGTATTTAAAATCACCCACTGAATAGACGGTCCGGTCTTTTTCATCCTTGAGCATGGAAACTCCCAGCACCGGTTTCTGATGGGTTTCCATCAATGAAACTATATGGTGAATATATTTATCTTCAAAATCATCCAGACCATGGTTGACCTTTTTCAGAAAATCCTCGGGGCATGTGGGATCTGAAATGCGCACGGAATCGGCCAGCCGCGACACCATGTGCCGGCGCCCGACAATTCCGAGGTTGATCACCGCGTCGCATCCATCCCATTTCATCAGCGCCTCCATGACGGTCACGGGAATGGACAGGTCGTTTTCCCCCACCAGGTCAATGGGATTGGAACGGCTCCAGTAGGGCGGCAGGATATTGTTGACAATGTCAATGATTTCCTTATTGAGTTCAGGTACTTCCAGACCATAGGCTTCGCACAGGTCAGCGGCCACAACCCCCCATCCGCCGCCCAGCGTCATGATGGCCACCCGCTTTCCCCTGGGCAGGGGCAGGGATGAAAATGCGGCGGACAAATCCAGAAGCTCCATGGGCTTTTCCACTTTCACGATCCCGGCCTGCTTGCATACGGCATTAAACACCCGATAATCGGATGACAGCGCGCCCGTATGGCTGGATGCCGCCTTGTTCCCTGCTTTTGTTTGTCCGCCTTTGAGCAGAATAACGGGCTTTTCCTTGCTCAGCTTTTTGGCGCTTTCAAAAAAGCGCCGGCCGTTTTTTACGCTTTCGATATAGAGCATGACCGTATTGGTGAGCGGGTCCACGTAAAAGGTGTCGAGATAGTCCTCAATGGTGATCATGGCTTCATTGCCCGATCCTGAAAACCCCCGGATGCCGATTCCCTGAAGCTCGGCAAAGGCCAGAAGCTGGTTGCCCATGTTTCCGGACTGGGCCACCACGCTGGTTGAGCCTCTTTTGGGCCGCACATGGCTGCCCGTGCAATAAAAATTGATGTGAGGGTTGCAGATCCCCATGGTGTTGGGACCCAGAATGTAAATGCCGTTAGCCCTGGCCAGTTCCACCAGTTCCTTTTCCTTCCGGGTTCCATCTTCTCCGGTTTCGGCAAAACCCGATGCGATCAGGAGCATGTTGACGATCCCCTTTTCCTTAAATTCCGGGATCAGATCCGGCACCGCCGAAGCAGGAACGGTCACCACGGCCACATCCACCCTGCCGGGAATGTCTTTTACCGATTGATACACCGGCCGGCCCGCGATGGTGCCGCCTTTAGGGTTGACCAGATAAATCTCTCCGATGAATCCGCCGCCGATGGTATTGGTCAGAAGGGTGTATCCCCATTTGCCCATTCTACCTGATGCCCCTACAAACGCCACGGACCGCGGGTAAAAAAGCCCGCCGACGATCCGGGGGTCCACCGGCGGAGTATATGTTTTTTGAACCTGGGGTTCGCCTTTGATGACCAGAGCGTCCACGGCCACGGGGCGGCCTTCTGCGGTTGCCAGCAAGGGGTTGATATCGATTTCAAGCACATCCGGATGATCCAGGGCTGCCTGGGATATCCCCATTAATGTCCGGATAAGCAGATTCTGATCCACTGCCGCTTCTCCCCGGAAGGGCCCCAGCAGCTTTTTTGAATGGATTTCTGAGACCATATCCTCCACATCGGATTCAGACAGGGGCGCCAGGCGGAAGCTGACATCAGACAGGGCTTCGGTGAATATGCCGCCCAGGCCGAACATCACCACCGGCCCGTACTGGGGGTCCCGAAACATCCCGGCCACAAGCTCCCGCTTTCCCGCCACAAAGGGTTGAACCAGAAACCCCTCCAGCTTGTCGCCCGCGTTTTTTTCAATGTCTCTGGCCGCTGCTTCCACAGAAGCGCCATCATGAAGGTTTAAATGCACAAGGCGGCTTTCGGTTTTATGGAGCAGTTGTTTTCCAAGCCCTTTGAGCACCACCGGAATCCCGTAAGGCTCTAAAAACTGCTTGGATTCAAATTCGGTGAGGACGGTTTTGGGGTTTATTAGTTCAGAATTCTTGGCTGCATATTTGGTCATGGATTTCCTCTTTTTTCATCCATTTATATTGTGAAGTAAAAAAAGCCTGAAAGATTATTTCAGATTGGTTATAACGTGATACAGAAAAATTTTTCAAACAAAAAACGCGCCTGATTAAAGGGGGTTTCCTCTGTTGTTTTTAAGCCTACCACCCGTCAAGCCCCTTGACTTATCCCTATTTTTTCCATATACATGGCTATCTTTTTAACCATGAATTTAAAAAAATGAGGAGGGAAAGGTAATGAAAAAAATTTTATTTGTTTTGTTGGCCCTGTTGTTGTTGAGCCCTGTTGCAATGGCCAAAAAAGTGGGGGATGTGGATGTTGCGGACTCGATCTCTTTAGGCGGCCAGAACCTGGCGTTAAACGGCGCCGGCATCCGCATCAAAAAAGTGGCGTTCATCAGCATCGAGATCTATTCGGCCGGTATGTATCTGACAGCCAAGGAATCCGATGCCCAGGCCGTCATTAATGCGGACGACCCCATGGCGATCCGGCTGTATATCACCACCAACAAAGCCACCAAAGAAAAACTGACGGACGCGTGGAACGAAGGTTTTGACCGGGCCACCGGCGGAAAAACAGATCCCATCAAGGGAGAAATCGGCAAGTTCAACGCCCTGTTCAAAACAGACCCCAAAGAAGGGGATATGTATGAAATCGCCTATGTCCCCGGCAAAGGGATTACCCTGGCCATGAATGGCGCGCTTCAGGGAGATGCCATCCCCGGACTGGAATTCAAAAAAGCGGTGTTCGGCATCTGGCTGGCCAACACCGATGATGAATATTTAAATAACCTGAAAACCGGTCTGCTGGGAAAATAAAAATAAATCAGGTTCACCGTAGGGGCGAAAGATTTTTCGCCCCTACTTTCTGGCTTCTCGATTCTGACTTCAGATGCTACTTGTCTTTGGGAATTTGCTGCTCTCCGGAGAGCACCACCAGATTGGATTTGTCTTTTTTGAATTTAAGCCCCTTGTGCTCCGGGCCGACTTCTTCTATGGATATGATGGAATAAATGGATAAATGAAGGGTCTTGACATCTTCGAAATGTTTTTTCTGATCCTCCTCCTCGGGATTGATGACCACCGACGTCGTGTTGAAAATAAAATCCGAAATCGCCACAAAACTTAAGCCCAGAGAGGAGTCCGTCACTGTTTTGGCCTTCAGCGACAGGACCTTCCCGTCCTTTGGCTCCCTGTAGGAGATAATAAAAAACGTTTCCTGCTTTTTTTGCGCCATGTTATCTTTTACTTTTTTTTATTGTTCTTATTATAATTTTTCATATCCGGTTTGACTGAACCGGATATGAAAAATTATTGCATTTCATCCTTAAAAAAATCTCCCGTCTCAACGATGGCGCCGGGTTCCGGCGTGTATTCCGTCGGAGCGGTCCCTTCCTTGAAACATTCAAAAATGGCCGATGATCCGGGCCGGGGAAGCAGGCCCGTTTCCGAGTCGATTTTGGCAAAGACCACGCTGGCCGGGACTTCAAACTCCCGCACAGGCTTGCCTTCCAATGCCTGCTGCATAAAATCGAGCCATATGGGGCTGGCGGCGCTGGCGCCGGTTTCCTTGTTGCCAAGCGATTTTTTATCGTCAAATCCCACCCAGACGCCGGTGACATAATCCGGGGTATACCCCACAAACCAGGCGTCAAAAAGATCATTGGTCGTCCCTGTCTTTCCCGCTGCCGGCCGGTTCAATGCTTTCACCCGCCATCCTGTGCCGAGCTGCACCACCTCTTCCATCAAATGTGTAACGACATAGGCCGTGCTTTCTTCGATCACCTGCTGCCGGCTGGGCTGATGCTCGTATACCACCCGGCCGTCCCGATCCACAATCCGCTTGATAAAACAGGGGGCCACCAGATACCCTTTATTGGCAAAGACCGAATACGCATTCACCAGTTCCAGAAGCGTCACATCCGACGCCCCCAAGGATAAGGAAAGATTTCTTTCCAGTTTTGAAGTAACGCCTAATTTTTTCGCATATTTAATCGCATAGTCAACGCCGATTCTCTGTAAAATTTTGACGGTTACGACGTTTCTGGATTTGATCAGACCCTCCCTGAACAGAGTTCTCCCATAAAATTTCTCATCATAATTTTCCGGCTTCCAAACAGAATCGCTTTCCGGATCATCAAACACAACGGGCGAATCGATAATGGTGGTGGCTGGCGTAAATCCCCTGTCCAATGCA
>JALOPH010000141.1 GCA_025453995.1 Desulfobacterales bacterium
CCTTCAGGATTCACATAGATCAGGCCCATTTGCACGGCTGCCAAGGGATTTTCCAAGTCCCGCTCGCCGGAATAACGGCTCTTGGGTTTGTCGCTCGTCGCCAGCCATTCCTCTTCGGAACCCCAGTAGATATCTTCTTCAGGCTCCCAGACATCCTCGCGGCCGCCGCCGAATCCGAAGGTCTTAAATCCCATGGACTCCAGGGCTACATTGCCGGCGAGGATCATCAGATCTGCCCAGGAGATCCTGCGCCCGTATTTCTGCTTGATCGGCCAGAGCAGACGGCGTGCTTTGTCGAGGTTCACGTTGTCAGGCCAACTGTTAAGGGGCGCCAAACGCTGATTGCCGGTCCCGGCGCCCCCGCGTCCGTCGCCCTGGCGGTAGGTGCCGGCGCTGTGCCACGCCATCCGGATCATCAGCCCCCCGTAGTGGCCCCAATCAGCCGGCCACCAGTCCTTTGAGTCGGTCATCAGCGCACGGAGATCCTTCTTCAGGGCCTTGAAATCGAGTTTCTTGAACTCCTCGGCATAGTTGAACGCCTTGTCCATGGGATTGCTCTTGTCAGAGTGTTGATGCAGAATCTTTAGGTTTAACTGGTTCGGCCACCAGTCGCGGTTTGACGTGCCGCCGCCCACAGTGGACCCCATTACCGGACTTTTTTTATCTTCCTTCATAATTTTTCCTCCTTTTTTTTTGTTGGATTTGCCATCTTTGGTCTTTGAGATAAACTATATCAACTAATAATTATTACCAATAATAGAGACTAAAATATTTCAAATGGAATCATGCTGTTCTATTATTGATTCATGCAGTCCTGACAGAAACCGAAAAAATCCAACCGGTGAGTAACTATTTTAAACCCCGTTTCTGCTGCAATCTCAGAGGTCATATCTTTCAGGGAATCCAGATCCGGATCAATGACCTTTTTGCATTTAATGCAGATGACGTGGGGGTGAGGATAAGGCTTGTTGCCGTCATACCGGTTGCTGCCGTCCGGAAACCCGAGTTCCAGAATTTCTCCTAAAGATTTGAGAAGCATGACATTGCGATAGACCGTCGCCAGGCTCATGGTCGGGAAATCGCTTTTTATCTGCTCATAAATCTGCTCTACATTGGGATGCCCCTGGCTGTGCGCCAGAATCTTTACCACCGCCAGTCTTTGCGGTGTGAGCTTGTGGCTGCTTTCCTTAAGTTTTTTTATAATGGAATCAATTCGTTGATTTGGATCAGCCATCGGTTGTCGTGCTTTATATGGACTTAAAAGAAATAAATGATAATGATTATCATTTAAATCATGACAACTGTAATGTCAACCTGATTTTTAAAGCAAAAAGGCTGTCCCAAAGGACAGCCTTTTGTTAGCCAAAAAATTATAAAATTTTTCGAAGAAAAATTTTATTCACACAATTCAAACAGAGCAGCCGCACCCATACCGCCGCCGATACACATGGATTCAACGCCATATTTGGCACCTTTCACCTGCATGCCGGTCATAAGCTGGGCGCAGAGTTTGGCGCCGGTGCAGCCTAAAGGGTGACCCAGGGCAATGGCGCCGCCGTTGATGTTGATGATGCGCTTGTCGCTGTCGCATGCCCACAACTCTCTTTTGTCATAGAGCCCGAGCTGCTGCATGCTGTATATCGCCTGGGACGCAAAGGCTTCGTTGACTTCGAAAATGCCGATGTCTTCCACTTTCAACCCGGCCATTTTGAGGACCTTGGGAATAGCATATGCCGGGCCTACGCCCATTTCATCAGCCTTGCATCCGGCCACCGCATAAGCCACCACTTTGGCAATGGGTTTTAAGCCGAACTTCTTCACCGCTTCGCCGCTCATGATCAGTGTAGCGGCGGCGCCGTCTGTGGTCTGGGATGAATTGCCCGCAGTCACCGATCCCATGGCGGAAAAAGCCGGTTTTAGTTTTCCCAAACCTTCAATGGTGGTGTCTGCACGAACCCCGTCATCAAAATCCTGAATAAAAGTTTCTTCCCCCCACTGTCCGTTCTTTTCCTTAAACCGGGCGGCCGGTGTGGGGACGATTTCCTTGAACAACCCGTTTTTCTGGGCATTGGCCGCCTTCATCTGAGAATGGAACGCAAACTCATCCTGCATCTGACGGGTGATCTTATACCGGTTGGCCACGTTTTCAGCCGTGATCCCCATGGAAATATAAACATCCGGGTTCTTTTTCGCCCAGGCCGGATGAGGCCTCGGCATGTTTCCGCCCATGGGCACGATGCTCATGGATTCAAGACCGCCGCCAATGGCCACTTCGCACCAGCCGGCTTTGATGCGGGCAGCTTGAAGGGCGATGGCTTCAAGACCGGAAGCGCAAAAACGGTTGACCGTGACGCCGCAGGTATCATCCGGGAATTCCGCCATCTGAACGGCTATACGGCCGATATTCAAGCCCTGCTCGGCTTCGGGAAACGCGCAGCCGATCAGGACATCTTCCACTTCTTTCTTTTCAACGCCCGGTGTTCTTTCGATCACCGCGTTTAAAGCGGTCACCAGAAGATCTTCGGGCCGTGTCTGAGCCAACGCGCCCTTGCCTCGCCGGCAACCGGGGGTTCTGACTGAGGTGACGATATATGCATCTCTCATATTTATTTCCTCCTGAAATTATCAGTTATAATATAATTAAATGAACAAGGGCTTGCCGGTGGTCATGATGTGTTCCGCCATTTTCTGGGTGTTCTCAGTCTTCCAGAGATCCACAAACGCCTCTCTCTCAAGGGTCATCAGGTATTCTTCGCTCACCAGAGTGCCAGAAGGCACATCTCCGCCGGACATGCAGTAGGCGGCTTTCTTTGCGATGAATTCCATGTGGGGGGTGATATATCCGCCGGACTTCATATTGAGCATCTCCGCCCAGAGCATGCCGTGGGCTTCACGTCCGAATACCGGGAGCTTCTTTTTGGGCGGCGGAGCATAACCATCATCCACCATCTTCAATACCTCTTTTTTGGCCTCGCCAATAAGCAGGTCCTTATTGAAGACGATGCGGTCGGTTGGCCTCAGGAATCCGTTGTTCCGGGCATCTGCCGCGGATGAAGACACTTTTGCCTGGGCCACGCACATAAACGCCTGGATGAACAATCCGGCCAGATCGGTGATTTTGGCCGCTTCCGGTTTGGCATCGATGTAATTTCTCCAAAGATGGTTCATGCCGTAACCTCCGGGGACAAGGCCCGCCCCGATTTCAACAAGTCCCATGAAAAGATCTGTGTGAGCCACGATCTTGTCTGCCGACAGGCAAATCTCACAGCCGCCGCCAAGGGCCAGGCCATACGGAGCCGCCACAACCGGGAACGGCGAGTACTTGGTGCCCATGATCGCTTTATGTACGGTGGCGATAAAATCATTAATTTCAGAAAACTTCCCGGCTTTGGCCAGGCCGAGCATAAAGGAAAGGTCGCCGCCGGCGGAGAAGGGCGCCGGCATGCCGGCTGCCTGGTTGCCAATAACCAGACCCACGCCGTTTTCCAGAACGTATTCGCCGGCTTCCATCATGAAATTGACAATTTCTCCGTTGATGGCATTCATCTTGGAATGAATTTCCAGATCGAATACGCCGTCGCCGATATCAATCAGAGATGCAGAGGCTGTGGTTTTGACCACTTTCTTTTTGCTGGCTTTGATATCTTCAAGGACAATGGCCTTTTTATCCAGCTTGACCGCCTTGTAGGTGTTTGAGGCAAAATCAAAAAACATCTTCTTGCCTTTTTCCAGCTTATAAAAGGACTTGGCGCCTTTTTGAAGCATTTTTTTGACGTTTGCCGGAACTTTCAAGCCGTCTTTTTCCATTTTATTGACCGATTCCGCCACGCCGATGGCGTCCCAGGTTTCAAAGGGGCCCAGCTGCCAGTTATAGCCCCACTTCATGGCGTTGTCGATGTCCACGATGGTGTCTGAAATTTCTGGAATCCGGTTGGCTGAATAAATCAGGCCGTTGGACACCACATCCCAGGCATATTTGGCGCCTTTGTCGTCGCCATAAAGAACTGCTTTGAGTTTTTCCGGCAATGTGGCTGCTTTTTTGGCAGCCTGCAGGCAGGGGAAATCCGCCTTTCCAAATTCTTCATATTCACCAGTCTTGGGATTGATCACCTTGCGCAGGGTCTTCCATTCAGGAGTCACTTCCTTTTTATAGAAGCCGGCCTTGGTTTTGTTGCCCAGCAGTTTCTTTTCGACCATGGTCTTGACGAAATCGGGGACCTTCATGGTATCCCGCATTTCATCATTGGGGCAGAGATCATAGCAGTTGGTGGACACATGGGTCATGGTATCCAGGCCCACCAGGTCTGATGTCTTGAAAATGGCTGTTTTCGGGCGGCCAGTGGCCGGCCCGAACAATGCGTCGACTTCAGGAATGCTCACATCATGCTCCAGCATTGCCTGCATGGCCTTGCCGATTCCCTGGACGCCGATACGGTTGCCGATGAAGTTGGGAGTGTCTTTGGCCCAGACAATCCCTTTGCCGAGCATTTTTTCACCATAATTTGCCATGAATTCAAGTACGTCCGGAAGCGTATCTTCGCCGGGGATGATTTCCAGAAGATGCATGTACCGAACCGGGTTGAAAAAATGGGTTCCCAGGAAATTCTGGCGCATCTCTTTGTTTAAATCTTTGGACATATCCTTGAGCGGAATCCCCGATGTGTTGGAGCTGATAATGGAGCCGGCTTTTCGAACGCCTTCAATGCGCTTGAAAAGATCCTGCTTGATCTTGAGATTTTCAACCACCACCTCGACTATCCAGTCGCAATCCGCGAGCTTGGCAAAATCATCTTCCAAATTCCCGATGGAAATAAGGCTTGCGTCTTTCTTGTCCATGAGCAGAGGCGGTCTTGATTTGAGCACCGCATCCATTCCGGCCTGGACGATTTTGTTTCTTGCCGCCGGATTCTTCTTTTCCTCGTCTGTCAAGTTAAACGGAACGATATCCAGCAGCAACACTTCCACGCCGGCGCTGGCAAGAAGCGCTGCGATCCCGCCGCCCATGATACCGGAACCAATTACGGCCACCTTTCTGATTCTTCTTTGCATGATTACCTCCTGAAGATATATTAAGTTAAGCAGAACTGCACATCCATCAGAAACCTATCAAAACCCAAAGATAGTTACCTATCAAACAGGTCTTAAAGGTGTCAAGAAAAATCTAAGGCGTAATATTTTAGTTTTAATTTATAAAATCAGATATTTAAATAGCTTTTATGAAAAAGCGGGCCATAATCTTCCTGCAATTCTCTTGATATCCGGATCAAATCATTTTAATGGAATAGCCGTCTAATCAAGGTTATAAAATCCACAATGACGGATTGGAAATGGATGCTGCAAATGAAAAATAAAATTTTACTACCATTTATTATATGGGTGATCATCTCGATGCCTGTGACAATCGCCGCCCAGACTCCCGCCCTGAAAGCTGCCCCTGCGGATTCCAAATCGCCTTCTATCGAAGAAGTTATTGAAACTCTCGACCGCCGCTTTAATGCCGCGGACTTTTCCGCCAGCTTTACCCAGGAATCCACATTAAAAGCCATGGCCATCACGGACACTGCCAAGGGCAAGGTATGGTTCAAGCACCCCGGCATGATGCGGTGGGCTTATGAGTCGCCGGAGCAATATGCCATCATCACTGACGGGAAAACCCTATGGATATACAGGCCCGAAGACAATCAAGTGGTGGTCGGTGATGCCATGACCTATTTCAGCAACGGAAAAGGGGCAAGCTTTTTATCCAATTTCAAGCTGGTCAGAGAATCCTTCAAAGTCAGCTTTACCCAGCCGTCCGATGAGGATCATTACACGCTCAGGCTCATCCCCCATCAGAAGCAACTGGATTTGTCGGAGATTTTCCTGAATATCGACAAGCGTTCATTTGAGATTGACAGCGTGGTATCTGTCAACGCCTATGGCGATGAATCCCGCATCATATTTTCCAATCTGGCATTTGAGCCGGGCATGGACGCATCCCTGTTTCATTTTCAGCCTCCCAAGGGCGCGGATGTGGTGGAACTGGAGACTGGAGACTAGAGACTGGAGACTTTAAAGATATTAGAAATTTCGAATATCGAAAAAGAAATTTTTGAACCGCAGAAGTGAAAACAGCACTTGAAATTTACAATTTATAGAAAACCACGATGACCCAGGACATCAAAAACAGAATCAGAAAGCTGGCAAAAGAGAAAAATGCTATTATTTTGGCCCATAATTATCAGCCGCCGGACATCCAGGAGATTGCCGATCTTTGCGGGGATTCCCTGGAGCTGAGCATCCGGGCGTCCAAAACCGGCGCGGGCACCATTGTTTTCTGCGGCGTTCATTTCATGGCGGAAACCGCCTCCATCCTCTGCCCTGAAAAAAAAGTGCTGCTTCCCCGGCTGGACGCCGGCTGCCCCATGGCCGACATGGTGACGGCCGGTGCTTTAAAAGAAAGAATCGCACAAAACCCTGAAATGCCGGTGGTCACCTATGTCAACTCCACAGCCGACGTCAAGGCCCTGACCACCATCTGCTGCACATCCGCCAACTCCGTCAATGTGATCAACAGCCTGGATGCGCCCGAAATCCTGATGGTTCCAGACCGGAACCTGGCCCGGTATACCGCCGCCAAAACCAGCAGAACCATCCAGCATTGGGACGGCTGTTGCCCCATCCACGACCGGCTGAGCCCCGAAGCAGTATTGAAGCAAAAACAGGCGCACCCGGAGGCAATATTCATGGCCCACCCGGAATGCCGAATGGAAATTCTTGAAATGGCGGACCTGGTGACCAGCACGTCGGGCATGCTCCGGCATGCAAGGGAATCAGATCATCAATCATTTATTGTGGGGACCGAGGTCGGCCTTCTCTATCCGCTTCAAAAGGCCAGCCCTCAAAAAAGATTTTATCCGGCATCCGAAGACATGCTCTGCCCGGACATGAAAAAAATCACACTGGAAGACGTATTGAACAGCCTCATCCATCTTGCGCCGGAAGTCAAAGTGCCGGAGCATTTTCGGGTGCCGGCCTTTGAGGCGGTTAGACGGATGATTGAGCTTTAAACTATGTCGTTGTCTCTTTAAAGGGATTGTATCAATAATAAATTATGGATACAATCTCAGATAAATTGAGGTTATCCTCGTGGGAGGAAAGGATCGTTTCCGTATGAATTCCTTTCCCTGATCCTGCCATTTGTTCCATGAATTAAAAGTTCGCTGCGTTGATTCATGGCAGTTTCTCGCGCAGCATTGATAGCTTCCCGCTGAGTGTCGAATGTCCTTGTAAGTTTTGAGTTACCAGCTCCTCTTACACCCCATTTGTCACCAGCGGGAACTACATGCTGGTTTTTTCCGCTCATTATTTTTTACCTCCTTTCGTTTGGATTTAGAGAGCTTCCTTAAAATGTTTTCTAACTTCCCGGTTTCCCACATATTTTGACAATAATTTATAATTTTTCTTCTCAAAGCGAATGCGTCCCGCAATAATTGCCGGGTGGATTTTTATTTTTTTCGACAATGCTATTAAATTGGATACGGTCGCTTTCTGACGAACCAGATCATTTTCCCATATATTTTCCG
Organism: Desulfobacterales bacterium; assembly: GCA_025453995.1. Classification (GTDB taxonomy): domain Bacteria; phylum Desulfobacterota; class Desulfobacteria; order Desulfobacterales; family Desulfosalsimonadaceae; genus JALOPH01. The sequence goes on from JALOPH010000141.1 coordinate 7,566, forward strand.
GGATCATTGCGTTTTTCGCCAATTCATCTGCTTCTGTTTCCCTTTGATCGGCAACCTCAGTCTCATGCCCCCTTAAATCAAAGTCATCAATAAAAATTTCGCCGGAATTTTGAGACAAATGCTTCATGGCATGAGCAAGTTCATGGAGAAGGGAGAACCAGAAATTATCCAATCGATCATACCGGAGGGTCAGTCCGATCACCGGGCTCCCATCATCCAACAGAAGCGTCGCACCGTCTAAATAGGTTTTTTGAAGATGTGGCAAAACAATCAGATAAATGCCATGTTTGGCCAGGTATTCTTTTGCCAGCAATGGACCGTTGTCAAAATAGCTGAGTCTTGCGACTTCATGCAGAAAATCTTCGTTTATTGTGTCGGCCTTATATTTTGTAGGCAATGGATTTTCACGAGCAAGAGTGATCAATCTTAAACACCAGGCATACAGCGCATAATGATCTGTTTTTGAATTTTCCCTGGGCCCTGCGCTTTTTCGAAACAAGGCATCTGAAACCAACTTCTGTCTATTTGCATTCTTAATAAACGCCTGCAAGACTTCTTCCGCATGGTTTTTAATATCATTTTTTTTTTTAATCCAGCCTCGTTTTACCATTTCAGCCAAAGGGAACCGTTTCCATTGAAGTCCCGACACTTCGTCCGGAAACTTTGCACCTGTTCCCCCAAGCAGGATGTCCGCCGGAATTCCTAACCTTTTGTGCAACGAGCGTATCATGGCAAGGTTGAGCGTTCTTTTTCGATTTAAAATTTCCGATACCTTGCTTCTGCTTCCGATGAACGGAACAATATCCTGCTGATTAAGTCCGAGTTGATCCATTCTGAAACGAATTGCTTCAACAGGATCAGGCATATCCATCGGATAATGTTCTTCCTCATACATTTCAACCAGGGCTGCCAGAAGCTCCAGTTCATCTGCTTCGAGCGTCCCCTGCTTTGCATCCATGAGTTTATCGATTCGGGATAGCGCGAGATCATAATCTTTTTTGGTTTTAATAAGTCTGATCATCAGATCTCCTCCGCATCTATTTTGTCATATTCTTTGTGTGTTCCGATAAACCGGATATAAACAACCTGTGCTGGCAAGTTGATTTTCACCACCAGCCGGTATTTGTTTCCGCTGATGTTAAAAACCACCCGATTGCCTTTTAATACACTGGCGGACCGATATTTATCCTTGATATCGGTCCACGATTTCCATTTTGCTTTCTTTGCTTCATGCCACCACACATCCAGCGGGCCTTTTGCATCCCTGCATTCTTCCCGCTTATAAAAATCAATGAGTGTTTTTCTGGCTATGACCCGCATGGCAATAAGTTAATATGTTCCCATTTAGATGTCAAGTTAAAAGTTCCTA
>JALOPH010000142.1 GCA_025453995.1 Desulfobacterales bacterium
AGTAAAACGGCCAGAAACGCCTGAGACGCTGTCCCGAGAATTTCACTGCCAAGGCTTCGAGCATTCATTAAAACATCCTCCAGAGGTTCCCGAGCCTTATCATATTGTCCATCTGAAATATAACTCATACCCAAAGAGAGTTTTGGGAACTGACTATAAAAGGGATCTGCTGATGCTGCGATCGCCATCTTATTGTAGCGAATGGCTGACGGGAAATCGCCGGTTGCCATATAACTCCACCCCTCAACATAATATCCCCATGTAACCGCGCGAATGCTTGAATTTTTTTCTCCAAAATCCAAAAGCGCTTTTCCGTGTTCACGAATTTTTTCGCTCTCCCCGAGGACCCAGTAAGCGTATCCATTGCAATCCAGGGATTGATAGTAAGGATAATAATCCGACTTGAAATAATCAGACATCCGTCTGGCCTTTTCTCCGTGAGCAAGGGCCTCCTTCGGAAGGCCCAATTCGATGCATGTCCAAGGCAGCCAAGCGCTTGCATACCCTATGACACGGTTGCTTCCGATCTTCTCGCCAAGCAGAAGCGCTTTACGGAGATACTGGTAAGACTCATCAAGACTCAAACGTCCCCACAGGCTGATTCCTAACCATAGATAAAACATCCCGAGTTTTTCTTTATTTTTCAGGGAATCGGCTTGATCCAGGTGCTTTTTCAACAATGCTTCGAGATCCCTGAAATTTCCCCGATAGTAGAAGACCGGCGCCCATGTATTGAGAAGCTCAATCAACAGCTCTACATCCGGTGCTGTTTCGCTGTTATTTAAGGCAAGAATGTCATAAGCTTCTTTGTAATATTGATGAGACTCCTCCACCGAATATCTTTTCAGGCTTTTCATTCCCGATTGCATGAGATAATCGATTGCCTTGTAAAGGGATTTTCCTCTCTTGAAATGAAATGATATGGTCTCGAAAAATTCCGCCAGCCTCTCCTGAAAAAGATTTTCGATCACAAGGCCGATGCATTCGTGGATTTCCTGACGTTCTTTTTTAAGAAGGCTGTTGTAAACCACTTCCTGGATGATGGCATGTTTAAAGTAATATTCCAAATCAGGCTGGAATGACTTCTCTCTTACTACATCAAACCTTTTTAGTTTATCAATATGGCTTTCAAGTTGGTCCTTTTGGGTTGTTATTTTTTTAAGAATTTCATATAAAAAATTTCTTCCAATGACTGAGGCTTCTTGAAGAATCCTTTTTGTCTCCTTATCAAGCCGGTCAATTCTTGCTGAAATAATTCCATGGATCGTTGAAGAAATATCCAGCTTGGTGATTGGCTTTGTTAGTTTCCACATTCCGTTTTCATTTGACAGTGTATCTGATTCAATCAAATCATTGATAACTTCCTCAAGATAAAAAGGGTTGCCTTCTACTTTTCTTTGCACAAACCTCCTCAAATCGACGGGGATGTCTTTGGTTTTCAGGAGAGATTGCAACATGTCCTGAGTCTCAGAGGGTGACAGGTCGTGGAGTGGCAGCTCCTGATAAACTTTTTTCATACCATCGGCAAGATTGCTGGGAAAAAGGGTAAAAGGCGGTCTGTACGCGCATAAGAAGATTGCATTATACCTGAACTCAGCTATAAGCGAACGGAGGAGTTCGATTGAGGAAGGATCCCCCCAGTGAAGATCATCCAGGAATATAACTGTAGGTGATCGCTGTGTTAAGGCTAACAAAATTGAATGAATTGCTTTTTGCAACTGAACTTTCCAGAAATCAGGGCTTACTTCCTCTATACCAGGATGACCGAGAGAAAAAAGACTTTTAATGTAATGGGCAACATTCTCATTCTTAGTGATAAGATTTTCAACGCTCGATTCGATTTTTTTTCCTATTTTTTCTTGGGAATCGCCTTCTTCTATTTGGAATGCCTTTTTAAAGAGATTGATTAAAGGGAAATAAGGGATGTTATGAGAATATGGATAGGAATGTCCTTCCCGCCACTGGATCTCTTTTGGATCCAAAGTTGCCTTAAACTCTTCAACGAGTCTGCTTTTCCCGGTGCCTGCATCACCATAAATAGAAAACACCGTCCCTTTCCCGGCTCGGAGTTGCTCAACGGCATCCCCCAATTTGTCCATCTCCGCTTTTCTGCCGATGAGATCGGCTCTTAAACCGGAGAGGCGGTGTATTGACAACGGTATTTCCTTTGCTGACAACAATCGGTAGATTTTTACAGATTCAGATTTCCCTTTGATTTTATTGGGATCAAGCGCTTCAAAATTAAAATGACCTTCAGATTGTTTTTGAGTTAAATGCCCCACAAGAATTTCACTTGAATTTGCAAGATCACACAACCGGGATGCAAGATTGATTGGATCTCCCGTCAACCCATGAGTCCCTTTTTCCATATTCACTTCATCGGTGACCACAAGGCCTGTATTGATGCCTGTATGCATGAAAATTGACCGACCGATTGTTTTTTCCACTTCGGGGCTGATGGAATCTATAAGATTATGTATTTCTCTGGCGGCCCGTATGGCTCTTAACGGGTCATCCTCATGGGTTTCCGGTATGCCGAAAACAGCCATCACCGCGTCGCCGACATATTTCTCAACAAATCCATCGTATTTTGATATAATCTGAGCAGCCTCGCCGAAAATGCGATTCGTAATTGCCTTGACCTCTTCAGGATCAAGCTTTTCAGACATGGCGGTATAACCTGACAAATCTGAGAAAAGTATGGTTACATATTTTCGTTCTCCGATACTGGCGCAATTGTCGCTCGGCTGGTCATCAACGGAAAGTGCAATAGGAAAGGCTTTGGTTTCTGAATTTATATCAGATATTGATTGGTCGGGCTGAAGATTGCATCCACAATTACCGCAGAATTTTCTATCAGAGGGAACTTTAGCTCCACATCCAGGACATATTAATTCAAATTTAGTCCCGCACTCTTCACAGAATATAACCTCGGAGCGATTCTCAAACAGACATTTCGGGCATTTCATTTTCATTCACCCCCACTGGAATGTTAAATAAAAATGGTTCAGTCAGGGTTCAGCGAACAAAAATAATGACCCGGGCGGATTCAAAAGTAGAATCAGATGTACTTTATTATGAATGGATCAGTGGAACTGCGCTTGCACGGGTAGTTTAGAGTATAGTCTAATCCTTAACAAACATATGAGTCAAGGGTTATTTTGATAACAGGGTTATTTTGACACTATGTTTTATTTTAACAATTTGCCCGTGCAGGCTCATATGGAGGCGAGCGGAAAATGTTGCTGGATCGATATAATAATCTGTCCTGATAAAATTCGTTATCAGCCCTAGTTCCGGCTTTTAGTAGGGCAGATAAATCCAACCGGCGGTGAAGGCAATGATCACATCGATGATTGCAGTTAAAACTTCCATGGCGATTCCTCCTTTATTAAAATGGTTTGTTTCGATAATCTGATTATCTTCTGGTTTTATTTTACGCGATCCAGAGAAAAAGCCAAAACGCAATGTGTCCGATTCCCAATATGGTTTCCATTTGTTTATCTCCTTTTTGGTGTAGGTTGCTGTTGGTGTTTGACTGTTAATATTCCAATAAGCATGCCAATTTTTTTAACTGTTTTTAACTTACTGTTATTTAATCTTATATGTGATTAAATGTGGAAATTCAAAAAAAATTTTATCTGATTATTCTATTCATTTATGAGTTTAATGCATGTATTTTTGCATAGTATGTATGGAAGAAATGTATTCGCCCTGAACAAAGCGAAAATATCTGACGGAAGCTGTGTGATTTGTTGGATGGGTTTTGTTCTAACTCTATAGGATTGCAGATAAATCTCTAAAAAATAGAGTTATAAATTGCTTATTTCTTCGAGGGTGAATGTTCAGGTTGTGTCATTGGTTTAACCGGGAAAGCCTTCGTTAATAGCTTCGGCAACCAGCACAGCGCCTGATAGATCCCATTTTTCAGGATTGTTTTTTAAATATTTCGCGACAATCGCACAAAGCTCATTGACTTTTGCTCCAGCGACCGGATGTTTTGGGTTCAAACGGTTGGCGTCAATTACCCCGACGACATATCCTGTAAACACTCCGTGATTATAAAAATCCTTGTCGCCCATATTGGATGCATCTTTTTCATAAGCCTTCATCCGTTCTACAATATTTCTTCCATCGTAATAGGTTAATCGCCCGGTTTCAGTCATGGCAACAGAACCAATCATAATCCCGACTGTTAATGCAGCAACCATTAAAAAAATACGTCTTGCCATATCATCTCCTTAATCTGTGACATATCATTTTTAAATCAGATTTCTGGAATGGTTAAACACAAAGGGTTCAAGATAGTCGCGAATTCCCTGCGCCTGATTTTAACTCCATGAGCCAATTTCAAAACGTCATCTAAGTCTCGATGTCAGCGTTGCAGTCCTCCTCAAAATGCTCACATACGTCCATGTATGCTGCGCTTTTTCGTCGGCCTGCGCCTTGACCTCGAACCTGATCTAACATTTTGAAAATGGCTCTTCATGAAATAGAGATAAAAACTAAAATCGACCCCCCAATTTTTATCAGGGGAAATGTGTCCGTCTGGTTTTGTTCAAAAAGACCCTAACATTTCACAATCGGTTTAACAATAAGAAAAGCCAATGAAATCAGTTGACTTACTGAAATCAATGGCTTATGAAATTGACTCTGGCGGGCATTTAAAATCCCCTGGGGCTTTGTCACCGTTCCGGTTCGATTCTGGCCCCTGCACCAGCAACTTATTGCCCCGCCTGATGAAGACCATTCTTTTTCATCTTTACGCGGAGTTATAAAATGAATATTTGCATCATCGGTACCGGTTATGTCGGACTTGTGGCAGCTGCATGTTTTGCGGAAATGGGCAATCAAGTCTACTGCGTGGATATCAACCAGCAGATTGTTGACAGTTTAAACAGCGGTAAAATCCATATTTTTGAACCCGGACTCGAGGATATTGTTCAGCGTAATCTTACGCATAAGAGGTTAAGATTCACGTCCGACCTCACGGAAGGCTCGAAAAATGCGCTGTTTTTGTTCAATTGCGTTGGAACTCCTCCCAACCCCGATGGGTCCTGCGATTTATCCTATGTGTACAATGCCGCTGCTCAAATCGGCAAAATAATTTTGGATTATAAAATTATCGTGAATAAATCCACCGTTCCCGTAGGGACAGCCGACAGAGTCCATGAAATCATCGGATACGAGTTGAAGAACAGGGGTGTAAGCGTTGAGTTTGACGTGGTGTCAAATCCAGAATTCTTAAAAGAGGGAGATGCAGTCAGTGACTTCATGAAACCGGACCGTATCATCATTGGAACCGACAATCCAAAAGCATCGGATTTGCTGGGCACGTTATATGCTCCTTTTGCGCGCAGCAGGGACAAGCTGATCGTCATGGGAATTCGAAGCGCAGAAATGACAAAATACGCTGCAAATTGCATACTGGCGACCAAAATATCTTTTATCAATGAAATCGCCAATATTTGTGAACGCGTGGGGGCTGATGTGAAGGATGTCCGTGCCGGCATCGGGTCGGACCAGCGAATCGGATATCATTTCATATACCCCGGAGTGGGATATGGCGGATCCTGTTTCCCCAAGGATGTCAATGCGCTGATTCAGACATCAAAGGCCAATGATTATTTCCCCGAGCTGTTAACCGCTGTTGAGCAGGTGAATAACCGGCAAAAAATGATTCTTTCAGACAAAATAAAAAAGCATTTTGAAAGCCGAGGGGGAATTAAGAATAAGGTCTTGGCGGTTTGGGGCATTGCGTTTAAAGCCAATACTGACGACACAAGAGATTCCGCATCCCTGGTGATGATTCATCATTTAACAGCATCCGGAATGAAAATCCGTGCGTATGACCCTGCGGCGGGCGAAGCGGCACGATCAATCTTTTTAGACAATTCTGATGTTGAAATCGTCAATGACCAGTATCTTGCATTAGAAGGCGCGGACGCATTGGCTGTCGTCACAGACTGGAATCAATTCAGAAATCCTGATTTTAATCATATTCGGTCCATCTTGCGCGAACCGGTCATATTCGACGGCCGCAATTTGTATTCTTCAGCGCAATTAGCGGAACTCGGGTATCGTTATTATTGCATTGGCCGGCCGTATATGGGAAAGGCGAATATGAGCGCATGAGAAATTGAATTTTTCATGATAAAATGCATCATTTTAGTTTTAATTTCATCCCTGTTTTATGTGTTGGCATTTCCTCAGTATAATTTTTGGTGGCTGTCTTTTGTTGCCCTTGTTCCTTTTTTTGCTGCCATAGAAAACGCCCATGGTTATGTGCGAAAAATCATGTGCGGTTTTTTCTGGAGCCTTGCCATATCCGGAGGTTTAGGGTACTGGCTTTTCCCCGCTCTGTGCGGCAATTACGGCGTATCCCTTCCCAAAACTATTCTTTTTTTTGGCCTCTGCGTATTTATTCCCCTGCTTGTTTTGGTCGTCGGATTCATCGGTTGCTATATTTTCATGCGCCGGCGCCATATTTTTTTTTATGCGTTGATTGTCCCTTCCTTATGGACAACCATGGAATATGTTAAAGAACTGACGCCGGTGCTGGTTCCCTGGGGGGCAATCGGATATGCCGTGATCGATTTTGTGTCGTTTTCCCAGATAGCGGACGTAGGTGGTGTTCACGGCATAACATTTTTTATTGCAGCGATAAATTCTCTCGCTTTCATCCTGACGCGCCATGTTTTTTATAGTATTTCTGAAATTGCCGATTCCTGGAAATTTGAAGGACGCTTTATCAGGAATCAACGGTCTCAAATGAGACTCCTCGTGATTATGATCAGTTTGTTTTTTTTTCTTCCCGTTCTTTACGGAAAAAGCAAAATTAAGGCTTTATCTTTTGAAATAGACTCCAAAACTGCACAAGGCCTGGCGATGGAAACCCAACTCATCCAGGGGAATTACAACTTGGTTGAACGATGGAGCGGCATGGGATTTTTCCATCGCATACAAAAGCATTTAGATATGACGGGGTCTCCTGCTGTTGAAGGGAAAAAACGACTCATAGTTTGGCCTGAGACCATTTTAAATTCCACAACAAAACTTGAAGATTCATTTTTTTTAGGAATAATGAGTTATATCGGCCGTGACGCTCTGCTGATCTCAGGAGGTCTTAAAGAAGATGAGGAGACGGGCGGCGTATTGAATTCGGCGTACCTCATTTCAGGGACAGGCGACCTGATGAGATATGATAAGCATGTCCTGCTGCCATATGCAGAAACATCTCCTATGATCGATTTGCTCGATCCGTATTATACGGCCCCGAATCAATTCCAGCCGGGATCATCGCCGTTGAGCTTTAACACGGGTCTTGGTAGCGTGGGAGTATCCATCTGTTTAGAGATACTGTATCCCTGTTTGATCAGTCAATCAGTCAGACATGGCGCGGAGTTTCTGGTAAACATTTCGAACGATGCGTGGTTCGGAGCTTCTCCCATGCCTTACATGCATCTGAATGCAGCCCGCTTCAGGGCGGTTGAAAACCGGCGTTATTTGCTTCGCGCGTCCAACAGCGGCATATCTGCGATCATTTCACCGGACGGGAAGATTCTCTCCCGAAGCGATTTGTTTGTATGTGAAGAAATTGCCGGCCAGTTCTTAAAATTCAATCAAGTCACCGTCTACTCCCGATTCGGGGAGATCATTCTTTACCTTTGCGCCGGATGCTTGTTTATCCGTTTGTCCTGGATAACATTTAAAAATTAGCTTATTATTGTTTGGGATAAAGACTAATCCTGTTTTTTGGGGTGTTCCGCAGCCATTTTTTCCAGTTCAATCCTCATGGTTTCACGTCTTCGGAATGCGTCCGCATCATCCCCGAATGTCTGATCCTGCAATGTTTTTAGCCTTTGATTTTTTTCATCCTCCGGTATTGACCTGTCTTCAAATATCGCTTTCTCTTTATCCCTGTATGCGGTTTCCGTCTGTTCTTCTGTGGCTATTTGGTGATCCACCGCTTCCAATCGTTTCACGACTTCAGGCGAAAAAAAATCCGTCCGGTATTCTCTTACTTTAGCTTCTCTCGCGTCTTTGGACGACAATTCATCAAGATCCTTTTTGTAAATCTCTTGTTTTTCATTGAACCGCTGCCATGCAATTGGCGTGTCAGGTTCAAATTTCTCGACCGCATCGGCATCATTGCCCCACATATCATCGTTTAATTTTTTTAAAAGATCTTCTTTTTCTTTTCCGTAAAGGTCGTCATTTCCGACAATATCGGCCCTTCTGAACGCATACTCCTTTGCTTTTACGTCCGCTCCGAACAGTTTATCAGCCAGATCGTTCCCAAGTCGTGATCTTCTGAATTCCTGAATTTTTTTTAGCATTTCAATAGCTTCATCCATGGATTTGACGTTGCTGAGATGGCGGTATTGCTCAAGCAGTGCAATCTCACACTCCAAATATTTTTTATATGTATCAAACAATTGCTGGGCTTCAGTTTCTGAGAATTCAGAGAAAAGGTGTTTTTTCACCCACTCAAGATGTTCCTCAATAGTCGCGCTTTTTCTGAACATATGTTCCAGGTGCTTGAAATATTTCAATGTGGTGTGTGAATTTATCAGGCCGTCCGAAAAAATTTTTTTAAGCTCTTTACTGGATAGTTTTTGCACAGGTTCATTTTCAGATTCTTGACTTTCGTTTGAGCCTGATGAAAGCGAATCGTTCTGTTGGGCTGCATTTTCATAAGGTAATGGCGTTCTGGCCCGCTGAACATCTTCAAGGGTGATTTGATAACTTTTATCAAAAATATACTCGTCGCCTTCATCCTTGTCAGGATAGAGCCAGAAACCAATCAAAAAGGATAGAACCAGCAATCCGATACAGGCGAAAAATTTTTTTCTTTTGTTTTTCATTCTTCCACTCCATGGATGGATGCCATTAAAAAAGGGACGCCCGGATTGCAGGCGTCCCTTATAATAAATTCGGCGTTACGTATCCCCAAAAAAACAAGAGAATCTCGAGCTATTTGGGTGTATTCAAAACCAGGCTGTCGGAATTAATAGCCTTTGTTTTTAAGTTCACTGACGATGTTTACATAAAAATCCGGAGCGTCAAACCCTGGCGTTATACCAAAAAGCTGGTCAACGATATTGAGATGATCGCACCCGGCGCTGTACCAGGAAGCATCTTCAACCCCTCGAAAAGTTCCCCATTTGGCGCTGTTTATGCTGACAAGTCCATCATTGTCGCCTTCATAGGCCAGCAGTATGGGCCAGGTGGCAATAAAATACCAGTTGCGCGCGTCAACGGCCATCATTTTAATTTTGGCGGCCCAGCTTTGATAGTAAATGCCCGTCATATTTGGAGTGTTGGGGTTGAATGTGTTTATCATATAGGACCGGGTCAGGTCATATCCGTTCTGAAGGCTGTTTGGATTGGTGTCTCCGAAAATAAATGCATAGATAAAGTCGAGAGTATCGCCTACAAGCCATTCAAGAGAATTCGGAACAATACCAATGATGACATCGGCTATCACGCTGCCGCGATGCGGTCCAGCGATGCTGGTATGCGAGGCCACTTTTGATGCCAGATTGAGGTTTGAAACTGCATATCGGGTATAGATTGTGCCGTGGGAATGCCCGATGATATTAGCTTTGGCAGCCCCAGCGATCGACAGTATCTGCAAAAATTGTGATTTAAATGAGGCGGCTTTGTTGGCCGTGCTGTCCATCCCATTGACAGACGTGATATATACCTTGCAGCCTTCATCCTGCAAAGCTTCTGGAATTCCCCACCAGTAATCCACAATACCCAGAATTTCCGCGGATGCGCCCATGCCGTGGGCTAGAACGACCGGATATTTTGTATTGCAAGTGTATGAGCTGCCGGCAATAACAGAAGTTGGAATTATTAATCCTAAAGACAGAACCAGAACAACTAAGAAATTTTTTCTCATAAGCGCTCCCCTTTTGAAAAAAGAAAACCTGCCCCCATTGAATTCATTTTTTGCAATTATCGTTAACGTTAATTTTTATACCTTTAGCCATAAACATCTGTCAATAGAAAAAAAATGATTCATGAAGCAACTTCTGTTTGAAATTATAAACAATGTTTTTTTGAGGTTATAATGATTGACGTTTTTTGAACAATTGTTTATTGTCTGCTTCCTTTACAAATATATGACCCGTCATGAATATAACATTCTGAAATAATAATATGAATATTAAAAATATTAAACTTTCAAAAGTGCAAAATGAAGCGGTGCTTTATGAAGGGGCGGCCCTTGTTGCCGCCGGGGCCGGATCGGGAAAGACGAGAACGCTCACCAGTAAGATTGCACATCTCATAGATAACGGATATTTGCCGGATCGAATCCTGGCAATAACATTTACAAATAAAGCCGCAGAAGAGATGAAAAGCCGTTTATCCGCTTTAAGCGGATTGCCCAATGAACGGTTTCCCTGGGTAAGGACCTATCATTCCGCCTGTTTTAAAATTTTAAAGCAGCATTGCGCAAGGCTTGGGTATTTCATTCCGCTTCAGATATATTCGGATTATCATCAGCAGAAGCTGATAAAAGAGATTTTATTCAAGTTTAACATCGATAAAAAATATTTACACGCAGTCCAATCCCATATCTCGCGCGCCAAAAATTCGGGGGATCCTTTGGACTATTTTGATAAACAGGCACGGGTTTCATTTATGCGGCTCTATGATATGTATCAGGCCTACGAAAAGGAGTTGATGGATAAAAACGCAGTCGATTTTGACAATATCCTGCTTCAGACTCGAAACCTTTTGCGGGATCATCTGGAAATCCGCCAAAAATACCATTCCCTGTTTGATTACGTTCTGGTGGATGAATATCAGGACACCAATGACCTTCAGGAAGAAATAACCCGATTGTTGCTTGGAAACAGCAATATATTCTGCGTTGGGGATGACTGGCAGGCAATATATGGTTTTCGAGGAAGCAATGTCAGCCACTTTTTAAGATTTACAAGTCATTACCAAAACTCTAAAGTATTCAGACTTGAACAGAACTATCGCTCCACAGAAGAAATTGTCCAGGCGGCCAATGAACTGATTCGCTTCAATTCCCAGCAGATGGGGAAAGAGTGCTACTCCATAAAAAAGGGCGGAACCATTGAGGTCCATAGCTTTTTTAATGATGAAGAAGAGGCTGATTGGGTTGCTGAAAAAATTTTATCGCTTTCCCGTCACAAGATTGCTTATGACAAGATTGCCGTTCTATATCGCACTAAATTCTGTTCCCTTTCATTTGAAAAGTCTTTCAGGGCTTCCGGGATTCACTACCGCATGCTGGGTGCCAAAGGTTTTTTTGAAAGAAAAGAGATTCTGGATCTTACCAGCTATCTTACAGCTGCAGCTTTTATAAAGGACGATGTTTCGTTTGAAAGGATTCTAAATACCCCGAAGAGGGGCATCGGGCCATCGACAATAAAAAAATTTTATCAATTGCGAAATGGCGGCGCATGCCTCCAGGAAGCGGTCAGATCTTCCCTGCAAACAGCCATGTTTCCCCCGAAGACGTATGCATCCCTTAATAGCCTGATGAGTCTACTGGATCGTCTTAAACAGCTCGACCCGGAAAAAGCGATCAATGAAATTATTCATGAAATCGATTATATTGAACATTTAAGGGAATACGCGCAAACAGAATCTGATTTTACCGCCAGAATGGAAAACATCGAGCAGTTGATCTATTCCGCTTCGCGTCATGAAAACCTGATGGATTTTCTGGAAGAAGCATCCCTTGTAAAAGAAGATAAAAAAGAGGAGGATGGGGAAGTCAGGGATAACCGGGTGAATCTTTCCACGATTCACGCCAGCAAAGGGCTTGAATATCAGGCGGTATTTGTTGTGGGCTGCGAAGAGAATCTATTCCCGCATTGGAGATCCAAAGATGCCGTTTCAGATATTTGTGAAGAGCGTCGATTGATGTATGTGGCAATGACCCGCGCTGAATCCCATCTTTATTTAACGTCAGCGTCTTATCGTAAGGGTCAATATAACCCCGCCAGTCGTTTTATCGGCGAAATTACCGGATCTTTAAACGTATCTGAAGATTAATCCGGCTTGAATTCTTTTTTTAGTTTTTTTTCCAGTTCCTCATGGAGTTTCTTCTTTTTTTCCGCATGCTCCGCCTGGATTGTTTCGATCTTTTTTTTCTGTTCTTCCCTTGATTTTTTGAACTTCATCAGCTCGGATTCAAGACTGCTGACATCATCTTCAGCAGGAATATCCTCCAGTTTGCGATGGTCGGAGATATAGATGCGGGCTTCATCCAGGGTTTCAACCATGTCGATGATCTGAAGATCCCTGAGCTTGCGGCATAAACGATTTGCCTCTTCCAATGAGATTGACAAAAGAGGGCAGAGGTTTTCAATGGTAGGCGGTGAGCACTCCTTAAATTCCAGCAGGCGTATGGCCGCAACAATCAAGTGAGATTTTCCATAGAAACTTTTATAATTGATCATGAATTTGAAATCCTTTTTTCAGAAATCGATCCAGAGAAGAATTTAACCTGTTTGAAAAACATGAAACTTTTTATTTGAATCTGACTGTCTGTATCAAAAAAATTTACTATAAACACGTTCTGCTTACTACTCTCTCCATTGTTAAAGCATACAACGAATACGGGAGCTTTGTTCTTAGAGTATGCATTTTTCATATTATATTCCACGTAGATATGTTCCGGT
>JALOPH010000143.1 GCA_025453995.1 Desulfobacterales bacterium
GGGGCATTTGGGCTTGTCCTTGCCCATGATCAGGCATTCAAAATCCTTGTTGCATTTATCGCAGTGATATTCATAAATCGGCATAAATTAAGTTCCTTATTTCATCAGCTTTAATGTCTGCATCGTGTAATCGCTGGAGTCAAATCCGGCGTCGGTGGCTTTCCGGAAGGCGACCAGTGCTTCATTGTAATGTTTCCGGTTCATGTAAAGCCGGCCCAGGCGGTGGGAATAGAGCCCTGTATCTGGTTCGGTCTCCGCGGCCTGCTTGCACAGCATCAGGGCGATATCGGAATTTTGCTCCTGCATTTCATAAAGAAAACCCAGCGCGGACTGCGCGGCGCAATCGTCCGGGTTTAATTTCAGGCAGGTTTTATAGGCGGCGGTTGCTTCGGAAATCAGGTCCTGGATGGCGCAGCTCTCACCGAAAAGCCGGAATGCGGCCGCGGATTTAGGATTCATGCGGGTGGCGATTTCAAGGTGTTTTTTCGCCGGCACCGGCTGGTTCAGCTCCAGATAGACCCTGCCGGTCTGAATGGCCAGTTCGAACACAGAGCCGTCGATGCGCCCGGCATTTAAAAAATATTCAAGGGCTTCGGCGTGCTCGTGTTTTAAAAAGTGGACATACCCCGCGTTATAGACGGGCATGATATCGTTGGGGTCTAAGCGGATGGCGGTTTTAAATGCGTCCAGCGCGTTGTCGAGCTGATTTTTAATCCCGTAGCATACGCCGATGCTGTTGTGAACGTTGACGTTGTTTTCATCCAGCTTCAGCGCCAGCATGAACTCCCCCAAGGCGCCGTCTAAATCGCCGTTCTGATAATATTTATCCCCGCTGATGTTCAGACTCACGGAATCAAAAGCCACGCAGCTTCCGGGGCCGAAAAAGGCCGCGTGATCCAGGGCCTTTTTTGCGTTTTCTAAAATCTGGTTTTTTTTGTAGGCAATGGTCGGATACGCGGCGATGCCGATGGATATGGTTTCATTGCGGGTTCTTGACAGCGTTTCCTGGAGCATTAATGCTGCTTTGCGGCAGTCGGCCTCGTCCTTTCCCGGAAGAAAACACGCGAGCAAGCCATGATCCATCAACCCCCAAAAACCCGAGAAAGATCCGCACAGGCTTTCAAGGACTCCTGCCAGGCTGATTATGGCGTCGTTGGGGTCGATGAGCTGGGCGATGCCGTCGATGGCCGCAACAAATGCGCTGAATCGCTCGGCCGAATAAAGCTTTTTTAAGGCATCGGCCATAAGCGCGTCTCCGATGAGCAGATCCGGGAATATTTCTTGAAGCCGCTTGACGGAGATGATGTCCGGATGTCCGGAAGCCAGGTCGTCATGAACCGATATTTTGGATAGAAGAAAATGGCCGTTTGAGATCGGGTCCCGATGAACAGGTTCAGAGTGGTGTGACATTCTTATTTATTGAGCCTCTTTTAAACAGGTTTGAAGTGCGGCGGTGATTTCCGGCAATTCGTCATTAAGCACGGTTCGCATATCCATTATAAATTTGTCATCGACGATTCTGCCGATAACCGGCGGATGATGTTCTCGCATATGGGTTTCAAGGGCGTCGACTGATATGCCGTTGATCCGGACCGCCACGCACTTGCTGGGCAGGTCCAGCAACGGAAGCGCGCCGCCGCCCGCCTTGGACGGCAGATCCGCCACCTCGGCGTCAATCCGGGTATCCTTCAAGCGAAGGATCATCCCTTTGAGGCGACGGGCTTTCTTATGGATTTCAGCCAAGGAGCAGGAAAGCATGCGCAGGGTGGGGATGGACTGTATGGCCTTTGCCTCATCCCGGTAAAGGCGGAGCGTGCTTTCCAGGCCCGCAAGGGTCAGCTTGTCAATGCGTAGGGCCCTTGTGAGCGGATTGAGCTTGATTTTATCCACAATGAGCTTCGTGCCCACGATGATTCCCGCCTGGGGGCCGCCCAGGAGCTTGTCGCCGCTGAAGGTGATGATATCCACGCCCGCGGCCACCGATTCGGAAACCAGGGGTTCCTTCATCAGTCCGTATTTGGAAAAATCAATCAGGGTGCCGCTCCCTAAATCTTCCATGACCGGCAGCCCGTGGCGCGCGCCCAGCTCCACCATTTCCTTTAATGATACTGAAGCGGTAAAACCCACAAGGGCGAAATTGCTGGAATGGACTTTCAGCAGCAGGCCGGTCTGATCCGAAATGGCCCGCTGGTAATCATTCAGGTGGGTCCGGTTGGTGGTGCCCACTTCTTTCAATATGGCGCCGCTCTTGGCCATGACATCGGGGATCCGGAAAGACCCGCCGATTTCAACCAGCTCGCCGCGGGAGACGATGACCTCCTTGTTTCTGGCAATGGTGTCAAGGCTCAACAGCACGGCCGCCGCGTTGTTGTTGACCACCATGGCCGATTCCGCGCCGGTCAGCTCGCAGATCAGGTCTTCCACCACCGTATATCGTGACCCCCGTCTGCCTTCGGCAAGGTTGAATTCAAGGTTTGAATACCGGCCGGCAACGGTCCGGATATGGTCCAGGGCGGCATCGGCCAGCAGGGATCTCCCCAAATTCGTGTGAACGACGATGCCCGTCGCGTTGATCACGCGGGTCAGGTTAGGCTTCATGGCGGCGGTTGCCGAGGCCTTGATCTGCGCAAGAAAATCAGAATCGGTCACTGTTTCTTCGGGAATCTTAAGCTTCTCATTTAGAATCATCTGGCGGCGGGTTTCTATGACCAGTCGGGCGGCGGCAATGAGAACCGATCTGGGGATGCCGGTAAAATCACTGTCGGTTTTGGCGATTTCCAGCACGCGATCCACCCCCGGAAGGGATCTTAATAGGGCTTGCCGGGTTTTCGTGATGCCGGCTTGTTTATCTGATTCTGCCATGAGATCCTGATTATTAATGGATTAATCTCAGCCAATCGGCTCTTGGAGTGGTGCATTCATACCATTTCAAGCAGGTGATTTTCAACAGATTTTTAGGGGAACAGCCGGAGATTCTTAAATGCCTCAGAGCGACGGCCATAAAAACCCATGCCCTTTATCCGCGCTTATGGGCAGTTTCCCGATCCACTTCCCGGTCAAAGTCCGCGCCCTGAAGTTCGGCCGCCAGCACATACTCCCTGTAGAAAGTCTCTTTGATCGCGTCGATGGGCGCATCTTCAAATTCGCCCCGGTAGCGGAGGTATTCCATGTGCTTGTTCCCGGTCAGATCAAACGGGTGATAAATGGAATCGTTTTTGCCGTCAAAATCAAGGGGCTTGATCCGGAATTTTTCGCACAGCTCGATGTTGAATGCGGGTGTGGCCTTGACCCATTGGCCGTTGAGATAGATGGACGTGTACCCGTGCCAGTAGAAAATGTCGGTTTTCATCTGCCGGCGCATGCGCTCGGTGGAAAGATGGTTGCGGATATCTGCAAACCCCAGCCGGGCCGGGATTTTTATGCGCCGGCAGCAGGCGGCCAGGAGAATGGCCTTGGCCACGCACCAGCCCCGTCCTGTTTTTAGCGTCGTGCTCGCTCGCAGTCCTTCAACGGAGAGTTCGATGCTGTATGGGTCGTACCGGATGCCGTCCCGCACGGCATAATAAAGGCTGACCGCCTGCCTCATGGGATCGGGCCCGTTGCCTGAATGTTGATCAGCAAAGTCCCCAACCGTCCGGGAATTAAAATCGATCACCGGTG
Organism: Desulfobacterales bacterium; assembly: GCA_025453995.1. GTDB lineage: Bacteria > Desulfobacterota > Desulfobacteria > Desulfobacterales > Desulfosalsimonadaceae > JALOPH01. The sequence goes on from JALOPH010000143.1 coordinate 3,661, forward strand.
TGTCCTTAAGATATGAGGAGGTGTCCGTGTCCATGCAAGTCATCCTTTTGCGAATTTTTTTTACCATATCGGCGATGGAATCGGTTTGTCAATATCATATAGCCTTGAATTCGAGCGATCATCCATGATAAAAGTCAAAGCATTACGGGTTTTTGGAAATCGTTTAAACAAATCTCGTCCACAAGATGATAACATGGCCTTGAAAAAGCTGTTTGCAACCAATGTAAAATAAGAGGAACTGTATGAAGAAAAGAGCCGCAAAAGACTATATTGTCTTCCCCCTGGACGTGGCGTCGGTCAAAGAAGCCGCCCAGTATGTGAGCCTGCTGTCGGACTGGGTGGGGATGTTTAAGGTGGGGCTTGAGCTTTTTGTTCAAACCGGGCCGGAGATCGTCGGGATGATCAAAAAATCAGGCAATGCCCGGATTTTTTTAGACTTGAAACTACATGACATTCCGGAAACGGTCTACCGGGCCATGTGCCGGGTGGCTGAAATGGGAGTGGCGTTTGCAACCGTTCACTGCGGGGAATCCCCCCGGATGCTGGATGCGGCGGTCAAGGGCGGCGGCGGGAACGTGGGGGTGCTGGCGGTGACGGTGCTTACCAGCATCACGTCCGAAGACATACAGGCGTCCGGGTTTAAGGAAAAATTCACCACCGATATGTCCAATCTTGTCATTAAGCGGGCTCAGATGGCAAAGACGGCCGGATGCGCCGGCGTGGTCTGTTCAGGCCGGGAAGTCAAGATGATCAAGGAGGTTTTTGGAACGGATTTTGTGGCGGTGACGCCGGGGATCCGTCCGGAATGGGGATCAGGGGTCAAAGATGATCAGCGCCGGATCGTCACGCCCTCGGAAGCCGTGAGCCGGGGAGCGGATTTCCTGGTGATCGGCCGTCCCATCCGGGATGCCGAGGACCCGGTAACGGCGGCCCAGTATATTGCTGAGGAAATTGACGCTGCGCTAACGGATTCATAATTCACTCAGTATAGTGAGTTGCCATATTGAAAATATTGATTTGACGAATATGGAAAACATGGTAAAGAAGACAATAGGCACACGGTGATGAAATATTTTGACTGGAATGACGACAAAAATTCAAAGCTGAAAAAAGAACGCGGGGTATCATTTGAGCAGGTTGAACTGGCTATTGCAACCGGGAATCTGGTTGATCGGTTAACACATTCGAATCCAGAAAAATATCCAAATCAAAGGGTGTTTTTAGTAAGAATTGAAGATTATATCTATTCAGTGCCGTATGTAGAAGATGATGAAAAAATATTTTTAAAAACCATCATTCCCAGCAGCAAGGCAACAAAAAAGTATTTAAGGGATAAGAAATGAAAAAAAAACCATCTATGGATAAAGAAGAAAAAGCACTGGCTCAATCTATTGAAAATGAAGAATGGAAATCAGACCTCACAAAGGAGGAAAAGAGACAATACGAGGAATACGCCCGATATAGCCTAAACAAGCAGCGACGGATTAATATCCGGATGACGGAGCGGGATTTGAAGAAAATCCGGGCAAAGGCAATTGAAGAAGGAATTCCATACCAATCACTGATCTCCATGTTGATTCATAAATACAATGAAGGCAAGGTGTTAATCAGGTAAAACTGAAAAACTTTTCGTCATATTCATAACTCAACCAAGCCGGAACCAAGATGTCAGAACAAGTGGCTTAAGCCTCTTGTTCTCAGAAAGCGCCCGCATTTATTTTTTGCCAGAATAGGCAAAATAAACCCTAACGGACTAAAGAAAAAGACGATACAAGATCAATCCCACGATGATTACAGCAAGTGTCAGCGCAAATATCTGTTGGTCCGAATTAAAGTACTTCATCAGCGAAGCTGAATGTTCTATGTGCTGTCCGCCGAAGGCGGACAATATAATATTTAGGAGATTCTTTGAAAAAGAATCTCCTAAATATTATCCAGCCCGAACGCCGTGTGCAGCGCCTGGACGGCCAGTTCCGTGTATTTTTCATCGATGATGCATGAAATCCGGATTTCAGAAGTGCTGATCAGCAGGATATTGATGTTTTCCGCCGCCAGGGTTTCAAACATTTTGGCCGCCACGCCGTAATGGCTGCGCATTCCCACGCCGACCACGGATACTTTTGCAATGTTTTCATCCCCCACCACTTCCTCGGCGTTGATCTCCTTCCCCGTTTTTTTGGCAATTTCCAGCGCGGGTTTATAATCCTTCTTCTCAACCGTGAAAGTGAGGTCCGTCATATTCCCCTGGCGGGTATTCTGGATGATCATGTCCACGATCAGCCCGGCTTCGGCAATGGGAGAAAGAATTTTAGAAGCGATTCCCGGCCGGTCCGGCACCTTGCGCAGGGTAATGCGGGCCTGATTTTTGTTATGCGTCACGCCGGAGACGACTAATTGCTCCATATTGACATCGTCATTTACCACCATGGTTCCTTCCTCCTCGTTAAATGAAGTCCTTACATGTATCGGGACATTGTATTTCATGCCGAATTCAACTGACCGGATCTGCAGCACCTTGGCGCCAAGGCTTGCCATTTCCAGCATTTCCTCGTAATTGACATATTTGAGCTTTCGCGCCCGCTTGCAGATATTGGGGTCTGCCGTGTACACGCCGTCCACGTCGGTATATATCTCGCAGGAATCCGCCTTGATGGCAGCGGCCACCGCCACGGCGGATGTATCTGACCCGCCCCGGCCCAGGGTGGTGATGTCCCCTTTTTCATCCGCGCCCTGAAATCCGGCCACGATGACAATGGTTTTCTCCTTAATCAGTTCCATGATCCGGGTCGCCTTGATATCCAGAATCCGGGCCTTTGTCGACTTGCTGTCTGTCAAAATCTCAGCCTGGTATCCCAGCAGGGATACGGCCTTATATCCCATGGATTTCAAAGTGATCGCCATAAGCGCCACCGTGGTCTGCTCGCCCGTGGCCAGAAGGACATCGAGTTCCCGTTTATCGGGGAATTCGGTTATTTTTTCCGCCATATGAATGAGATTGTCGGTGACGCCGCTCATGGCCGACAGGATCACCACCACGTTGTTGCCCTGGTCGAATGTCTTGGCGATCCGCCGGGCCACGTTTTGAATCCGTTCCAGGGAGCCCACGGAAGTGCCGCCGTATTTCTGAACAATTACTGCCATAATCACTCCTTATGTTGAGCAATATAATTTTTGAGCTGCTCTATCAGATTTGATTGATCGAGTCCATAGAAAAAAAATGAAAATTCACGATGGGTATCATCAATGATCCGGATGCGGATGTCCATGTCCGGCGCAAATTCGTCTGATATGATCCGGTCCGCCCACTCTACGGCGATGACTGTGTTTGGGGTAAAATAATCGTCAAATCCGATGTCCGCAAGTTCGGCCGGGTCGGCGATGCGGTAGAGGTCCGCATGGATCAGGCGCAGCCGGCCCTGGTATTCATTGATGATGGCATAGGTGGGGCTGGTGACCGGAAAGGATTCAGGCACAGAAAGCCCTCGCGCGAGCCCTTGGACGAAGACGGTTTTCCCGCTGCCAAGATCGCCGGTCAGGGCGATGACGGTCTGGGAATGAAGGTTTTGGCCAAGGTTTTCACCGAGGTTGCGGGTGGATTCAGGTGATTCGGTAATGATGTGAAGGGCATCAGACATTGGGTTTTAATATATCAAGTGAAACTGATTGGCTAATACGTAATAAAATTAAGGTTGATTTAGTGGTTATTCATTTTCAATTCACAATTCATAGTTTTCAATTCACAATTATTCTAAATCAATTTTGAAAAAAACGAATTGAAAATTGTCAATTGTCAATTGTGAATGGTTAATTGAAAAATACATCGCTTCAACTTAATCAATAACTTTTCGGATCGCCCCCGGAATCTCAGCCATCACATCCGATGCAATATACCCGAAAGGCCCTTTGGTTTGCGCCAGATGATCGGCCGCTGATCCGTGAAGATAGACGGCTATTTTTGCAGCCTCAGCCGGTGCATATCCTTGTGCGGCAAATCCGGCGATCATGCCGGTGAGCACATCCCCCATGCCGGCGGACGCCATCCCGGGGTTGCCGGTGGGATTGACATAGACGCGGCCATCCGGATGAGCCATCACGGTTTTTGCGCCTTTGAGAACAAGGTGAACTTTAAATTTTTCCGCAAAGGCCCGGGCGCAGCCGATCCGGTCCGCCTGGATGTCTTTGGCGCTTGCGGCCATGAGCCGGGCCATTTCACCCGGATGAGGGGTCAGAATAATTTCTGTTTTTTTTGATTTTAAAATATCCGTGTTGGCCGCCAGATTGTTTAAGCCGTCTGCATCAATGACCAGGGGAACCGGGCAGGATTTCACCAGACGGGCGACCAGCCGCCGGGTTTCCGGCGCAGTACCCAGACCAGGGCCAAGCGCCAGGCATCGCTTGTCTGAAACAAGGTCCATGATGGCCTCAAAGGATTCATCGCTTAAAATGCCGGTGGTGATTTCAGGCAAGGGCGCTGTCATGACTTCCAATGCCTGGGGTTCGACCACGGGGTTTAAGCTCTCCGGCACGCCCAGGGTCACCAGTCCGGCCCCGGCCCGGAGCGCGGACAATGCGCACATGGCCGCAGCGCCGGTTTTACCCGTGGAACCCGCTACTACCAGCACATGGCCGACGCCGCCCTTGTGCGTGTCCAGAGCACGGGGGCGGATCATGTTTCCGATAGATTCTTCTGTCAGTATATGGTGGCGGGGACAAACGCCATCGGCAATATGAGGTGGAATGCCGATATCAATGATATGAAGTTTGCCGGTATATTCTGCCCCCGGCAGTACCAAATGGCCGATTTTAGGAAAGGCAAACGTGGCGGTCGCGGTTGCCTGTATGCAGACCCCGCAGGGTTGGCCCGTATCCGTGTGCAGGCCGGAAGGGATGTCCACCGCCAGGACTTGTTTGTTGAGGCTGTTGATGAAGTCGATGACGGTTTTGAAATATCCTTTCACATCGCTGTTTAATCCCGTGCCGAAGATGGCGTCCACAATCACCTGGTGATGGGCGATTTCTTTCTTATAACGATTGAATGCTTTCACGTCCGGGCATTCCCGAACCGGGATGTTCAATGAAGGCAGCAGGTTGAAATTTGACAGCGCATCCCCCTGGAGGAGTTTGCTTTCAGACAGAAGGTATACGGTCGCCCGGATGCCATGCTGGGCCAGGCAGCGGCCGATCACAAACCCGTCCCCGCCGTTGTTGCCCCGTCCCGCCAGCACCGCGACTTTAATTCTTCAATGGTCCGGCGGTCCATCTCCCGCATTTCAGCGGCGGTTAGTAAGAACATGGTTTTATTCCTTTGTTAGGAGTCAGAACTCAGGTGCCGGAATTCACTAAAAACCTGGATGCCGGATCAAGCCCGGCATGACAAAAAAAACAGAAATAAATTTTTACACATTCATTATGAGAGTATACGCCCAACATTTATAACGTGTTAAATTCAAAGATTAACCACTACTTCAGCGGTTCGAAATTCCTTGTTCGATATTCGTTATTCATTCTGGCTCCTGGCTCCTGACTTCTGGATTCTTTGCTATTCAAAGTTCCTTTATCAACTGCACCATCTCTCTCACCGCCAGATCCAGTCCCACTAAAGC
>JALOPH010000144.1 GCA_025453995.1 Desulfobacterales bacterium
ATTTAACGCTTCCGTAACAGTGCTGCCGATAGCTAAAATCAACAAATCCCCGCCCTGGGTCAGCGTCTGGCCCGTGCCAATAGGTATTGCGGCATAACGATCATTTAACGGTCTTCCGGTTGCCGCGCCTCTTGGGTACCGGAAGGCGATGGGGCCCGGATGATGGATTGCCGTATACATCATGTCACGCAATTCGTTTTCATCTTTGGGCGCCATGACGACCATGTTGGGCAGGGAGCGCAGGTATGACAAATCAAATAGTCCATGATGAGTGGCGCCGTCTTCACCCACGATTCCTCCCCGATCAATGGCAAACTTAACCGGAAGGGATTCGAGGCATACGTCATGAACGATCTGATCATAGGCGCGTTGAAGAAAAGTTGAATAAACGGCAACAACCGGCTTAAATCCCTCGATGGCCATGCCGGCGGCAAAGGTTACGCCATGCTGCTCTGCAATTCCCACATCAAAGAACCGGTCCGGAAATCTCTGGGAAAATTGGGCAAGTCCGGTTCCCTCGGGCATGGCTGCCGTGACGGCAATGATCTTGTCATCGGATTCGGCAAGATCAATCATGGTATCGCCAAAAATTTCCGTATAGGTAGGCGTCGCTCGCTTAGATGACAAACCGTTGCCGGTTTCAATTTCAAAGCTTCCCACGCCATGAAAATAAACCGGGTTTTTTTCAGCCGGCTCATACCCCCGTCCTTTTTGAGTCGTTACATGAAGCAGGACAGGTTCATCTATATTTTTGATGTTTGCCAGAATATCAATTAATTGATCCAGCCGATGTCCCTTGATCGGTCCGTAATATTCGAAATTGAGCGCTTCAAACAGCACGCCGGGGGTTACAAAGGCTTTGATGGATTCCTCTGCGCGTTTTGCAAGCTGATAGGCATCCTGCCCGATTCGGGGAAGGGACCGCAGCAGCTCACCGATTTCCTTACGGATGCCCTGAAGGTATTTAACAGAAAAGGTGCGGCTTAATAAAGAGGATAGGGCGCCAACGTTAGGCCCGATGGAGAGTTCATTGTCGTTGAGAACAACAATTAAATCTTTATGCAAGTCTCCTGCTTGGTTTAAACCTTCAAACGCCAGCCCGGCCGTAAGAGACCCGTCGCCGATCACCGCGATGACTTTTGATCTGTCTCCTTTGAGCCGTTTTGCACAGGTAATCCCAAGACCGGCGGAAATGGAGGTGCTGCTGTGACCGGTTGTAAATGCGTCATAAGGGCTTTCAGAGATCTTGGGAAATCCTGAAATACCGCCGGATTGACGAAGCGTATGAAATCGTTCCTTCCTCCCGGTCAGTATTTTATGGGAATATGCCTGATGTCCCACATCCCAGATGATTTTATCGTTGGGAACATCAAAAACATAATGAAGGGCAACCGTGAGTTCAACAACGCCCAAGTTCGATGCCAGGTGTCCGCCTGTCCTGGAAACAACATCCACGATTAACTGGCGGATTTCCCGCGCCAGTTTGGGCAATTCCTCACGGGGAATCCTTTTTAAATCATCGGGCGAGTGAATTTTATCCAATAAGGCCAAAGCAAACGCACCTCACATTTAAATGCAAAATAACTTATCGCTTTCTTTCAATAATATAATTCGCCAATGCCGAAAGCGGAATCGCCTTGTTATCAAAAAAAGAAAGGGCTTGCAAGGCATTGTTTACAAGCTCCTGGGCATATTCTTTAGACCGGGCGACCCCCATCAATCCTGGGAAAGTGGATTTCAAGCGCGTCTGGTCGGTTCCAGATGCTTTCCCCATGGACATCGGGTCCCCTTCGATATTTAAAATATCATCCGTCACCTGAAATGCCAGCCCGATATTTCTGGCGTATATTGAAAGGTGATGGATCTGATCAGGCGAAGCATCGGCAAGAATCGCGCCTATGTGAACTGACGCTTCAATCAATGCACCGGTTTTCAGAGCATGCATTTGTTTAAGCGATTCAAATCCGATTTTGATTCCTTCATTGCGGATATCCATCATCTGGCCTTCAATCATTCCGCGACACCCGATGGCCTTTGATAAAATATGAACAACCTGAAGCATTATCTGTGGCTTTTGGACAGAGCTGATCTCAGGCAATGATAGGATTTCAAATGCAAGGGTCAGCAGGGCGTCTCCGGCAAGAATAGCGGTTGGCTCATCGAATTGAATGTGGCAGGTCGGCTGGCCGCGGCGCAGATCATCATCGTCCATCGCGGGCAGGTCGTCATGAATTAATGAATAGGTGTGAACCATTTCAATGGCGCAGGCGGCAGAAACCACTGAAGGGTTGATTTCGTTCACGACTTCAGCGGCGGTAAGACATAAAATCGGTCTGAATCTTTTACCGGATGCCATAAGAGAATACTGCATCGCCTTGAACAGGCGCGTGTCTGCAAAGTGCTTGCTGAAGATGTCAGCCATCGCATCATTAACAAACTTCTGTTTAACGGCTAAATATTCTGGCAAATTAAAAGGATTGGAATGATAATCCGGCAATTATGTCTCCTCTGATGTGTTTTCTGAAGCGTTAAATGGAGTTTCTTGGAGGCTCCCATCCGGATCCTTTAACAGCATCGTGATTTTTTTCTCAGTTTCTTCGAGTTTATCAGAGCAGAATTTCGATAATTTTACTCCTTCTTCGAATTTTTTCAACGCTTTATCAAGTGTCAGATCGCCGGATTCAAGATCCTCCACAATTTTTTCAAGCTGCTTCATGGATTCTTCAAACGTCATCTTGGCCATTGGGATGTTTCCTTTCTACCCGGCAAAACAAAATGCCCCTGGCCAGCATTACTTCGACCGGCTGATCAATGCAGACTGAAGTGGAATCTGTGACAACGGTTTTATCAGAAATAAGTCGGGTAATGCTGTATCCTCTTTTCAATACTGCCGTCGGGCTTAATGCATGCAGGCGTCCATATAATTCTTTATATTTTAGACTGAGTTGATTCACAAAAGATGTAAATAATGATTCCAGTAAAACGATCTGCTGTTGGAGGGATTTTTTATTATTTTCAATTAAATGAAAAGGACTTTTTGAATCTAAACGTTGTTTCAACCAGGAGAGTTTTTCCCGCCTTGATTTAATGGTGCGGGTGAATTCCTTTATCAATCTGATGTAATAATCATCCAGTCTCAGTTTGGCATCATCGAGTTTTTTTTGCGGATGGACAAGGCGTTTGGACAGTTTTTCAAGATTACTGACGTGTTGATTCACATTCAAACGAAACCTTGAACAAATCCTTTTGTAAAATGTTTGAATCCTGTACACGAGCTCTGATTGAACCGGCACCGCAAGTTCTGCAGCCACTGAAGGTGTAGGAGCGCGGAGATCCGCAACAAAATCTGCGATGGTAAAGTCGGTCTCATGACCGACTGCTGAAATAATGGGGATGGATGAGGCAAAAATCGACCTGGCTACTTTTTCTGAATTAAACGCGGACAGATCCTCCAAGGAGCCGCCGCCCCGCGCCAATATGGCTATATCAGCCTTTTGACGTTGATTTAACAGTTCAATGGCGGAAGAGATTTCATGTTCAGCACCTTCACCTTGTACTTTTACCGGCAGAATTTCAATGTCAACCGCCAGATATCGTCTTTGGATCACCCGAATCATGTCATGAACAACTGCCCCGGTGGGGGAAGTGATCAGACAGATGGTCTCAGGAAGAAACGGAATTGGTTTTTTCTTTTCAGAATCAAAAAGGCCTTCAGCTGCCAGCTTGATTTTTAACTGCTCAAATGCAGCTTGAAGGGCGCCGATGCCTGAAGGTTCAAGATATTCAAGGATGATCTGGTAAGTGCCACGGGGCTCAAAAACGCTAATGCGGCCAAAACCGGTTATTTTCATGCCGTCTTCAGGTGTGAATTTCAAATTGCGATTCTGGCCCTTAAACATGACGGAATTGATCTGGGCTGAATCATCTTTTAATGTAAAATAAAAATGACCGGATGCGGGAACCCTGAAATTGGAAATTTCTCCGGTGATCCATACAAGCGAAAAGTGTTCCTCAAGTAAAAATTTGATATTCTGGGTCAACTGGGAAATGGTATAAATTTTTGGATCAGGGATGGGGTCTGAAGACTGCATGGAATAAATATCTAACTTAATAGTTTAGAAAAATAATAATATCTATCTGATAATTTGCAAAATTTTAAAATGAAGCATAAACTTTTAAGATCCGACGACAAATTATCATAAAGGGATGCTTCATTCAACTGAAAATACGTCTATTATGAGGAACCCCAAAAACCCGCAAATCAAACAGCAGCAAAATGGCAATTGTCTAAGGACTTTTAATACAAACATATCAGAGTTTAATTGCGCAGCTATATTCTATTATTTTTATTACGTCTGATAATAAATATTATGTAAACTTTTTGATCAACCTCTATGATGCCTTGATGTATAAGATTTTCATCCCCTGCTTTTATGGCTGATCGATAAGATATTTGCGGATGGCAGGCATAAGATAAATATCATCCAGCGGCATTTGGCGAAGACATTCAGACAAAGTTTCGACTTTTTCACGGATCGTCAAATGCTTGTCCATGATAAACACCTGTTGCCCTTTAACCCGGCAAAGCCCGCTTTTTGCATTAATGCCGGTAACCCTGAGGTTCTGCTCGGAAACAGATATGCCGATCTTGGATGCGATTTCCTGTAATTGCTGATATAATTCTGCTGGCTTCATGATGATTGCTCTATATATTAAAAACTGATCGCCTTGCAAATTCTTTCATTATGCAATCCCATATTGCTTGATTATTGAAGTTTGTGTGTTATAATATAAATTAAATTGAAAAATAATTTTATATAAACATAATCAGGAGGTTAAAATGGAAAATGGTTTCTTGACCCAGCGTAGGGTCACCGAAGCCCAGACTCAGGTTCTGGTAAACAGTTTTGTCAGAAGCGTGTATAATTGGATGGCAATCGGCCTTGCGCTGACTGGCGTTATCGCTTTTTATGCCGCCCACAGTCAGACATTGATGCGACTGATTTACGGCAACCCCATGAGCATCATTATTCTGATTGCGGCAGAACTGGGCCTGGTTTTCTACCTCAGCGCAAGAATTCAACGCCTTGAAGCAGGCACGGCCACTGCTCTTTTTATGCTCTACGCAGCGCTCAACGGCGCAACATTGTCGTTTATTTTTCTCGTATATTCAAGTACCTCTATCGCTTCGACTTTTTTTATCTGCGCCGCGACCTTTGTGGCGTGCAGCGTCTACGGCATGACCACTCAGCGCGACCTTACTTCTGTCGGAAGCTTTATGATGATGGGATTGATCGGAATCATTATCGCGTCCCTGGTTAATATTTTTCTAAAAAGCTCGGCAATGGCAATGATTATCAGCTATATCGGCGTGTTCGTATTTGTGGGGCTGACCGCCTACGACACCCAGAAACTCAAACACATGGCTTTGACCCAGCCAGCCGGACTTGACGCCGGGGTGGTTCGCAAAGGCGCCATCCTCGGGGCGCTGACATTATACCTGGATTTTATCAATCTTTTTCTCATGCTGTTACGTATCTTCGGAAGCCCAAGGGAATAAATACGTTACATAACTATATGAAGGTCTTCCTGTATATTCAATTATATAGAGGAAGACCTTTAATGTTTCAGATTAATTTTTCTGTCAATGACATCCGCAATTTCCCTGCAATAACGACCGGCATCCTCTTTGTCTGGACCTTCTACCATAACACGGCACATGGGCTGGGTGCCTGAGTATCGCACAAGCACCCTTCCCTGATCTTTGAGTTTTTTTTCAATATCACCAATTGCTTTGGCGATATCGGGTATTGTTTTCAAACTCGGCTTTTCCCTTACTTCAATGTTCATCAGAACCTGTGGATATATTTTCATGATGCCGGCAAGTTCTGATAAAGATTTCCGGCTTTGTTTAACAATATAGGCTAGCCGAATGGCGGTTAAAATCCCGTCTCCGGATGTGTGATCATTTAAAAAAATCATGTGCCCAGAATCTTCTCCCCCCAGAATTGATCCGTGTTGCTGCATTTGTTCCAGCACATACCGGTCGCCCACGTCGGCCATAATATGATCGATTTTCATCTCTTTTAAGACTTGTCTCAATCCCACATTGCTCATGACCGTACTGACAACAAGATTGTTTTTTAATTCTCCCCTTTCTTTAAAAAATCGGGCGCATACAGCCAGAATCTGATCCCCGGTAACCCTGTTTCCCAATTCATCTACGGCAATGAGACGGTCTCCGTCACCATCAAACGCAAATCCGATATCCGCATTTTTCTCAACAACATGATGCTGCAATGGTTCAGTATGCTGAGATCCGCAATGATCATTGATGTTAGTTCCGTTTGGGTCGGCATAGAAAGATTCTGTATCCGCATTCATTTCGGAAAAAATTTTCGGTGCGATCTGATATGTTGCGCCGTTGGAACAATCCAGAATGATGCGTAACCCTTCAAAAGAATACCCATAAGGCAGCACCTTTTTCAAAAACTCGGCGTATGCCTCTCCCGCGGATTTCATCTGTCGCACTTTTCCGATAGCATCCGTAGATATTGCCTTAAATATCGATTTATTATTATCAATGACGTGACGTTCAATATCAGCTTCAAGAGTATCCGGTAGTTTAAATCCTTTTGAATTAAATATTTTAATTCCATTATCGCCAAAGGGGTTGTGAGACGCGGATATCATGACGCCGGCGTCAAACCCTCCAGAAGCGGCTAAAAAAGCAACGCCCGGCGTAGGGATGACACCGGCAAGATAGGAATCACCGTTCATAGAGCAGATGCCGGCTGCCATTGCGGATTCAATCATATCACCGGATATACGCGTATCTTTTCCAATAATTATTTTTACCTGCCTGTCATTCTCCTTTAGAGACCAAACGATGGCCCTGCCCAATTGCGTCACGGTTTCCGGTGTTATGGGGTACAGGTTAGCTTTTCCACGAATACCGTCAGTTCCAAACAACTCCTTTTTCATGTATTTTGTTCCTCATTTGTCAAACGAATTTCGCCAAAAGACGGCAATACTTCTGTTGCTTCCTTGATAAGCCGATCCACTAGTCCCTGAAGCCAACAAGTGCCGGTTTTTTTCACATCAGGGCCTAATGTTTTAATAACTTTTATATAGTTCTTGCCGGTTTTATGTATTTCTTTGTTGATTTCTCTTAAAAATGAATCCCTGAATGCTTCATTGCCGGTAAAATCTTGCAAGGTTTTTATGATTGCTTCGATAAAAGGCCATTTTTTCGTCAAGTCCATATGGCGCCTGACGCTGTTGCTCTGAGATAAACCACCTTGTTTTTCAGACCCAGGACCGGACCCTTCATCAAGTTTTCTGATCAATTCATTGATCCGTTTCATTCGTTCATCAATCGCCATTGTTAAGGCGCCATTGAGGCCCTCAAATAGAAGTTCAGGAAAATCTTCAGATATGAATAATCTTCGGACACAAAGATACCACTGACGCAAAGCATACATATTCCCAATATATGTCAAATTATTGATTAAAATCCGTTTAATATTTCGATATGTTCCTGGAATGTAGCTGATGTTCCCGCCCTTGCCCGGGCCGCCGTAAATCAGTCGATTGGCCCGAGGCTCATCCGTTCTGCAAATGGTGCCAGCCGCAACGGTAATGCCGAAACCCAAACGGCATGGCCCGACCAGACCGCCCTGCCCGCCCAGAAAAATCGGGGGTTGGTCCAGCATCACGCCGCGAGGCACATCCCCGAGCATGGATGGCGTGGCTTTATCCTGCTGTGGGGTAAAATTGAAATGAATGTATGAGCTTCCCACTTCACTGTGGTTTTTTTTCCCGGTTCCGCCGGCCATAAAACAATCGCAGAAATTGATCAAACTTCCCAATGTGACATAAGGAAAAAGAATCGTTTGTTTCAACCCGACCGAATGCGCAGCGCTGGAATCCTCTTCCAATATGCACCCTTCCCTGACATGGGCGCATGATCCGAAAGAGACATTTTTTAAAAACACGGAATCCCTGAAATAGCCTCCCGCCAGTTTAACTCGGGGGCCGATATGACAATTTTCGATGGTTGCCGGCGACTCATAGCCGATAATTGAACCTGGAAGAATAAGGGTGCGTTTCCCGTATATTTTTGATCCGGCATATATCACCACCCCATCTCCGGCAATCCTGTCGGGCTCAATCTCTTCAGCGATATGAATCGATTCGGGATTGATCAGGGTAACCCCTTTTCGCTTCAGGATATCCTTAATATCAGATTCTTTATTCATCATATTAATTTCCAAACGTTTCTTGCCAACCATTAAATGTTTTGGTAATTAAGTTTTTTATCCGGTTTTCATATCAGGAAATCTATCCAATGGCAAATAATACAAAATACCGGCTCTTGACCCGAAGTGATCTGGACGGACTTATCTGCGCGGTGTTGCTGAAACATCTTGGGTTGGTGGATGAAATAAAACTCATTGACAACCCGGGCCTTATGCAGGAAGGCGCTATGAAAATCGGCGCATCAGACATTACCACAAACCTGCCGTTTGTGCCGGGGGTTCATCTGGCCATCGACCATCATGTATCTGAATCCATTCGCAACCTGGAAAATCCAAAACATATCATTGATCCCGATGCGCCTTCTGCTGCCAGAGTCGTTTATCACTATTTCGGGGGGGCGGGTCGTTTTCCCGATTTTTTTGAAGACATGATGAATGCGGTAGACAAGGCAGACTCGGGTCAGTTTTCCCGGGATGAAATACTCCACCCAACTCGCTGGGTTCTCTTAAATTTCTTAGTGGACCAACGTTCCAACATCGAAACCTGGGGAAAATTCAGGATCTCAGGAGAAGAATTTAAATTGAATCTGATTGATGACTGCGGCCGTTTCAAAATTGATAAAATTC
>JALOPH010000316.1 GCA_025453995.1 Desulfobacterales bacterium
CTTCGATATGCACCTGCCCCATGCCGGAGAGAATCATTTCTTTGGTCTGGGCATCACGCGAAAAAACGATAGTCGGGTCTTCTTCCGTGAGGCGATGGAGGGAAGAGGCGATCTTTTCCTCGTCGCCGCGTGACTTTGGTTCGATGGCGAAAGACATAATCGGCGGCGGCACTTCAACCCCGGCAAAGATAATCGGCGCTTTTTCGTTGCACAAGGTATCGCCGGTTTTGGTTTCTTTTAATTTGGCGACCGCAACGATATCCCCAGGTCCGGCTTCGCTTACAGGCTTTTGCTCCTTGCCCGTAATTTTAAGCAATTGGGTGTATCTTTCCTTGGCGTCTCGGTTTGTATTGTAAAAAGTGCCGTCACCCGCCATTTTACCTGAAATTACTTTAAAAATAGTCAACCGGCCGGAATAGGGGTCTGCAATGGTTTTAAACACCAGAGCGGAAAAGGGCTCATCCGCGCTGATTTTCCGCTGGATTTCAGTGTCTGTACCGGGTACAAAACCGGCCTTTGCGCCAAGATCCGCGGGCGCGGGGAGGACATCAACGATGAAATTGCACAGAAGGTCGATTCCGATATTGTTTGTTGCGGAACCGCATAAAACGGGAACAAACGTCCGGTTGACCGTTCCTTTTCGAAGGGCTTTTTTTAACTCGTCAGCGGTTAATTCCTGACCGTCGAGATATTTTTCAACAAGCTCATCATCTGCTTCCGCAATATTTTCAACCACTTTTTCTCTTTCAGCCTCCACTGATTCCTGCAGGTCCTCGGGGATATCCGTGGCGGTCGCTTTTCCGTTTTCGTATACGAAGGCCTTCATCTGGATCAGGTCGACAATGCCTTTAAATCCAGCTTCCGCGCCGATGGGAATCTGGAGGATGATGGGTTTTGGATGGAAAATGTCGCTTGCGTCCTTGAATGCTTTTTGAAAATCAGAGCGTTCACGATCCAATTTATTGATGAAAATCACTCTGGGGAGATTGAATTCATCCGCAAATTCCCATGCTTTTTCAGACTGAACCTTAACTCCGTCAATTCCGTCAAGCACAACAACCGCGCTATCTGCGGCCTGGAGGCACAGCCGCGTGTCGGAGAAAAAATTCTGATCACCCGGCGTGTCCATGATGCTGATCTGGTGTTTTTTCCATCCGCATTGATGGAAGCCGGTGCTGATGCTGGAGCGGCGTTTTAATTCTTCAGGTTCAAAATCCATTACTGAATTGCCGGCATCTACGCTGCCAAACCGGTTCGTTGCGCCGGCGTTAAACAGCATCACTTCCGCAAGGGATGTCTTTCCCGAGCCGCCATGTCCGATGAGAGCAATGTTCCTTAATGTTTCAGTCATTTAGTTATTCACTCCTCCTTGATAAATTTTACCACGCATCTTAAAAAGAATTTTAAATCTCTATATGGTTAGTTTAAAAAAATCAACTTTAAAAAAAATAATATTCGCCAGTAGTTATCTTATTTATGGGACATCAGTATAATCATCGCGAATCATGATCGGCGGTCAGATATATGATAAATTCCTTGTTCCCTTTAGGGCCAAGAATAGGGGAGGGAACCAGGTGCCCGCACACAAACCCCAACTGGGAAAAAAACTTAGAGAGATCATCAATCACTATTTGATGTTGTCCGGGATCTCTGACGATACCGCCTTTGCCTACAAGCCCTTTTCCCACTTCAAATTGAGGCTTGATCAGGGCGAGTATGCGGCCTCTATTTTTCAAAAACGGCAAAACCGCCGGGACGACGATTTTGAGGGAAATAAAAGATACATCAATCGTAATGAGATCAAATGGTTCCGGAAGAAGAAGGGGTGAAATAGAGCGGATATTTGTCCGTTCAATGACAATGACCCGCGGATCCTGACGAATCTTCCAATCCAGTTGGCCATATCCGACATCCACTGCATAAACGGATTTTGCGCCAAATTTCAACAGGCAGTCTGTGAAGCCGCCAGTTGAAGCGCCCACATCCAGACAGATGTAGCCGCGGATATCCAGAGCGATTGTATTTAACGCATGTTCGAGCTTTAGGCCGCCTCGGCTTACATAGGGGGATTCAGGCTGCCTGCACGTAATGATCGCGGATGGATCGACCATCGTGCCCGGCTTGTCAACGGGCGAATGATTCACAAAGACAGCGCCTGCCATAATCATCGAACGGGCTGACTCGCGGCTTCGGGCAAGGCCTTTTTCATAAACCAGAATATCAAGCCTTTTTTTATTGACAGGCGTCATCTCAAATTATGTTTTCTGCGGTTCAAAAAAATTTACTGCCGCATTGACAATGGCCTCAGCATCTATGCGGTACTTTTTTCTGAGCGTATTTCTTGGACCATGTTCGATATAGGCATCCGGCAATCCGAGCCGCACGGTTTGAATTCCCCAGAGTCCATTATCTGCAAATGCTTCCAGCACAGCGCTGCCAAAACCGCCGTGACGCACATTTTCTTCAACCGTAATAACCCTGGGAATTTTTTGGGCAAGTCCGCAGATCAGCTCCGTATCCAGCGGTTTGACAAACCGGCAGTTGACGACGGTTGTATGAATATTTTTATGTTCCATCAGGATATCGTGAGCATTTAACGCTTCCGTAACAGTGCTGCCGATAGCTAAAATCAGCAAATCCCCGCCCTGGGTCAGCGTCTGGCCCGTGCCAATAGGTATTGCGGCATAACGATCATTTAACGGTATTCCGGTTGCCGCGCCTCTTGGGTACCGGAAGGCGATGGGGCCCGGATGATGGATTGCCGTATACATCATGTCGCGCAATTCGTTTTCATCTTTGGGCGCCATGACGACCATGTTGGGCAGGGAGCGCAGGTATGACAAATCAAATAGTCCATGATGGGTGGCGCCGTCTTCACCCACGATTCCTCCCCGATCAATGGCAAACTTAACCGGAAGGGATTC
>JALOPH010000145.1 GCA_025453995.1 Desulfobacterales bacterium
TTACTCCTGATTATATACAAAAACCACCCAGTCGGCTTGATAATACATCAATTCTGATGTATTGATGAAAATAAAGCGGAGGTGTGTTTGTACAATCTCATTTTCTATACGACAGAAAGAGGCGATTCACCAGTCGATGATTTTTTGGATGGTTTGGACAAAAAATCACGGGCAAAGGTGGCTGCACACCTATCTATTTTGGAAGAACTTGGGCCAAACCTTAAACGGCCTTATGGTGATGTCGTAAGAGGAAAAATTAGGGAGTTGAGAATACGTAAAAGCTCAAATCAGTATCGTATCCTTTATTTTCTTTGAATTGCGTGATCAGATAATCCTTGTTCATGCATTCTTAAAAAAAACACAGATGTTGAAGGAAAGGGATATAGAATTAGCTGAAAGAAGAATGCGGGATTGGCTACAACGGCATCCCGCAGGAGGGAAAATATGAAAAAAACGGAAAAACGAACTTTTCGAAGCCGACTACAAGAAGATTTAAAAGACCCTGAGTTCAAAGCACATTATAATGAAGAGCGACAAGCGCTCATTCTTGCAATGAAAATCACTAACCTCAGGGCGAAAAAAGGGTTAACTCAGAAGGAACTGGCGCAGCTGATGGGGACCAGCCAACAGGCTATTTCCAGGATTGAAAGTGGAGATTATGAGGGTTTTACTCTTAAAACTCTTGAAAAATTTGCTGAGGCGACCGGAACGCATCTCAAGATTGAATTCGTAGCTGCGTAATTTTCAATAATCGTCTCTATTTCTGTTTGAATTCTTTGAATTCTGAATTCTTGTCGGACCAAATCAAGTAGTTGAAAATTAAAGGAGAAATTTATAAAAAATGGCGACAAAATTCGCTTAGCGTTATGTTTTGATGCCAAAAAGAGGACTTTAAGAAATAGACCTCATTCCTTTTTTCTAAAGCAGTGAGCGGAATAGATCTCTTTCTTGCCGACAGCTGTCCGCTCCTACCTTTTTCTGTTGAATTCTGAGATATCAATCCAAAATGGGCAAATATCTGCCAGTGTCAAAACCTGCCAAACGTCTGTTATCTTGAATCTTAAATGAAAAGCACCGCTCCTGAATAGCCGAGCCCTCGCATAATCAATTTTGCCATTTCAAAATGAAATTTATTTCAAAATGAAATGCCGGTATTTTTTTCCATATTGCCCGCCTAAAACATAACTTGCTATATTCATTTGTTATACAATGCCAGCCCGATTTTGGCATGTAGTTTGCAAAAAATGAGAAATGATATCCAACAGAACTACAATCTTTTATTCAGGAGGATCAATCTGCATGGATGAAAACGCCCTCTGGTTTGATGATTACAGCTGCGGCCTTGCGGCCATCGCAAAACAGCCGACGGCAATGATAAAAGAAATAAAACACGCAACCGCGCTTGCCCGGCGATTCAATGATGAAGTTGTGAACAAGCGGTCCTTGGAAATTGACGACGAACTGGACCGGAACCCGGATGCGCTGCCCCATGACTGGGTGCGCCAGGCGCTGGAATGGGGATTATACACCAACTGGATCCCGAAAATCTTCGGAGGCCGGGGATACTGCTTTCCATCCCTTTCCCATTTTCTCGAAGAAGTGTCCTCGTCCTGCCTGGGAATGGCCAATCTGATCGGCTCGCATTATCTTGGCATCGCCGGGGTCATGTCGACGGGCAATCTTGCGGTGCTCCAATGGCTTTGCGAGGATATGGCGGAATCCCATAAACGGGGAGAATCCTGCCTTGCCAGTTTTGCCATCACTGAACCGTCATCCGGCTCCGATACGGCTTCCGCAGACCTGATAGACCGGGGCAGCATTTCCTGTGAGGCGAAAAAAGCGCCGGGCGGTTATATTTTAAACGGCACCAAAATATTCATATCAAACGCCCATTTTGCGACCTGGCACATGGTGCTTGCCTTTGAAGACATCCGTAACCCGTCGTCGACCGCTGTTTTCTGTATGGTCCGCACCGGGACAAAGGGGTTTGTCATCGGTAAAAAAGAAGACAAAATGGGACAAAGGGCCTGTCCTGCGAGCGAACTGATTTTCACCGACTGTTTTATACCGGATAAACAGGTATGCCTCTCCCCGCATATGGTAAAGGGCATCAACAAGCCTTATCGTGATATTTACCAGGATGTGTTTGACGACCTGTGCTCCATTTCCCGGGCCGGTGTATGCGCCCTTGGGACCGGTGTCGCCCGTGGGGTCTATAACGACACTTTAAAGCTGGTGGAAGAGACATCCACGACAGACGGATGGCTCATCAATCAGGAATGGGTTCAGATGAAATTGGCCGATATGCTCAAAAACGCGGCGGTCTCCCGGCTGATATACAACGAGGTGAACCATGCCAACAGCATTTACGGTCTGTTTAAACCCCTGCAAACAAAGCCTCTGTACTACCTGTCCAAACTTCTCCCGACAGGGTGGCTTGCGAAACTGACCCGCATGATCGTCAAGTGGCCTCTTGTTCCGTATCTGTTTCAAAAGGACCAATTGGGCCGACGCCCAGAAATTTACCGCCAGCGCACGAGCGGATGGGCCTCCCTGGCGAAATTCGCCGGCACTGACGCCGGGGTCGAAAACTGCGAAATCGCCCTCCAGATTCTGGGGGAAAGCGGCATTCGTCATGCCAACCGGGTTGAAAAACACCTGCGGGACGCCCGCCTTCTCCCGATCTATGAAGGCACCAACCAGATGAACCGCCTGGATCTGTTCAAAAATTTCATTGGCCGCAACAGCAGGCATGTATCCATGTATTCGGATTAAAGGAAGGACTATGATGAAATCATCCAAAGACCAGGAAGCAGCACTGCTTGAAAAAACAGCCCGGGAATTCGCCCGCAAAACCCTGATTCCCGACATTCATGAAACCGACAGATACCCGCATGGTCCCTTTTTTCATGACGCGTTGAAAATCGCGTTTGAATCTGAATTTCTGCACGTTTCACTGCCGGAAACACTCAACGGCATGGGCTGGAAGCTAAAGCCGCTGTGCATCCTTCTCCAGAACATATCCAGGGTGGATGCCAGCATGGGATCTGTTCTGCTTTCCAATGCAGCGGCCCAGGAACTCATGCTTGCGGCCGGCGCGGAAAGCATTCTCGCGGACCTGGTTTCCCAGGACATGGCGGCAACGGATTTCCTGACCGCATTTCCGTTGTTTTCCCATCCAAATGAAAAGGCGATTCAGGTTGCCGCACAGTTGCGAAATGGAAATTATCAGCTGGCCGGCACAGCCGACTATATGGTGCCGGGACCCATCGCCGGCCGATACCTGGTGCCGGCCAGAACTTCCAAAGGTTTTTCATATTTCCTGGTAGATGCCAAAAACAAAAATGCCGTTTCCGGTGCTCCCATAAAAAGCCTGGGACTTCATGCATGCCCGGCTGCGGACATTGCTTTTTCCAATGCCGATGGAATTCTGATCGGCCGGGAAGATGAGGGCGCGCATATTTTTTCTAAAATGCATGAAAAGATGATGATCGCAGCGGCGGCAGCGGCTTTGGGGATCATGCAGGCTTCTTTGGATGATGCCTTAAAATATGCATCCACACGAATGCAGGGAGGCCGAAAAATCATTGAATGGTCGGAGCTCAGCGGGATGGTGGGACAGATGGCGGTGATGACAAAAACCGCCGGAATGCTTCTGCAGAAGGCCGTTTCTGATGCGGATGCAAAAGATACGGAATGGGCGGTGCAAGGGTTTGCCGCTGCAACCCGGATTTTATCTGACGCCTGCACGGTGAGCACGCTCGGGGTCCAGGTGCTCGGCGGGTATGGATACATGCGGGATCACCTGCAGGAAAAACGATTCCGGGATTCCCGGCATCTTCAATCTGTTTTCGGGGCGCCCGGCCGGCGCGCCATCCATTTTTTAAACCAGTTTAATAAGTCAAACAGGAAATAAAACGCACCTATTTATATAATCAAGGAGACACTATGAAATCATTTGGTATTGACAGGAACCTTTTCTTTGACGGCATTCTGCAACGCTCGATCCCGGAATATAATGTGAAATTGCCGATTTTTTATTATGAAGGAAAATCCATGACCGCCATGTTTACGGCTTCCACCCGCGCTGTGCGGGAACGATTGCCGAAATCTCTGCACCCGGTGGAACTGTTTCCCGGAAGAAGCATGGTCGCGGTGTCGGCGTTTGAATATGCATCTTGCGATATCGGCCCCTATAACGAAGTTTCCATTGCTGCTGTGGTTCATCACGGCGGAAAAGGACTCCCGCTGATTTCTCTTCTTTCCCAGCTGATCCTTAATACATTTAAGGCCTTTATTTTTCATCTGCCCGTAACCTCAGAAACCGCACGGAAAGGCGCGGTTGAATTATCCGGATATCCGAAATTTCTGGCGGATATTGAATTCATCGAGCAAGACAGTTCCCGGACCTGCAGATTATCGTTAAACGGACAGAACCTGATGACGTTTGCCGGCAGAAAGCCGGCTGTCGGCATGGGGCCGATGACCCGCACGCTGGTATATAATGAAAAAGACGGCAAAATGATTTATGCCAACTTCTATGCCAAACAGGACCAGTTTGCCCAGACCATGGGAAGCAGCGGGGTCCAGCTTGAAATCGGACAAGGTCATGCCATGTGCGATACGCTCAGGGCATTGTCTTTGAGTTCGAAACCGCTGGTTTATCAATACAGCCCCAGGTTCCAGGCAATTTTGTTTGATACTAAAAACCTGATAGACATTTAAGGGAATTTGCCATGAATCTTAAAAACAAAACAGCGGTGGTCACCGGCGCCGCGTCCGGCATCGGAAGGGCGCTTGGCGTAAGGCTGGCCCAGGCAGGCTGCCGACTGGCGCTGGCTGATATTGATGTCCAGGGCCTGGCTGAGACGGCCGATATGATTTTGAAATCCGGCGGGTATGCGTCCATGCATCCGGTGGACATGGCAAACCGCGATCAGGTGTATGCGTTTGCAGATTCAGTCAACGGACATCATGGGAACATCCATGTTCTGGTTAATAATGCGGGGGTGACGCTGACGGCATTGATCGAGGAAATGGAGGAAGCCGATTTCGAATGGGTCATGAACATTAATTTCTGGGGCATGGTCCATGCCACGCGGGCATTTCTCCAGAATCTGAAATCCACCGGCAAGGCCCATATTGTTAATGTGTCCAGCGTATTCGGATTGTGCGGCATTCCCACTCAGGCGGCATACAATTCCAGCAAATTCGCCATCCGCGGGTTCACCGAGTCCCTGAATCAGGAATTGAGGGGCACTGGCGTATCCGCATCCGTTGTTTTTCCGGGCGGCATTCGAACCAATATTGCAAGAAACGGCCGTTTCAAATCCAACAGCGGTCTTTTAAAGGATAAATCAGATGTCATCGCCCTTCATGAAAAACTTTCCTTTACTTCCGCTGATACCGCCGCCAAACGAATTATCAAGGCCATCCTGAAGGAAAAAAAACGGGCGCTGATCGGACTCGATGCATATCTTTTTGATATCATTCAACGACTGTTTCCATCAGGCTACCAGACACTCCTCACTTTTCTTATTGCTAAAAGGGATCATTTACTTAAAGTTAAATAAGTTTAAATAGGGTCTATGATTTCTGAAATGCCATAGGAAGCATGTGTCCGAATTCCTATCCAGCGCTAAAGTGTCTGAAATACATCACCTGGAGTCAGATGATTCATCAAATCCATATTACATGGCTGGCTGATGCCGTCCTGATAGTGCATGTTATGTTCGCGGTTTTTATCATTTCCGGGTTGATTCTTATTTTAGTCGGCGGGATCCGCCATTGGAGTTGGGTTCGAAACCCGTGGTTTCGCCTGATCCACATTCTGTCCATCGGGGTAATAGTATTGGAGTCTTGGTGTGGCGTTATCTGCCCCCTGACCGAATGGGAAATGAGCCTGAGGGAAATATCTGGACAAGACACGTACGAAGGCGGATTCATTGCGCACTGGCTTCAGCAGATCCTTTATTATGATGCGCCTCAGTGGGTATTTGTTATTTGCTATACAATGATAGGAGTTGTTGTGATCATCAGCTGGATCGTATACAGACCAAGACGGTTTAAGGAGAAATCAGTGCCTATCTTCTATCATTAGAGACTCGTGGTATGTACCATTTCAGGTTCACTTTTCCAATACAGCCACCTTTTCTATTTTAGAAAAACCCGGTCTTTTCATTTTTTTAAGGAGTCGCTGAAGTCTCCACCCCGTCCATAAAATCTTCATTCAAGTCTTCCACCCGGCTCAGCAGCCACGCGCCAATAATAAAAAGAATAAGAATGCTCAGCACCCCCCACCGGGAATGCCCGGCCAGACGGCCCACCATGCCCATGAGAAACGGGCCGGTAATGGCGGCGAATTTGCCGAACACGTTATAGAACCCGAAAAATTCGGCGCTGGATTCCGCCGGAATGAGTTTGCCATAATAGCTGCGGGAGAGGGCCTGAATTCCGCCCATGGAAGACCCCACCAGAAAGGACATGAACCAGAACGCCCCTGCTTTGATGGTCTGATTCTCCACTGAAGGGAGCAAAAATGAAATAAACGTAATGACGCAGTATACGGCAATGCCCGCCATGATCATGGTTTTGGCGGAAAACCGCACGGCCATTTTTCCGTAGATCAGGGCACAGGGAAAAGCGATGATCTGGATAAACAGGATCATGACAATCAGCAGGGAGACGGAAAAACCCAGATCCCGGCCATAGGCGGTGGCCATGCTGATAACCGTGTCCACGCCGTCGATGTAAAAAAAGTATGCGGCTAAAAATAAAAACACCTGTCTGTGATTCCGGATTTTTAAAAATGTGTCCTTCAACCGCCTGAAACTGTCTGTTACAGGCGATGCGGACGCCGCTGCAAAATAGACCTGATCCACATTTCGAATCATGGGAATTGAAAACACAAGCCACCAGACGGCCACAATGATAAATCCGACTTTTGTCTGAAATTCAGGCAGCGCGTCGCCTTTCCCGTTCTGAGCCGTTATCAGTAAACCGATGATCACCAGAAACGGAATCACGCTGCCGATATACCCCCAGGCATACCCGTGGGAGGAGACCCGGTCCATGCGGTCTTTGTCAGCCACATCCACGATAAACGCGTCATAGAAAATATTTGCGCCCGCCCACCCGATGCGGGCCAGGATAAACAGCCAGATGCACAATATCCATTCTCCTTGTCCTACCTGGGTGAGCAGCAAGGTAAACACAATACCGATTGCCAGAAACGCAATGAAAAATTTTTTTTTCCGGCCCTGGTAATCGGCCAGCGCCCCTAAAACAGGCGCCAGCAGCGCCAGAGTTAAGGATGCGGCCGAATTGGCAAACCCCCAGTTGGCCGTGGAGACATAATCCGCAACACCGATTGAGGCGATGTCCTTAAAAAAAATGGGCATCAGGGTGGTCACGATGATGAGCACAAACGCAGAATTGCCCACATCATAGATGATCCAGGATATTTCTGTTTTGGTGAGCCTGTTTTGTAAAGCCATTTTTTTCTCCGGATTCTACTGGATAGACATCAAGAAAGTTCTCAAATTGGTTTTTTTACTTTTGATGCCGACTTTGGCGCGTATATTTTTCCGGTGGGTTTCAATGGTTTTCACCGACAGATTCAACACCCCGGCGATTTCCCTGGTGGATTTGCCCTGCCGGATAAAATTGGCCACTTGAATTTCCGCCGGCGTCAGCCGCATCAACCGTGATGCCAGCCGCTGGGAAAGCGGGGATGTGATGTCTGCCAGATTATTGGAAATGATCTCAATCCATATGCGTTCCTTTTCAGAAAAGCTCCCTTTTTTAAGCTTGTCCAGATAAGGCAGGATCAGTTTGCTGATATTCGACAACATCCTTTCCTCGCTCATCCGCGCATGATCTTCCTTGGTTTTTAGCAAAACCTTCAATGCGGTATTGGCCTCCTCGAGATTGATCGTCCGTTCCCGGACCTTTTCCTCCAGCTCATGTTTGGCCTGAACCAGAGCATGTTCAAACGCCTTGCGCTCGGTCAGATCCTGAAGGGTTTCCATGGCGCCGATTCTGTTCCCGCTCGCATCGCGCATGGGAGCGGCGGTGAAAAAGAGCCATCTGCCGCCGGATCCGAGGGCGGGGACAAAGTACTCCGCCTCAAAACCTTCCGAGATGACCCGTGACCGCGAAAACCCATCGCCGTAATGATTCCGAAAAACTTCATCCCCGGCATCATCAATGACCAGGTCGGCCATTACCGGCCGACAGCGATGATAAAACGGTTTCCACTGGTTGCGGGTTCCCACCATCTCGGCGCCCGCAAAGCCTGTTAGGTTTTCACACGCCCTGTTCCAGTGGGTGATGACATGGTTTTTATCCAGCACAAACGTGGCGATGGCATTTCCGTCTACGATCTGCGCCAGCCTCTTTTCACTGGCCCGCAATTCGGCTTCAGCCCGGACCCTCTCGGTAATATCCCGGGTAATCCCCAGGGCGATGGACTGGCCTTTGATCTTTACCGGAAACGTTCTGATTTCGACGTTGACCTTTCCGCCGTCACTGCGGTTTAAGACAAATTCATCCGGGCCGGTGGGTTCTCCTTTGATATTACGCTCCAGCAGGCCGGCGGCTTTGGGCAATTGATCGGCTGAAAGGAGGTTCAAATCAAAATAATTCCGTCCGATAAGATCCTGGCGGTTGACCTTAATGAGGTTTTCCGCCGCTTTGTTCCCGTCCAAGAGCATGCCGTTTAAATCGCTTAAATAATAAGCGTCCGGCGCGTATTCGAATAGAATTTTCAAGCGCTCCTCGGAATCTTTCAACTCTTCCTGGGCCTGCCATCGTTTTTCCTCAATGGATAAAGTCTTTGCGAGTATGGCGATCAGGTTGATTTCCGTTGAAGTAAATCTTCTTGTTTTCGGGTCCAGGATGCACAAGGAACCCCGGGACTCTCCTTCGAAAATCACCGGAAAGCCCAGGTATGATTTGAATCCGAATTTGCGGATGTTCGGATCCGATTCCGCATAAAAAGTGCGGGACAGGTCTTCGATGATGGTGGGGCCGGCTTGATGACGCAGGGTTTCCTCGTAGCAGACGCACCCCTCGGCAGGCAGAATGCGCCTGTATTCTTTCGGCAGATTGTAGCCGGAGCGCGTCACTATGGACCCGCTCTTATGGTCAAGCCTGTTATAAAGAGAACAGGCCCCTCCCAAAATGATACATGTGTGGGCGATAATCCAATTGATATTCTGCCCATGGTCAACACCGAGATAATTAAACAGCTGGTTCAACCTTGAAATCATTTCATCGGTTTTTTTGCGGTCATCCACCAGTGATAATCCACTAAAAGGTTGCTGATCCCACCGTATGATATTTTTTAAATCAGTATCTTATGGCGCTCTGTGACAAGGCCCGCCACATACTGTGAAATTACCAAAAAGCAATCCCAACCGCAAATGAAGTTTCAACCCTTGTTTCATATGGCTGCATTGTGCTATATAGCATATCGATCGAACAGTCGGAATCTGTTTATTCAAAATATAGAAGGGGGCTCCCGGAAATGATACGCAAGATTAAAATCCTCTGCCTGATT
>JALOPH010000146.1 GCA_025453995.1 Desulfobacterales bacterium
AGACTTCCTGGACCGGATGGGAAGAGGAGACCGACGCAACAATTTCGGTCTCCACCGGAATGGGCGCGCCATCCGGTGGAGAGACGATCAAAACGGTAAGATATGAGTCCACAGTGATCAGAATGAAATCTGAGGCTGTGCCGCCCGCCGCATCATATGCCTCCACCCGGATTTCATGGAGACCAGGCATGTAGAAAGCCGGATTGAAAACCCAGGAAAACGGAGCCTGATCATCGGTGAAGCTGGCGCTTCCATCCACCAGAAAGACGACCTGTTCAACCCCTTCGGAGGATACCACCTCCGCGGTGACAGTGGTTTCACTGTCTATAACGGCCCCGCTGGAAGGATACGAAATGGAGGCTGCCAGCGCCTCTTTTGGTTCGCATATGCAGCCCTCCGTGCAGATCTCCCCCTCCATACAGCCGGTGGGCCGGGCCATGGGGTCGCATTCTTCCCCGCCACCAATCTGCCCGTCACCGCAATAGCCCAGATAGACGCATTTGCAGTCAAGACAGACCTCATGTTCCCCGCAGCCGTTGGGATTAGCTTTGGGATCGCATTCCTCCCCCTTGTCCCCTTCGATTTTACCGTTGCCGCAACAGCATTCATCAGGGCATTGGGCGTTTTCTCCCTGGCAGTTTTTCTCAACGATGGCGTTAATCTGCGCCGGGGTCGGCCTGGCGTCTCCACCGTAAGTGGTGCCCATAATGTTCCGGCCGTACCTGTTCTGGTCCCTGTTATAATCGTCATCCAGTCCCAGCATGTGCCCGGCCTCGTGGGCCGCATCGTGCGCCTGATACATAGCCGGAGGCCCCTGCACTCCCTGGCCAGGACCCACCACCAAAAGGGTGTTCATCTGATCGGATGACCACCAGCCGCTGATGGATGAGCCGTTCTGAGACACACCCCGCATATACCCCCGGTAGGTCTTTCCGGCCGTATCCCTGACAGGGCCAGGGGTGATCTGGATACAGTGATAGCCCTGGGCGGCCTGGCTGGTACAATCCGTCACCCACCCGGCGAAATTCACCGACACCACCACCGGGCATTTGCACTCGCCATAGGTGGGACTCTGGTCTCCATTAGTCAGAGGGCCGTTCCAGACCTGCTCTATATCCTGAATCCACCGGTCAATCGTCTGGCGGTCACCGCCCACGCCCACCATATGGATGGTGATGGTAATGACGCATCCATCCCTCTGGCATGTGGTCTGTCCGGATGCCTCTGCCGGTAACAGAAACAGCGGAAGGAGAAAAAGAAATATTCTATTCAAACCTTTCATTGTCCGGGTTCCACTCCAGACTATCCTGGTTTTGATCCCACCAATCCCTCCAGTGGGCCTCTTCAATAAAATCCTGTCCCGTATAAAGCTTCAGCGCCATAATCGCCTGGGTGGCTATCGGCGACGGGGGCTCGCTCAGCCTCAGTTTAAGGTCAGAATCCACCGCATCAATAAGCGCTGAGAGTCCCTCCTTGAAACCCGATGACGCGCACAGCTCGGCCGCGGTTACCCTTACCCAGATATCCGGATCATCCATGCATTTGGCGATCATTGGCCCTGTCTTTTCTCCCGTATCGAGCTGCCGGCCGATGGCTCCGAGGGACATGACCGCGCCCCATCTTATTTCGGCGCTTTCATGGTTTGTAAAACGGGAAAGCTCAGAAAGAGCAGCGTCACCGATCGCCACCATTCTTTCAAGATCAAGGGTACCGATTCGGATTCCGTCAAATTGAGTCAGGATGATGGCCACTTCGTCGGAAGACGAGCCCCCGTTGCTGGAATCACATTGGGCGAGGAAAAGCGCGGAGAGGAAAAGAAGCGCCGCGACTGAAAAAAATAACGCTCCGTTTTTTTTAGTAGAAGCCATGACACCTCTCCTTCAGGTTTGGGAAAGGTTAGAAACATGTTCTCTGGCCGATTACTCTTTACAGGAACGGCTCCAAGAGACAAAGTTTTTGGGGGCCGCCGGTTGAAAATACAGATATAGAAACACTGCTTCGGGTAGAGACATTTTCAAAATGTCAGATCAGGTTCGAGGTCAAGGCGCTGGACGGCGGAAAAGCTCGGCATGCATGGCCGTATGTGAGCATTTTGTGGAGGAGTGCAACGCCGACATCGAGCCTTAGATGATGTTTTGAATTTGGCCCGGTAATTTGATTTATCTCAGAAATTGTCTTGCATGTCAAGTTTTGACAACAGTTTTGACAGGCGCTTTGCGAAAATGTGCGAAAATGGGGTCTTACATCTTAAATTTTAACTGACTCGTAAAAGCTTGCGCTTCCGTTGAGCGTTATTGTTACGGAAGGAAATATTATATTTCATGCTCGAACTCATACTCGATTTTTATGTTTCGATTGCGATTACGAAAACCGTTCTATAAGGCAGGACTGATTATGACCAAGAAGCCATCAGAGTCTTTTCCTTACAAAAAAATCGGACAAACACTGACATCATAAGATCAATTAATAATTGAATTTAAAGCTAATCTAATTTAATTTATAAAATGAACTAAATATTTGCTTTAAAATCACAACAGCTATTTTTCAGCATCTTTTATAAAAAAAATTCAGGCGCATCTCTAACTTCTCATTCATAAACAAGCAAAATTCATCACTTAAACCGCGGAAAACAGCCCGCAAAAGGAGGCAGTCCCATGAAAACAGACAGAATTGCACAGGTATTTATTTTTATGGCGCTTATCATCTTTTTGGGATTCAATACTGTTGAGGCAGGACCCGGCTTATGGCCAAGCGCCAAGGGAGAAATCTGTTTATACAATTTCGACAATCAAGAGCATGTATCATTGGCCGTCATACGCACTGTCGGGCAACACTATCTTGTTCACGGCATGAGCACCGACCCGGAAGGGAATATCACGGTGTTGACTGGAAACGCGGAAATTGTCGGGAATAAAATTCTGATGCACATTACCGGCTCGGGATATGATCAATCTCAAGATGAGGTTCACGGGCTTCTTGGGTTTGTAGAATTAAATGCGATCACCTTAAAAGGGTGGTTTGTGGGGATTGGGAATCACTGTAATTCTGGAGAATGCGGACAAACCTATGAGAGTTCTCAACAAATCGGGCCCTGTCCTTAATTATATTTAGAAAGAATTCTTATTTTATGACATTCAATTCAAAAACATAATGGAACTTCATTTAAATCAGGGATCATGGAACGAAGCAAGCGTCACCTGGAACAATGCGCCAAGCTATGGGCCGGCAATAGCAACAAACACTGGAGATACGACTGGCTGTGAATGGCATTTTTTTAATGTGACCTCCGCTGTTGCTGACTGGCATAGCGGCAACACATCCAATTATGGTTTCAGGCTCACTGGTCCAACAAATGGAGACGTCGTTAAATTCTATCATTCCAGCGATTATAATGATGTTCCTGCATTCAGGCCCATCCTGAGGATTAATTATACACCCAGAGAGGGTCAGGGCATCCCGACCCTGTCCGAATGGGGGATGATTTTCACGTCAATGCTGCTGGCAGGAAGCGCCATCTGGATGATCCGCCGACGCAGGACCGCATAAAAAGCTTTATTAAATATTCCCAAACAAAGAGGCAGGGGCTCTGAAGTGAGTCCCTGCCTCTTTTTGTCCCGCTTTTGTGAAAATTCAAGCCCTCTCATTATCTTTTAGGAGGAAAAGCTTTTGATCCTGCTGACCGTTAGTGTGAAATGGGGAATCGACTTTTAAGGAAATGTTAGTTTACTTTCTCTAAAAATACCGCACAGTGCGATCATTAGCTACAAAACATATCCAGAACCGGTTAAAATTGACTTGCAGGCCAGTTCTGATATATAAAAAGCCAAAAATGAGAAGTTTATTCCTTTAAAAACAAGCAATGCAAGGAGGTTTGCCATGAAGAAAAAACATTTCATCAGTCTGGCTGTGTTGATTTTTTTATTTGTCTTTACTGGATCAACAATGGCCTTTGTGCCGACTATTACGGTGCAGCGAATTGTTATTCCTTACACGGCCATATCGAGCAACTGGTGGACAGGTCTTGCCATTCACAATCAATCCAACGCCAGTGAAACTTATTATATATATTTCTATGACGAAGCGGGGAATTTTATCCCCGGCAGCTCTGTGACAATTCCGGCTCACGGCATCGATAAGGACTCCGTGCAGAATTATGCAGATGACCCAGCAGATATAGATGGGACTGTGTCTGTATATATTGAGACCAATGGAGCCTCCGACGAAACCTTTTCCGCCACAATATTTATCGGGAATACAGCTTCAAGCCAGGGTTTTGGATTCCAGACCTACTGGTCAGAAGATTATGACACCTTGTTGGTTTATTAACGGCGGCCTGCTGATTACAGAGCGGACTGCCCCGGAATGGGCTTGATACTCAAAATCTGATTGATGCGGATGATACAGGGGGGGGCCGACCGGAACAGGGACCCAAGTTGCTTTTACCCCTGCAGGGTCAACGCTGGGCCTGGGGGTATCCAATCCCTATCAATTAATTCTCAATGCATTGAATTATGAGAATCAGGAATCTCCGGCCAGGGTGCCGACACGGAATGAATTGGGCATGATTGTCATTTCTTTGTTGATGGCAGGAACAGCCATCTGGATGATCCGCTTATTTGAAACTGTTGGTTTCGTTTAGAACAAGCAATATTCCTGATTTGGCAAAATCCGCGTTATCCGTTCAGATAGACGACCATATCGCCGTCATTTTCATTTTTTTTGCTGGCTTGCCGAAAGGAGGCCCTTTTTCCTGACGGCAACTTCCGCCAGATCCCTCCACGGGATCATTGTGACATTAGCACATCTTCCCATGAAAGAATTTTTGTCGCAAAACAGTGGTAGCAGAAACAAAAAAGGACTCCGGAGGTTCTCCATAAGTCCTTGATTTTTCAATGGTAGGCGCGATTGGAGTCGAACCAACGACCTCTACCGTGTCGGGGTAGCGCTCTAACCAACTGAGCTACGCGCCTTTATGATTTATAAGCCTGCTAACATGAAGCGCTTTTTACTGTCAAGAGAAATAAAGCCGGTTTAGCTATCAACTTGTTGATATGAATATTAGCAAATAGAATTTTTCTTATTTTAATTTTTTACGGTTCTTTTCCGAAAAAATTAAAATAAGAAAAATTATTGATTTAATAATTTTGCGCAGTTAAAAGACGCCTATGATCCGCAAAGCAACCATAGAGGATATAAAACCCATACACAGCCTGCTCATGTACTATGGAGCGCTGGGAGAACTGCTCCCGCGGCCGTTGAGCCAATTGTATGACGATGTCAGAAATTTTCTGGTCTGCGAGGACCTGAAAAACAATGCCATTATCGGATGCTGTGCGCTGCAGATCTGCTGGGAGAATCTGGCGGAAATCCGTTCTCTGGCGGTCGATCAGGACCATCAGCGACAGGGCATCGGCTCCCAGTTGATAAAAGCCGCATTTGAAGAGGCGAAAAGTTTTAAAATCAAAAAAATTTTTACGCTCACCTATAAACCCGAATTTTTTACAAAGTTCGGGTTTGTGCAAATCGACAAATCAAACCTGCCGCTGAAAATCTGGTCGGACTGCATTCATTGCGTCAAATTCCCGGATTGCGATGAAACGGCGATGATTAAAGAGATTGAGTCAAGATAGGACGGCTACTGAGTATAAATGAGATTGCACTTGAGCGGCGGATGGGACCAGACTTTCGCTTTGGGCAGGATCTGCTGGAGCTCCACGGAAAGCCAGTATGTTTCCGGCTTGAGATCCCGAAGCTTGCCATCCTCCGGGGGCAAAGCATGGCTCGAATAGGCGTAACGGGTCTGGAATAAAAACACGCCGCTCCGTCCCTGTTTGGCGATCCTGTAGTTCTTGTTGAGTTCAATGACCGACATAGCGTTGGCTTCGGCCAAGGATGATACTTCTTTGTCGTTGAGCTTGACCAGCACGACTTTGGACACCCCGCGCTCGGTCAATTGAATCAACGACCGGGACTCGGTGCTGGCCACATAGATCGTCGACAGACAGGGAATCCGCCTCAAATACTGTGCGGCCACGATGGCCGCCGTCCGCCGTCCGCCGACCATATCCTGAAGGCAGTAGTATTCAAAAAATTTTTTCTGAAGGTCTTCGGCGTATTTATCCCCTTTTTCATATAAATCCTTTGAAATATAGCGGAGCATCCGGCCGAGGTCTTCAGCGGCTTCGGTGATGGGCCAGTCCACGCGGACATGAAAATGGGATATGCTGTAGCGGTTGACGCCTTCCTGGATCTTGGGTTCCCGTTGAATCAGCAGCGCGTAATCCATGGGAAGAAGGCCGTTCAAATAATCAAAGAAATGCACCGAGTCCAAATACTTCTGGGTCCGGTCAAAGGTCGGCTCCACTGGAAATGCCTTGGTTCGGCTCAGGTTGGTGACGGTCGTTTTATTTGAATCAAAAAAACGGATATATTTTTTATAGCTCTCCGGGATCGTGTCTTCAATAAACATCACCAGGAAAGAATTCTGGTGTTCGTATTCTATCTTGGGGCTGCGGGCCCGGGGCTTTAATTCCTTGAGTTCGACAAACGGATAGGGGATATTTTTTGAAACAAAATTGCCATAGGATTCGGTCAGCGCTTTGTCGATCAGGTACTGGTCGAGTTCATCCCGCAAAAGAATATAGTATGATCTTCTGAGTCTGTCTGACAGACTTAATTCATCTCTTCTTCGCCAATACAAGCGTCACTCCAGTGTTTTTGCCGATTGAGGCAGGTCTCATTCGCGTCCTTAAAATTCCTTAACGCTTTTAATTTTATCAGTCAACGGATTTTATTGGTTTTTTTTAAGAATTTTCGGTTTATTTTGCCGTTCTACCCATCGGTATATGCCCGCCTTGTATTTTACGCCAAACCATACCGCAACCAGGCAGATCATTGCAATCGCCGCAAATGCCCAATAGTTCTGCCCGTAGAGCAGACTCCCCTGAAAGCTCAGCATCAGGGTGCCGGGCATTCGCCCCAGCGCGGCCAGCAGAATGAACATATTAAACGGCAAGGCGGTCAACCCCAGAAAAAGGCAGAGATAGTCTTTGGGAAAACCCGGAAAAATAAAGCAGACCATCAGCACAACAATACCCTGGTGGGAGATGAATCTGTCGAGCTTTTCCAATTGCCCGGCCGGTATCAGTTTTCGGACAAACCGCCGGCCCAGCATCCTGCCGATCCAGAAATTAGTCGCCGAACCGATGGCAAGTCCGATGGAAGAATAGACGAATCCTTTGAATGCGCCGAACAAGTATCCGCCCACAAACCCGCTGACTTCTCCGGGCACCGGCGCCAGCATGACCTGAAGCACCTGAGCCAGAATAAAAACCAGCGGCGCATAAGGCCCCCAAGATTGGATATACCCTTTGACAGCCTGACGATCCGCCAAAATATGATACAGGCGTAGAATGGGATCAAAAAACCATAGGACGCCAACCCCGACCAATCCCGCGATCAGAAGCCAGATGCCGTATTGTTTAAAAAAATTGGCGATGCTGTTCATGGGGCGAATTCATCCGGCCGCGCGCTCCAAAGCGGCCACTCCCGGGAGAATCTTGCCTTCCATCAGGTGTAAAAAGGCCCCGCCGCCGGTGGAGATATAGGAAATTTTTTCTGCTTCTCCCGCGCTGTGCACCGCCACATCCGTATCCCCGCCGCCGACAATGGTCAGCGCTTTAGAATTGGCAAGGTTGTGAACCATCTCCATGGTCCCCCGGCTGAACGCTTCTGTTTCAAACATCCCCATGGGGCCGTTCCAGATGATGGTTTGGGCGTCGCTTAGGGCTTTGGAAAACAACGATGAGGTCTTGGGGCCGATGTCCAATGCCATGGTGTCTTTGGGTATATTCTCAACATCAACGACCGCGGCATGTTGCGGGGCGTCCGGAGAGCTCGACACCACCGCATCCACCGGCAGAAAAAGTGAAACGCCTGATTTTGAGGCGCGCGCCATGATATCGGCCGCTTCACCCAAAAGCTCGTCCTCCACCAATGATTTGCCCACATCCTTGCCCTGGCTTTTAAGAAATGTGTTGGCCATGGCGCCGCCGATAATGATCTTGTTGACCCGAGCCAGCATGTTTTTCAGCGCGCCGAGCTTGCTGGAAACTTTTGCGCCGCCCACGACCGCCACCAGCGGCCGTTTGGGATTGTTCATGGCTTCGTTGAAATAATCAATTTCCTTTTTCAGCAAAAAACCAGCGCCGCAGTCTTTGACAAATTTCGTGACAGCTTCCACAGAGGCATGGGCCCGGTGGCTGACGGCAAAGGCGTCATTGATATAGACATCACATAAACCCGCAATTTTTTGGGCAAATTCGTCGTCATTTTTTTCCTCTTCAGCGTAAAACCTCAGATTTTCCAGCATGAGGACTTCGCCGGATTTTAATTGATCCACCATTTTTTTGACTTCCGGTCCGATGCAGTCGGGCGCCATTTTGACTTCGAGATTCAGATGCTTTCCCAGGAGCATGGCCGCCGGCGCCATGCTGTATTTGGGGGCGGGTTTTCCCTTGGGCCGGCCGAGGTGGGACATCAATATCAGGGCCGCGCCATTTTCCATCGCATACCGCAACGTCGGCAGCACCTCCACAATGCGGGTATCGTCGGTGATGTTCTGCTGGTCATCCAGGGGCACGTTAAAATCCACTCTCACCAGAACTTTTTTTTCTGAAAGGTTAAAATCCTTGATCGATTTCATGGGCGTCCCTCCTTTATATAATCAATTAATTTTACAGTTAAACCCTATCCAAAATATATTTGAAATTTCGAATCTGGATTCTATTTCCCTTCTATTGCCATCTGTTTCCGGTGCAAAGACTTCTTTTTCGACCACCTTTCAAACAGGCTGATTTTCTTTAATCGGTAG
>JALOPH010000317.1 GCA_025453995.1 Desulfobacterales bacterium
GCCCCAAGGGATTTTAAGTCCCTTGCGTCTACCTATTCCGCCACCCAGGCATTTATTAATGTTTCACTCCCCCCATTCAAATAAGAAAAATCATCATGATTCTAAAAAATATCGCTCTCGCTTTACCAGTTTTTAATAGTGCTTTCAAGGGAATTATAAAAAACTTAAAAGCTATAATTGATGATGATGGCATCCATAAAATTATTAGGATCACCGCGGTCGTCCACAATAGGGCTATCCGCAGCATCCCCAATCAAGCGGGTATATTTCATGATCCCCATAACCGCCCAGTTACTGTCGATTTTATATTGAAGCGCTGCCAGCAGACCAAGATCCTTTATTCCGGCTTTAGCCCTATACTCAGGCAACCCGCTGTGATCAGAATTCTCTTTGTCGATCCCGAAATAAGTTTCCATATAATCGTCGCTCGCATAAGTGCCTATCGCCTGCAGTATTACTTGAACATTGGTTTCAATTCCAACCCGATAGCCGCCTGCCGCATCGATCAGGTAGCCTTCATGGGAATCTGTCACATCCTTGTTGAAAGCCATGTAAAATAAAAAATTCTTGATCAACGCGCTTCCGAAAACACCGGCTTCAGCCGCACTGTCAACTTTCCGTAATTTATCTACAACATCATCGTCCACTGAACCTCTCTCCGGCCGATATCTCAGCATAGGTCCGAATCCATATATCCTGTCCGGGATTAAATTAACATGCAACGATGGCCCAAGCAGATTAACATAACGTCCATCAGTAAAATTATAGCGGAACTGCGGAACAGGGATTGCCTCAAAATCGTCAGCGCCCTCATAATCCGGGGCCAGCCCTGCCCCCATTCCGACTGTCATATTTTTAAGTGAAAAAAATTGGGGCAAAAATAAATCCAGATCTTGAGCAAATCCATTGCTGGATAAAAACCCGCAGCTTATTATTGCCGTCAGGACTCCAAAAAAAATTTTCAATTGATTGCGTCGTTGCTTCATGAAACTGATTTGAAAAAGATTCATTGTTATCTCCACCAACAAAGCTTATAGTTGACACACGGCAAATCGAACATGAAATGAAGTCATCGTTTGATGACTCAGGGATGGATATTTATCCAATTAATATTAATTTTACAAATAAATAAACTGAAATATAATGAAAAAAAGCAAATGGAGTCATTGAAACCAGAGCCAACCCATTCAAATTAATCGATAACGCAATTAAAATAATCAACTCATTAACATTACTCATTTTATTATCATCGATGATGGATACAATTATTTATTATTATGGTAAAGATTAACCACAATCCGCCGCTGATTCTGGCATCTGCATCCCCCCGCAGAAGGGATCTGCTTGAAACTGCCGGACTGACATTTCAAATTATACCAAGTGATATCCATGAAGAAGATTATCCGTTTACTGATCCGAAATCGTATGCCAGATTGCTGGCTGAAACCAAAGCTCTTAGCGTCTCCAATCGCCATCCCGACAGCTGGGTGATAGGCGCAGATTCTATTGTTGTCATAGACGGGAATGTGCTTGAAAAGCCGACTTCCATTTCCGAGGCGCGGCAAATGATTCAAATGCTCAGCGGCAATACACATGAAGTTCATACAGCCTTTGCAATCGCCTGCAAGCAAAACGCCCGTCTCTTTTCTGATGTTGTGAGCACTGCTGTTTCTTTTAAGCCTTTGACGGAGTATGAAATCGAATGGTATATTCATACTTCGGAGCCCTATGACAAGGCAGGCGGATATGCGATTCAGGGTCTTGGATCTTTTATGGTCAAGCATATAACGGGTTCCTACACCAATGTCGTCGGGCTGCCTGTGTGTGAAGTGGTAGATTACTTATATAAACAAGGCGTTATTAAACGGGATGCAATACCCCAGGACCCTGCCCCGGTTCGCCCATGAAAGACAGAATTGATCGCATAATATCCCGCATTGACAAGGCGGTCATTGGTTCCGGAAGAAAACCGGGTTCTGTCAGGCTTGTTGCGGCCAGCAAAGCCATATCTGCACAACAGTTAAGGCTTGCCATCGATGCCGGGGTTGAAATTTTCGGCGAAAATTATGTTCAGGAAGCCATCCAAAAAATTGAAGCGCTGAAAGGCATGCCCATCCATTGGCATTTTATCGGCCATCTGCAGTCAAAGAAAGCCAAATACGCGGTAAGGCATTTTGATTTAATTCATACAGTCGACACCATCAAAGTGGCTTTCGCATTGAATCAAGAAGCAAAAAAAATCAACAAGATTCAAGACATTCTGATCCAGGTGAATGTATCCGGGGAAAGCACCAAATCCGGTGTTTCGATTGACTGCGTTTTATCCCTGATAAAAGGAATCAGTTCCCTTGAGAACCTTTGCTTGAGAGGACTGATGACCATGCCGCCCTATGCTGATGATCCGGAACAATCCAGGCCTTATTTTAAAGCGCTGGCTGAATTGAAAGCATCCATTGACAGGCAATCCATCCCCCATATTTTCATGAACGAACTTTCTATGGGCATGACGGATGATTTCGAAACGGCTATCGCCGAAGGCGCCACAATGGTTCGTGTCGGAACTGCAATCTTTGGTGAGAGAGGATGAAAATTCTTATCCATACATGCTGCGCCCCCTGCGCCATTTTTCCCGTGGAGGTCCTCCGGGGAAACCAATTTGAAGTGACTGGCTTTTTCTACCGTGACAATATCCATCCGTTTACTGAATGTTCTATGCGCGAGCAAACGCTCAAGGATTATGCGGAAAAGATTCATCTGCCCGTCCTGTATCAGCCCGGCTATGATCTTGAAGGCTTCTTGCGAAAAATTGTTTTTCAAGAAAATGACCGGTGCGCCATATGTTATCAGAATCGATTGGCCAGCACAGCGGCCATGGCCAGGGATATGGGTTTTGAATGTTTTACTTCAAC
>JALOPH010000012.1 GCA_025453995.1 Desulfobacterales bacterium
ATTCTTTCTACAAATAAAAAAAGGAGAAAATGCCATGTATAATGAAGTAGTAATGGATCATTTCAAAAATCCAAGGAATGTCGGGGTGATTGATGAACCGGACGGTGTCGGTGAAGTGGGCAATCCGTTGTGCGGGGATATGATGACGATTTACCTGAAAATTAAAGATAATCAAATTAATGATATCAAGTTTCAGACTTTCGGCTGCGGGTCTGCGATTGCCGTATCCAGCATGCTCACCGAA
This sequence comes from Desulfobacterales bacterium, assembly GCA_025453995.1. Taxonomy (GTDB): domain Bacteria; phylum Desulfobacterota; class Desulfobacteria; order Desulfobacterales; family Desulfosalsimonadaceae; genus JALOPH01. The sequence goes on from JALOPH010000012.1 coordinate 245, forward strand.
ATTGCCAAAGGCAAATCCATTGATGAAGCCAAGAAGATCACCAACAAAGATGTAGCCGACGCCCTGCAGGGCCTTCCCAAGAACAAACTGCACTGTTCCAATCTTGGCGCGGATGCGCTCCATATGGCCATTAAAAATTATGAGGACCGAAAGGCGGGGGTCGTCCGGCCCGAACCCGGGCGCAAAGAAATAAACAAACATAAGGATGGCGAAGCCTGCTACTGCCCGTATTGCGACGTGGAACTCGGCGAAGGCGCAAAATTTTGCGAAGCATGTCAGCGGAGCCTTGAAGAAGAACATTAATTTGCAGAGGAATTGATTTTATGCGAACCATCAATCTGGACCACATCTCGTCCAACCCTATGCTTCCCGAGGTGAAGGAGGCGATCATTGACGCCGTCAACAGGGATTTGCACAACCCGTCAAGCCAGCATAAAGCCGGCGAGGAAGCGGCCGGGTTATTGGAACACGCCCGGGAGATGGTTGCGCAGCTCATTCATGCCCAGTCGCCCAAAGAGATCGTGTTTACCTCCGGCGGCACCGAGTCGGTCAATCACGCCATCAAAGGCGTGATCATGGCCAACATGGATAAAGGGAATCATATTGTCACTTCAAATATCGAGCATAATGCGGTCATCAGAAGTCTGAAACGGATGGGGTCTTCCGGCATCAAGGTGACGTCTTTATCAGTGGATGAAACCGGGCGAGTCAACCCGAAAGATGTGGAAGACGCGATTACTGACCAGACGATTCTGGTATCCATCATGCACAGCAACAATGAAACCGGCACCATTCAGCCGATTCAAGATATCGGGAAAATCACGCGCCGCAAGAAAGTGCTGTTTCACACGGACGCGGTGGATTCAACAGGAATTGTTCCCATCGACGTTGAGGCGTTAAATGTTGATTTGCTCAGTTTTGCCTCCAACACCTTTTATGGGCCCACCGGCGTCGGCGGGCTCTATATCCGGCGGGGAACGCGTATATTCCCGCTGCTGGACGGCGGCGTTCAGGAGAACAATAAGCGGGGAGGAACCGAGAACCTTATCGGCATCATCGGCATGGGAAAAGCCGCTGAACTTGCTTTACGCGACATGGAACCGCGACACGGTTACTTAAAAGCATTAAAGGACAAAATGCTTGCCGAGCTGCCCAATTATATCGACGAATACATCATCAATACCAATCCCGAGCACAGCCTGCCGCATCTGGTGTCCATATCAATTAAATACATTGAAGGTGAAAGCGTGATGCTGATGCTGGATGAGGAAAATATTGCCGTGTCCACGCGGTCTGCCTGCGCCACGGGATCTCTGCGGGCATCTCATGTCTTGATTTCGCTGGGATTGAGTCACGCGGACGCACAGGGGACATTGGTGCTTTCCTTCGGCCCGGACAATACCGAAGAAGATATTATTCAATTTTTGCGGTCATTACAAAATATTGTTGCCACGCTGCGCAATATCTCCCCGCTTTACCAGCGAAAATCGACCTGACGAAAAATTTGTGATGCGCAAAAATTTACGTCGCCGTCATTTTCTCTCAACAATCAGATTTTCATACCCAAGGTCTTTTAATGCCGAGGGGAAGAAAGCGAACATGGGTCGGACCAGAGGCAACAGTTTGAGCATGGCGGTGATCTTGCCGCCCTGCTTGACCTTGCCCCGGGTGACCGATGCCACGGGATTTTCAAGGCCATGCCAGAACCGGTGGGAATGGTCCGCGCTCTGCTTGGACCATACATCCTCCTGAAGCGGGCACGGGCCGATATAGACCGTGCCGAACCATCCTTCTTTTTGCGGCGGGTTTCTAAGATCGATGGTGATCTCGCCGTCCGGGTCCGTGTAGATCCACTTGATAATCAGCTTGGATTGGGCCAGTTTCGGGCCCACCTTGGGATCGGTCAGGATTTTTTCCATGAAATAGCCGTAGATCTCATAGAGGTGGTTGATATCTGTGTAATATTGTCCCATAGAACCTCCCATGGATATTTAACCGTAATTAATTATTTCTCAATTCAATAAAAAATCTGGATGCCGGATCAAGTCCGGCAAGAAAAGAACAAAATGAGGCTATTTCCGTTGATCGAAACGCCGCCCAAAGATCATAGACGCCATGGTGATTCTCAGCATCTGCAAGGTGCCGCCGGCCACGCCCCACGCCCGGGCATCCCGGAGCATCCGCTCGATGGGGTATTCTTTGCTGTATCCGTATCCGCCGAAAATCTGCATGGCTTTGTCGGTTACTTCCCGCACCATTTCATTGGCGTAGCATTTTCCCATGGATGCTTCATAAATGGACGGCAGCCCCTGGCCCGCGCCACAGGCCGCCCGGTAAACCAGAAGCCGGGCGGCATCCAGCTTCATGGCCATGTCAGCAATGGCAAATTGAACATCCTGAAATTCGCAGATGGGCCGGCCAAAGGCCATGCGTTTGGCGGCATATGCCTTGGCGGCGTCCAGGGCGCCGCCTGCTGTGCCTAAGCACATGGCGGCATTGCCGCACCTTTCAATGTCAAATGTCAGCATCAGGTTCCCAAAATCCCCGGCTTTGATCACCAGGTTCTCCCTGGGGACTTCGACATTGTCAAAATAAAGATCGCATGACGGCATGCCCCGCAGTCCCATGAATTCCTCCTGCTTGCCGAAGGTAAATCCTTTCATCCCTTTTTCAAGAATCAGCGCCCCGATACCTTTATAGCCCTTGATATCGCCGAATCGGGTATAGACTAAATAATGACTGGCAGCGCCGCCGCCGGTGATGAAACATTTTTTGCCGTTTAATAGAAAAAAGTCATCTTTTTCTTGAGCCACTGTGCTCAAAGATGTCAGATCGGAACCTGCTTCAGGCTCGGTCATGCAGACCGATACGCTGGCCTCGCCTTTGCAGACTTTCGGCAGAATGCTTTTCTTTTGGGCATCCGTGCCGAACATGTCAATAACCCTCACAGGACCGACGTTTGATTCAAATACCGGGGCAGCAATCATGGGACTGAATTTGGCCAGCTCTTCAATGGCGATGATGGCGGTCAGGGACGATTCGCCCACCCCGCCGTTTTCAGGCGACAACGTCATGCCCAGCAGGCCCATTTCCGCATATTTTGGCATCAGGTGATGGGGGAATTCACCCGTGGCGTCGACTTTAGCGGCCAGTTCGGCAAAATTCTCCCGTTTGCCCATGTCCCGCAATGAATCGATGAGCATGAGCTGTTCTTTGGTTAAATTAAAATCCACTTTTCCTCCTGTATGATTTATTAGAAATAATTTACACTCTATCAAATCCCCCAGAATGCCCCTTTGCAAAGGGGGACTTTAATCCCTACTTTTTATGATCGAGGAAGATTTTATTCCCCTCTTTTGAAAAGAGGGGACAGGGGGATTTTTAATTTTTATTCAATTGCTGCATTAAATCATTTTAGTGAGAGTCCGGATGTCCATGAGTTTATCCAAATGCAGTATCATTGATACAACCTCACTGATTTTTTTCTGATCCCGATTCCCTGAATATGCTTTGACTTTATTGGCAATATCATTTTCATTCATGGGGTCCCGGGGGTCGCCCTTGGGAATGTCGATTTGCCTGACAATGGTCCGGCCGTCTTTGAGGTTTACTTCCACACGGCTGGCGGTTTTGTCAGGATACATGCCGTTGAGCAGGTCATCCGAAAGGACAGCAATCTTGCCGGCCAATTCAATCAATGATGGGTCGGCAAGCCTTTTTCCCGTCAGTTGCCGCGGCCCCAGTTGGCCATCCAGAAGTGAAGCTGCCACGACATAGGGGATGGAGAATTGGGCGTTAACAAATGAGTCATCGAGTCTGACCTGTTTCCCGACCGCCAACACGGCAATTCCGTAAGTGAAAACTTTAATTTCTGAAATATCTTCAGATGAAATCCGGTTCTCCTGAGCCAGCTCCAGGGTTGCCTGTATGGCGCCGTGGGTGTGGCGGCAGGCCGTATAAGGCTTGAAGTAGATATCCATGATGGAATACTGTTCACCCAGCCCGTCACTGAGTTTGTCGAATTTTGGATCCACCTTGGTGGTGATCTGGGTGAATCCGCCCTTGAGCGCTGATCCTTCAAGCGCTTGAGGGCATCCGGTCAATCCCCGTCCGGCAAGGCCCGCGGCCATGACGCCGGCTGCGGAAGCCTGACCTCCCTGAATGATTTTTATGGTATGTCCGCCCATGAGCTGCTCGGCCATTGAGATCGGGGCCACAAAGCCGGCGTTCCCCATGGCGTTTAGCATTTTTTCTTCATTGTGGTTGAAAATTTTCGCCGCCGCCGCTGCCGCGCCGAAAGTCCCGCATGTCCCCGTGGGCAAAAAACCAGAGAGCGTGTGCCAGGGGTGCATGGCGGCCGCCGGCCGGTTGGCCGCTTCATATCCGGCCACCACCGCTTCGATGATTTTTTTGCCGCCGGCGCCTGTTTTTTCGGCTGCCGCCAGCGCCGCTGGAATCACCGCTGTTCCGGGGTGGTTCCCGCCGAAGCGCAACCCGTCCTGGGCTTCTATGGCTTCGGCGGTTGTGCCGTTTAAAAAAACCGCATGGTGAATATCCGTGCTGAACCCGCAGCCGAGGACCGTGCTGGAACCGGCAGGACTGATCGTCCGGACATAATCAATAGTATGTTGGACCGCTTTAAGCTCAAGTGATCCGTAAATGTTGGCGATACAATCCAAAACGCACAGCTTGGCCTTTTGAACGACATCTGCCGGCAATCGGTCATAATCAAGATTGAAGCAAAATTTCGCGAGTTTACGTGTATGTTCCATGGTTTTTCCTGTTCTTTTGTATTCCGGCTCCTGACTTTTTTTATTCCTATTCCACTATATATATCCTTTCCCTTCATAAATTCTGATCATGCGATGAGGGTCCAGAACTTCGCGTATAACCTTGAGCTCCTGATCCGTGGGGGGTTGCGTCTCATGTACGTCATCGGCCACCTCTAAATCCCAAGGGGTCAGGCTCTTGACTTCTTCAATCGAACTGTCCGGATGGTAGGAGGAAAGATAGGCTTCGCCGGTTGATTTTTCAAACCTCAGGACGGCCTTGTTGGTGATGATGCACGCCGGGCCGGTGTTTTCAGGAAAACCCCAACGTTGCCGGGAGTCCGGGCCGTCGATATATCCGGGTGTGGTGATGAAATCGACCTTTTCAGCCAGGCGTTTTTTGTCATGAAGGGCAATGATCAATGTTTTTTTGGCCATGGTCCCGATGGGATTGGCCCCGCCGCTGCCCGGCAGGCGGTTTTTCGGCTGATGGTAATTGCCGATGCAGGTGGTGTTGATGTTGCCGTATTTATCCACCTGGCTGCCGGATAAAAACCCCACATCCACCCACCCGGCCTGGAGAAACATCCCCATGACGTCAATCAGACATCCCGCCATGGCTGCGCCGGGATTAAGGCAAGGATCGCCCACCGAAAGGGCCGGTCTTTTGGGACGGGCGTCCACCACGCCGGATTCCTGCATCAAAATGGCATTGGGCGCATGGGTGTGCTTGGCGATGTTGGCTGACATGGCCGGAAACCCCGTGCCCACGATGACCACGTCATGATCCCTGATTTCCCTGGCTCCGCAGCAGGCCATGAGTTCGGGTTTGATGTATGTATTTGGGTTTTGTGTCATATCCTTTTTCCGCGTTATTGATTTTCAATATTCAAAATCCCCCTAAATCCCCCTTTGCAAAGGGGGATTTTGAATTCCCCTCTTTCACATAGAGGGGCAAGGGGAGATTTTTTAATTAATACTTAAAAGGCGTAGCTCACGGGGTAACTATAATCAAATTTGGCCTGAAGCTTTTTAAACGCCTCATAACCGAATTTGTGGATGTATTTGGCAGTATACGCTCCCCGATTCTCCACATCATAGACCCATTCTCTCAAGAATGCCTCAAACCCTTCAACGGTATTGGATGCCTGCTGATACTGATACCCGAACCCGAAATCCACATCGTAAAATCCCGGGGTATATCCCGGATGCGCGCCGAAGGGCTCTTCCGTGACCGCCGCCACCTTGAAAGACGGGACAATGGTCCTAGACGGGTCCTTGCCGATGACGTCGCGGTCCACAATCCGTTCGCAGCTCACGATCACTTTTTTGGCGGCATTGGCGCCGGCCTTGCAGTCCCCGCCGATCCCCCACATCTGGGCGTTGCCCTGGTCATCGGCCTGCTGGACGTGGATAATGGCCAGATCGGGGTTTAGGGCCGGCACTAACAGGGCGGGTTTACCGTCAAAGGGCGAGTCTATGAGTTTATATTTGTTGTCGCCCATGAAGGATTTGACATTGAGCAGATCCGATCCTTTCATGTCGCTGACCGGGATAAAGGGCATGCCCAGCGAGCCGGCAAGAAGCATCAGGGGAAGCGAGACGTTGGTGTATTCTTCAATTTCAATTTTATGGGGGATGCCTTTTTCAATGGAACGGCGGAAACACCGCCCCAGTCCGTATACGCCGAGCGACAGAAACGTGCCGATAAACCGCTTGACCACGCCGGCGCCGATCATCATGTCAAAATCATCGGCCGCATTGCTTCGGGTGATAGTGAGCCCCGTTTTTTTCTGCCGGATGATTTCGTGGATGGCTGCAAACGGGGGCCGGCAGACATAACCGCCGATATATACAAAGTCGCCGTCATGGACGAATGTTGAAATGGCGTCCTTGGTGGTCATCACTTTTGACATAAAATTTTTAAACTCCGTTTAAAATTTAAAATTCATATTCCATACGTGAGATTATTTCCTCTTGGGCAATATCGCTCAAATTAATGAAAAGCCCTGAATACCCGCTGATTCGGACAACGAGATCCCGGTACTGGTCCGGGTGCTTCTGAGCGTCTCGAAGCGTTTGCGTATCCACCATGTTGAACTGCACCTGAACGCCGCCTTTCTGAAAATACCCTTGAATGAGATTCATTAAATTTTTTGATGCAATCCGCTTGCCGGGCAGCCGCATATTGAGGTTGAGCCCGTTATACACCCTTTTCAGCGGCAGCTTGGATATGGAATTCATCACGGCGGTGGGGCCGTTGACGGCAAGGCCGTTGCTGGGAGTGATTCCGTTTCCCATGGTTTCGCCGGCGTTTCTGCCGTCCGGGGTAGCCCCTGTAAATGCGCCCATGGAAATGTGAAATCCCACTGAAAAGATCCCCGGCCAGAATGCGCCGCCCCGGAAATTTTTATGACATTTGAGGCGGTCGCAGAAATGGTGTATCACCCGGGCGGCCATGGCGTCTACTTCATCTATGTCATTGCCGTATTTGGCGACCTTGTTCAGGAAATAGCGCCGCGTTTCCTCCTGATCCATCCAATCGGAACCCAACCATTGCGCCAGGTCTGAGATTGAATATTTCTGATCTTCAAATATGGCTTTTTTCACGGCGTGCAGGCTGTCGGCAATGTTGGAAAATCCCATGAGCTGAACACCGGTGGAATTATAGACAGCCCCGCCTCGAGTAACATCAAGTCCTTTTTCAAGGGCGCCGTCGATCATGGCTGAGGCGAACGGCGAGGGGACAGTTTCGGCAATGGCCTGGTCCAGGCAGCCCATCCCTTTGACCATCTGGCCGGTGAAATGGGTGAACTGGTGATCATAGGCGTTCCAGAAATCCTCAAAGGACCTCCAATCGGCCGGATCACCGGTTTCAATTCCGTTTGCATGCCCGAAGATATTGTCCACGCCGTTGCTCAAGGCAAACTCGACGCACTTGGCGCCATTAAACTGGACGGCAAACGTGGAGCCGAATGTTTTCCCCTGGGCATTGGGTTCCAGACATCCCACCACGCCATAGTCTCTTGCGTCTTCGGGTGTCAGTCCGGCATCGATCAGAGAGGGCACAATGGCGTCGTCATTTAAAAAATGCATCAGCACCCCATCTTTGACGTATTCGATGGCCCGCATGAAAAAGAACTCCGGGGATTTTTGACTCAAGCGGACGCCGAAATTGGGCTGAACGGTCCGGATGCCTGCATAGGCGTCCAGGCCGATGTAGCTGAGCTCATTGGTCGAATCAGCGCCTTTTTCATCAACGCCGCCGACCGTGACATTCTGGGTGGTTTTTCCTTCAGGACCTTCGCCTCCGGGGGTATAGGCTTCTTCCAGCACATTCCAGATTTCACAGGTTTTTAAAAAGAGCAGGGATAAAAGTTCCGTGGCTTGCTGGCGCGTGACGGCGCCGGTTTCTAAATCTCTTTTATAATAAGGACAGAGGACCTGATCGATGCGGCCTAAAGAAATGGAATTGCCGCCGGATTCAATCTGGGCGATCAGATGAATAAAATAAAAACTCTGCACTGCCTCATGAAAGGACTGCGCCGGATGCTCCGGCACGCGCCGGCAGATTCCGGCAATGGTTTGAAGTTCTTTTTTCCGGGCGGGATCAGTTTCCTGTCTGGCGGTCTTTTCCGCCAGATCAGCATACCGATGGGAAAACCGGATGGCTGCCTGAAGGGATCTTTCCACTGCTTTATAGAATCTTCCTTTTTCGCCGGCCTGATCTTTTGGCGATAGTCGGATGAATCTGTCCTGGGCGTCTTTGATGATGCCGGAAAGCCCCACAGATAGGACCCTGGAGTGATTCATGGTAAAATGCCCGATGCCATAGGTGATTTCCAGCATGAGGGTGAAAATGTATTTGTCTATGTCATTGAACACATCTTCAGGCATCAGAGCCTCAAACCGGTCTTCGGCTGTTTTCCCCTCCCAGAAGGGAACGATGTCATTGATCAGCTCCTGTTTTTCGTCTTCTGTGATCAGCGCCCGCTGCACCTGCCGCTTGTCGAAGTTTTCCGCGTCTCCGGCGATCCACCGAACCTTGTTTTCAGGAAAAAGAGGCGCTCCTTTCAACTTGCGCGTCCGGCATCCCACGATCAGTTCATCATCGCGGATGATGACGCTGATGTTGTCAAGGATATGCGAAAAAGCCAGGCTCATTCTGGTGAGGGGATCTTTATCCCAGTGCAGTTTCATGGCCTGGGTCAGGTGTCTTGCCCGTTCCACACATACTTCCTGGGGGGCATTGATAATTCTGTCTCGCAATCTGCCGACACGGGTATCAGTGATTTGTCTGGGAGAGGCTAATGCTTGTTCCATGATAAACCTTCCGAATCAGGTGATGGCAGAGCAAAAAGTTCCAAATTCAAGGCGCGCAAGTCACGGGAAATGAGGCATACTCCCTGTATGTCGAATGACTCGGGATGAAGCGCAACGCAGAAGTTGGATTTTTTGCTCCGCCATCATGGTTTAATGTTCATGTAATTGATGAGTATAAAATCCTTCATAGCCTTTGGCAAAAACCGGTTGAGCACCAGAAAGAACGTGCTGTTGAAATCTACCTGGTTGTGAAGTTTCGGGTCCGCGTCGTTGATTACTTTTATGATTTTTTCAGCCGCCTGAACCGGCGTGGTGGCTGTTTTGATCAGTTCGTTGTCCCGGTCGATGAACCGCCTGGCGCGTTCCCGGTAAGGCGAGCCTTCCGGAGGCAGCTTGTGGATTTTGGCCGCAAAACTGGTGGATACCTGGGCAGGTTCCACAATGGCCACTTTGATGCCGAACGGCGCCACTTCATACTGAATGGACTCCACAAGTCCCTGGATGGCAAATTTTGTGGCGGTGTAAATCGATTCAAATGGAAACGGGATCTGGCCGACCAGAGAGGACATGGCGATCAGCTTTCCTTTGCCGGCTTTTCGAAGGGATGGGATAAACGCCTGAAAAATGGCCGCCGCGCCGATCACATTGATTTCAAAGCACTTGAGCGCTTTTTCAAGGTCAATCTCCTCAAACGGCCCGAAGAACCCGATTCCTACATTGGATACCACGATATCCGGGGTTCCGAACTTCTCCAATACCTTGTCCCTGAATTTTAAAATTCCCGGGCGGTCTGTGATGTCGATGGCCTCAAGATAATGCTTTGCGCCCATGCCATCAAGCTCTTTTTTCAGCGATTCAATCCCGCCGGCATCCACGTCAAAGCCGGCAATTTGATCGCCTGCTTTTGCAAGCATCCGAACCACTTCAAGTCCCATTCCATCGGCAAGGCCGGTGATAACGACTGTCTGGCTCATATCTTCTCTCCTCTTTTCTCCTGCTCGTGCTCGTACTCCAACTCGTATTCGTTCTCGATTCACCACTTAAGATCTAAAAAATTTTTCCGATTACGAGTACGAGTACGAGAACCGCTGCGCTGAGTATGAGTACGAGATGTTTATTTTATTCCCAAAAGGATAAAATAGCACATGGGAGGGATTTATGTCCTCCCGTTATCGTTCCAATACCATTCCCCCAGTTGTTTCATGGATGACGTAAAATCAGGATATCTGAGTTTATAGCCGGTGTTTTTGAGTTTTGTATTGTCCACGATATAGTCATTATCCAGATATTGGGTGGCGTCATATTCCAGTTCCGGAATCCTGCCCCGAAGACCGGACACCCAGCCGTCCAGCCGCGCCACCATTCGCACAACGGGAAGCGGCAGATGGAGTTTCGGCGTTGAAGTTTTGAAGGTTTCAGCCGCCAGAGTCAACGCTTCTTTGACCGTCGGGTTGGCGTCATCGGATAAATTGTAAATCTGGCCAGCGGCGGTGTCCATTTCAGAAAGATATATGGCAGCGTCTGCCGTATCTTCTGCCCGGATGTTGGACAATTTCTGGCTGCCGCTGCCGGGTATGGCGGTGATGGCGCTGGGCCTTGAAAAGACTTTGCCGGCGCCGTCATTGCACCGGGGGCCATAGACCGTGCACGGCCGGACAATGATCGCTGGCAGGCCCTCCTCCATGCGCTTGAAAACCACATTTTCTCCGTCCCGCTTGCTTTTCCCATAATTGTCCATGGGGTCGCGCTCGGTGCTTTCCGTAAACGGTCGATCCTTATAATAGCCGTAGACGCTGGTTGAAGTGACGTGGACAAAGATCCTGACCTTTTTTTTTAATGCCAGGCGGGTCAAATGATCCACGCCCTTAACGTTTGCGGGATAGAGCTTTTCATAGGGTGTCGAGAAATTGCAGATGGCCCCGAGATGAAACACCCGGTCCACATCACCGTCAAAAAGCCTGGGAAGCGTATCGGGCTGTGTGAGGTCGGCAGCCACATATTCAACGCCGAGTTTTTCAAAAAAGGAGATATCCTTGCGGGGCCGGGACGTGGCTCTGACTTTTACACCTCCCCGCGCCAGGCTTTCCACCAAATGGCTTCCCATAAAACCGGCTGCGCCGGTCACTAAGGATATTCCTGAATATTTCATAGCATCGTCCTTATTATATTATGTATAGGGTTTATCTAATTCAATACATAATAAAAACAAATGTTTAATCTTGTTTAATAGCCTCACGTTGTTACAGTTTTATTTTAATGCATTACCTGAAATCCCCCCAACCCCCTTTTTTGAAAGGAGGGTTGAGTTAATCATTTTTCAGCGGCGTTTTTTAAAATCTCTTTTTTTGAGCGTTTGAGCCATTCCAGGACCATTTCATTGAGGCTGGCGCCGAGGTCGGCAATGAGGCGGACATAGATACCGCTTTTCTCCCAACGGGTTAAATTTTTTTTTCGTCGCGCCAGCTCCTTTTGATACCGGCTGATTTGCTCGTCGATGATTTCAATGGCGCGTTTTCCGTCGCCAAACCCGAAAAAAACAAATCGCATGAGGAACGGGTCGCGAAGGAGCATGGGTTTTTCCGGGGAGGTGTTGAGCCAATCGAGAAATTCCTCCCGGCCCTTGTCGGTGATGGAATATAGCTTGCGCGGCGGGCCTTTTTCTCCGTTGACCACCACTTCTTTCATCGTGATGAGTCTGTCATCATGGAGTTTTTTGAGGTTCGGATAAATTTGTCCGTAATTGATGGACCACATATGGCCGAAATTGCGCTCGATATGCTCCTTGATGCGATAGCCGTGCATTTCCGTGTAGTGAAGCAGTCCGAGAATGGCGTATTTAATCACAATGGGGCTCCCGCAGTTTGGAATTTTATTATATACTTTATATATATATAAAGTATATAATATGTCAATATTTTTTTAGGCATAATTTTTGATAAATTTTTCCTGAAAAAAATATATGGTTCCCGCGAAATCGCTCAGGAACGCTGCGAGTATTTGCTGGCATGAAAAAAAATTGAACGGTAAAATCCAATTCAGAGCTGTGACCATAAGGGAGCGGAGGCATTTATTTCAGGCTACGAGCTTTGGCAAAAGGGTTTCCACTCCTTTACCGTCGCAGCTCTGAATGGTCGCGGGGCTCTTTAGTGGGGTGTGAATTTCGCCCATTTTTCAATTCTGGGAGTCGAAATTCAAATTGTTTCTTTATATTGGATTTTTTCAGGTCAATCGCATATAAATAAAAAATATTTTTGCAGGCTTCTTGATTCCAAAGAATGCAACGGATATGGATTTGGGGCGCTATGCAGACGGCCACTGGGTGCCGCCCCAACAGTTGAGATTGAAACACACGATTAAACTGTTTTTGGAGATACAGATGCTGCCGGACCGACCCATTGTGCCGAAGTTGTCCCGGTTTATTAATTTTGCGGGAAACAAATCTTTGAAATACACAGAAAAGTTTCTTTGTTTGAATGAAGAAGAACTGATGGACCATGCGGCCCGGAGAATATCGCTTCATGATTATGGGGATTCATATTTCCGGCAGGGACTTACGCGACTGATTGATTCCATTAAACAGGATGTATCCCTGACGTTTCTCGGCAGATTGATGCAGCGCCAGGCCATTGCGCAATGCCTGGAAAACCGCCTGCAGTTTGTTGAGTTTCACAGAAAAAAGCCGGACATTTTCAAGCAGCCATTGAACCCGCCCATCATTGTATTGGGTTTACCACGATCAGGAACCACCTTTCTCCACCGGCTCCTGGCTCAGGACCCGCAAAACCGGGGTCTTTATTTCTGGGAGCTTATTCGCCAGGCGCCGCCGGTCAATGGAAAAGATTCCCGGAGAATCAAGGCCAAACTGGAATACACGACATTTCAACGGTTGTCGGTAAATTTAGACCACATCCATGTAATTCGTGAGAGTGAATATGAAGAATGCATCTGGCTGATGGCGACGACATTTTACAGCGGCGCGTTTTATGTGCTGGCCCCGGTATTTTCTTATATACTATGGTGCATGAAACAGGATCGGCTGAAAGTATATGAAGAGTATATCCAGTTATTGAAAATATTCCAGGCGGCCACCCCTGACAGAAGACTGACGCTCAAAGCGCCGGCTCATACCGGTTCTCTGCCGGAGATCAATCGACTCTTGCCGGAGGCTGTTTTAGTTCAAACCCACCGCCATCCGGTGGATGTCGTAAACAGCATCAACAGCTTAATCTACTGGGCGCATTATAATGTGGTGGAACGTATCGATATCAAAAAAATGGCCCAATGCCATCTGGACATGCTGCAATACGAGATAAACCGGAATCTGCTATCCAGAAAATATCATGGGATTGAGGTCTGTGATATTTTGTATGAAGAACTCCTTGCCGACCCGCTGGGTGTTGTCAAAAAAATCTATCATAAGCATGGCATCCCCTTGAGCAATATGGCTGAAGCAAAAATGAAGGTTTTTATTGCTGCCAATCCCCAGCACAAACACGGCGCGCATAAATACAGGACGGATGATTTCGGCATTGCCGAGCATCAGATCACCGAGCGCTTTGAAGACTATATGGAACAATTCGGTTACAGGCTTAAATGACAATGTCACATATCGGCTTTTCACCGGAAGATAAGAAATTACGCAAGATCGGCGTGTTTCATTATGCCGCCCACTGGTTTTACAGTTTTATTGAGCCAAAAATCATCCTGCAGCTGGTGGACTTTCTCCTGTCCATCCAATGGCTCACCCAATCGCGTTTTGGCAGGCATTTGATGGTCTGGATCGCCAAGGCTTGCCGGGACCTGCCCCACGGGATTGTGATCACAACCCATGCTGCCGAAAGAGTCATTGATTTTCTGGATCAGGCCCGTGGAACTGATAGCGGCAGATTCGCCGTCGGCCCCTGCCTCTGCCAGATGGCCATGCACAAATGGGAAGAACCCGTGCTCAAGGATATTCAGATGCTTTATGCAAAGGACATTTTTGTGGGCCTTAAGCTCGGACATCAGGTCAAGCCGACGGCAGATATCAAGGCGCTTCTGCGCGAATGCCATGAAAAAGGATATGTCCATTGCCTCGAGATGTGTATGGATTCCGGAAAATGGATGTTCTGCATCTGCAATTGCGAACCCCGGATCTGCGCCCCCATGCGGGTGTTTTTGAACACCGGTGAGATGATTTGGAAGGGGCCTGAAATCTGCGTGCCGGATACAGACCAATGCGTCGGCTGGCAAAGGTGCGGCAAATGCCTGGAGCGGTGTATTTTCAGCGCCTGTGTAAAAAAAGATGGTAAAGTGACAGTGGTTTCAGATAAATGCATGGGCTGCGGGCTCTGTGTGTCCACCTGTCCGGGGCAGTCCCGACTTATGGTTGCACGGCAGGATTACGTGCATAACGACAAGGTGCCGGCGGAGATATTGATCGGACCCAAAGGGCAATGAATAGAAATTGGCAATAACATACAATAATAAGGGGAGAATCATCATGACAGAAATTAAATTAAAACCCGGAGACAAGGCGCCTCAATTCAAGTTGAAAAATCAGCATGGAGAAGAGATTTCACTGGCTTCACTAAAAGGCAAAAAAGTGTTGCTGTCCTTTCATCCATTAGCCTGGACGCCAGTGTGCGAGGTGCAGATGAAAACATTGGAGATCAAAAAAGCAGAACTCGACAAGCTCAATACCGTTGCCTTAGGGATCAGCGTTGACAGCACTTACTGCAAAAAGGAATGGGCGGATTTCATCGACATTGAAAATACGCACCTGCTTTCAGACTTCTGGCCCCACGGCGATGTGGCCAAACTTTATGGCCTTTTTATCGAAAAAGCCGGCATCTCAGGTCGGGCCAACATCCTGATCGATGAAAAAGGAAAGATCCAAAAAATTTGGGTGTATGAGATACCCCAGATTCCGGACATCGAAGAAGTCATAGAATCGCTTAAATAGTCTCTGAATGGAAAGTGTAGATTTTGGTCAGAGACAAGGCCGCAGAAATTTTTTGACCACAGGTGTAGCAGCGCTACGTCGAGGATAAAAAAATTTCGAGAACGCAATATTGACCAAAAGATGCAGTTTGCGTTCGGGAACAAATAAGGTGGGTTAATTAACACTGCAATATATCGCACGACCTAAAAACAGGCATCGTTACGTATAGTTATCGATAGTGAACGCTTTCTAAAATGGCTTCAATACTGTCGGTTATATTCACCATGCTATGGGTGTGATGACCTCAGAAGAGGACTGAATTTTTTCCCGATTTGTTAATTGGTAAAAAATTGGGATGAGCGAGCCCTGTGATAGATTCTCAGTTGTGTGTAATGTTTTCAATTGACTGACCACCTCTTTTAATTTACAAAAATATTTACACAACCTTTTAGTAATAAATAACTTTAGAAAATCGGGAGAAAATGATGAGACCCAATGGTTTTTTGATCGGTAAATATTTTTTTATTATCGTGGTGATAATAAGCACCAACGCACTGGCGGTTCAATTCACAGGTTTGAAAACGGGCGCTGGAGAGTGGACGTACACGCTCACTTACGATCCGGGAGATAACTACAACAGGTGCGATCAAACAGAAACAACAATTACCCTGAGCGGCCTCATTGGAGTTACACAGGCGTTTGCTCCGACTTCCACGGACTATCCTGATGGAGGTATCGACAACCTTGATTGGACACCACAGGTGTTAAATGGCGGCACGACTGTCGTCTGGACTATTGTAGAACATGGCTCGGGGAATTGGGGAGTGGCACGTCATATCTATGGATTTAGAGTATTGGCTCCCTCAAGTGATAGTGGCACAGTATCAGTAGCCACAGATGGTTTCGCCCCCGACGAGGAATGCCCTGTAGAAGACCTCGACATCCAGACGACAACTGTTGGACCTGCTTCTGCTGGCCATTCCTCAATTCCTACCTTATCTGAATGGGGAATTATTATTATGTCTCTGATGCTGGCTGGAGCAGCAATCTGGATGATACGCCGTCGTCAGATCGCATAAAAGCTTTATAAATATTCACAAACAAAAAGGCAGTTACTCTGAATCTGAATTGAGTCTCTGCCTTTTTTGTGTCCAGCTTGGAAATAATAACCCTCACTTATTATTGTGTGCTTATTATTGCGCACTGCAATAGCGGTCCGACAGCTATCCGTAAAAAATTGGCCACCACAATATATGGGACGAACACCAACACAAAAATAGCTAACGGGGATTATCAGCGCTTTTTGAAAATATTGGAATATTGTCGGTTTTAGGAACGTTAGTTCAGTAAATCAAACAGAAAAGGCAGCGCCTTAACGTCGCTGCCTTTATTTGTGCCTTTATAACATATTTATATCATTAAATAGCTTTACGTCTCCGAATTATCCGGATGGCTGAACCTGCTAATAACAATGACATAATGATCATGCCCCATTCAGACAGGGTGGGAATTTCCGTTGTAGAACTGGAACATGAAGACTCGCATCCGGGTCCGTCAAAATAAACCGAGCCGCTTTGTCCGTCAGTTGCAGGTTGGGCTGAGACTGCACCGCTGGTTCCATGCGTGCCGCCGGATACGCTGATCGTTGCTCCTGCGGTATTGATTGATTGGGAAATTTTGATTCGGCCGCCGCCGCCACCCCCGCCGCCCTGTTGGTAAATACCTGCAGGCCTGATAACACCATTTGCACCGATGCCGCCATTGGCGCTGGCAATACCTGTAATCGAACCACTCATGCCGCATATCTCAATCCCGCCGCCTGACCCGCCGCCGCCACTAGGTGCTCCAACGCTTTCATCAGGCACTCCCTCTGAACCAGGTTCCCCATCAGCAAAAACATTGCCGCTGATATTTATATTGTTTCCGGCGAGTGAAATTGCCGCCCCGCCTGCGCCACCAGCGCCTCCGATAGTTGTATATCCTTCACAGTAATTTCCGGCTGCCCCGCCCCCCGAGCCCATATCCACTCCTGGAGGATCAGAACTTCCATACGCAGTTCCGCCAAGACCCGGCGGTGGGCCATTACCAAAAGCTGAACCACCATTGCCGCCATTACCTCCATAGGCGCCTCCACCTCCTCCGCTTGAATGTACACACCCGCCATGCTGGCCCCCTTCTCCGCCTCCGGGTCCTTCTCCCGGGTCGCCTGCTGACGAAGGATTAGGTGAAGACTCGCCCCCAGCATAACCAGCCCCATTTCCATCGAGGGTTCCCTGAATATTAATGTTTGTTGCATTAATCGAAAGGGGTGTGCCAGGTTCAACAAATACGGTGACCCCGGCCGCTATACTGAAATTTGAAACATTGGCAAAAGTTCCCGAAAGAATATCGCCGTTTTGGGGAATTAAATCGGAGCACTGATAGTCCGCACCATTAATTGTAGCGGCAACGACCGTAGATGGAAAAAGTGTCCCGGATAAAAAGCAGAAACTTGTACTGATGCCGAAGGAAATCATAGAGCTAATTATCAGTAGGAAAAAGTTTTTAGATCTGATCATCACAAGATTCCTCTTTTTAAGGTTAGAAGTAAAAAAAAATTGTACAAAACTGAAGGAGTTATAGAAAATTGTTTTTTTTGACTTGAAATATCTCAAAAACCGGCTTGTGTGTCAATCTGAAAGAGATACTTGATGTGGTTTGGACATTAGAAAGGAGCGTTGCCTGATGGTAGACAAATTATATCTGCAAAGAAACATAGATATTTTTCACCGATTTTGGCAACATCAATCCTTTATAACTATAATTGCCATAGTAGTGTGGATAGTCAAATATTTAATTGAATCATCTCTAAGGACTCCAATAGCTAATCAACGATTTTTATCACAAGTTGGTAACGACCATATAGTGTGTTTGTTTTTATTTGAACATCTCATTTTAGCTCCAAGACCCAAAACACCTCAATCTGGGTCGAAAAGCGGTTTTTGATGGATAGCAAGTCATCTCAACTTAATTATTTAAAGCAAAACCCTACTGTTTTTTGCCGTTTTTTTTCGGGAACCAGGGGATAAAAGAACTGGTTTGACGGATATATTGCTGGTATTCCGCATTCCCTGAAAACTGGGTCTCCTCCATGAGCGAAACGCCGGTCAGCTTCAGCAGGGTATAGGTGATCAGCAAAGGACTCACGATGGTCCAGGCGCCCCAGGGCGTTGCCAGGACAATGATGAAAATTCCCCACCACATGAGGCTTTCCCCGAAATAATTGGGGTGCCGGCTGTATTTCCAGAGCTTGCGGTTCATGATTCCGCCCTTGTTGGCCGGGTCCGTAAGGAACTGCTTCAACTGACGGTCCGCCAGAGTTTCGATGACAAAGCCTGCTAACCAGATGATTAGACCGGCAACGTCAAATACGGTCAGATGGGCCGGAGTTTTTGAAATCTGACCGTATTGGACTGCCAGTGAGATGAGCCATTGAAACAGGGCCTGAACCAGGAATACTTTAAAGAGGCTGATGATCCAGAAGGATTTCCCGTGTTTTTTCCGCCACTCGCCGTATCGGGGGTCTTCTGGCTTGTCCCGGTTTCGCGTAAACATATGCAAAAACAAACGCAATCCCCAGAGGGTGACCAAACCAGTTAAAACTACTTTGCGCGCCCAAAAACCCTCTGCCCGGAAAAACGTCAGCAAGGCGATGAGGATAAAACCGAGGCCCCATAAACTGTCGGCAATGGTGACGTTTTTTTTGACCAGGCCGTAGACCCAGCCCAAGCACATCAATCCGGCTGCAGCCAGGAGATTGACCAGAAACAGGTTGAGAAAGATTTCCATATCATTCATCCTATCCGAATCATTTAAGAACCTGTGAGGAGTCCAGCGGATCAAAAACCGGCTCTCCGGCAGACCTGAGGGTAATGGCATCTCTGATATTTTTATGTATGGACCCGCTGATGGGATAGGCAAACGCGATGACAATGGCGACGGCATTGCAGATGCACGGGACCAGGGCATACAAAACCCGCAACGAAAATACAACCGAGTCGGGCTGCTTCACATTGGGCACATAGCCGGAAACGCCCAGCAGGGCCAGCCCGACACCGACACCGAACGCAGCCGCCATTTTTTTTGCAATGGACCACAGCCCGATATACAGGCCTTCCCTGCGCTGACCGGAGATCAGTTCGTCATAATCAATCACATCCGCCTGGATGGCCGAGGGAATCGCAAGGGTGGCGCCAAATCCGATCCCGGAAATAAACACAAGTATGCCGTATGCCAGTTCGTCCCCCGGGCCTAAGAAAAACACGCCTGAAAACGCGCCGGTATTGACCGCCATGGATAAAAGCCACATCAATTTTTTTTCATATCGTTTAGCGCCGGTCACCCACAAGGGAAGAAATAGAACCCCTGTGACAAAGTAAAGCACCAGGTAAAGGTCAGCCCGGGTGGAATGCAGCACATACTCCACATAATAAAGAATCAGGGTGGCCGGGAGGTTGTTTCCGATGGCGCTGATGGTATAGGAGATGAGCAGGATCCGAAATGGCCTGTTGCGAAGGCTCGATGATAATTGTTTGACTATGTTATCCCGCTGAACAGTCAGTTTGACGGCGCGTTCCTTAAATGTCCATACGCACCAGAAAGCGGAAGCAAAAATCAGGGGCACATAGATTACTGATAAAATGAAAAAAGTATCCCGCTCGCCCTGGCCGCCCTCCGGCAGGCTCACCAATGCTTTAATGGCCGCCGGTGATGCAGCGGCCACCAGGGTTCCGGCGATCAGCGCGCCGTCGCGCATGCCAAACAAGGTGGTGCGTTCATTATAGTCAAAGGTCAGCTCCGGCCCTAATGATTCATAGGGCACGATGATCACGGTCCAGAACAAAAATAATAGAAAAATCAAAACCATGAACCAGACTGTGGCTGCATCGGCATCTACATGGGGCGGGTTGAATAGAAGAAGAACTGCCGCGCCGGTCAGCAGGGCGCCGACAGCGATAAAGGGCCTTCTTCGGCCAAAGGGCGTTTGGATGCGATCAGAGATCAGGCCGATGGCCGGGTCTGTCACTGCGTCAAACAGTCGGACGATCAACAGGATGAGCCCCATGGCCGATACATGAACGCCGATGACGTCGGTGTAGAATTTCGGGATATACACATAAACAGGGATGCCAACAACGGCCAGGGCAAATGCCGGGGCCGCATAGGCGGTTCTTTGGGTCCAGTTCAGCTTTTTCATTTTTTCCCCAGAAGATGGTCCCGGAACCCCTTATCAATGGGGTGTTCCCCGAGCCAGATAGAAAAATATGCATTGGCGAATTCAAATCCCGGAACAACACCGAGCGCATCGCCGTTTAAGGCAAGTTCCGTGCCTGCACCGGGAATATAGGTAGCCGTGTACCGGTCTCCCGGCTGGACATCCCGGTAGAGCGCGTTCATCTGTTCAAGTTGGGGTCGAATTTTTTCAAACTGCTCCGTTGTTACATTTTTGCCCATCATGATGCGGGTGGATTTCGCAAAATCAGATGCAGGAATGGCGTGGAAATAATGGAGTTCCAGCTGCTTGGGCACGTCTTCGAAAACCCGGCTGGCCGGATGGTTTTGATCCATATAAAACGCCCCCACATAAGCCTTTATAAACACCATATACCTCAGCAGCCCGACCCCGCGCACGGTCAAGGTGTAGTCATTCATCACATGTGTGTCTTTGAACTCAACGCCTTCAATCTGAGCGGCTTTTGAATGAACTGCCCATGAGAGCACCAAAATAACAGCAAATAAAATTTGATTCATACGCATATTAATAATCCCTTGACCTTCAGCATGTGAACATATATTTTTTCCATAAAACCTTCAAGAGGCTGTTATGAACTATTTCATCTCATCCACATTTTTAAAAGTGGCGGGCGTTTCCATTATCATATTCGTCGTTCTGGACCTGATCTGGTTGTCTGTGGTCGCCCGGACAATTTATTTCAAGCACATGAGCTATCTGGCGGCCGTTGAAAACGACCGGATTGTTTTCAACCTGCCCGTGGGATTGTCGGTTCAGATTATCATCGCCTTGGGGCTTGCGGTCTTTGTATCCCTGGGGCTTCTGGTTCAAAACGACCTGGGAACCGCCATTGCTGTGGGCCTGTTCTCAGGGTTTGTACTCTACTGCACCTATGACCTGACCAACCTGTCGTTCGTCAAAGGATACCCGGTGGCCATCACCATCATCGACATCGCCTGGGGAACGACCCAGGGATTTTTTTCCGGCATCTACGTTTATTATCTGACGAAATATTTTTCCTAAAACGGGTCACCGTTTTTTGCCGGTCTTGTCCTTTTCTTTTGATTTGGCCAGTTCGGTTTCAAACTCCCGCCGGAACTGCTCCACCCGTTTGCGGTTAACGCCCAGGTCCGAATATCCCACCCGGGAGGCCGACCGGACATGGATGATGGCATCAGTGTCGTCAACAAGAAACTCCAGATCGTCCACAAATCTCAAGAAACGCGTCCGGCACTCGGCATGGATATAATTTGCCTTTTCCTTGATAATTTTCGTCCGGGGCATGTTTTTGAGAATCTTTAACAATTTCTGATGCGCTTTGCTGATGGGGATGTCATAGCGCAGCGGTTCAATGGCATGGCGCGGGTCTGTGCTCTGGGACGACACGCAATTGGGTCGGTTGGGGCAGGGCGGAAGCGATTCAATAGGAGAACGCGCTTTTTTGATTTTTTTAGTCATATTCAAGACCTCACTTTTTTAATGGTCATGGGGCTGACTGGCTCGGGTTTCGGGTGGTATGCCATATGCTTCTGGAAATACAGACGGGCTGCTTCCATAAAAATCCGGGGTTTGGTCAGATGGGGGACAAACGGGTGTCGAAGGATCAGCTTGATCAGATTGGCGGCGGTCAGCGGCATCTGTTTTCCCTGCAATCGCGCATTGAAGGCTTCGGTTCCTCCTTTCAAAAGACGAATCTTTATATCCAGAGCCTCATTTGGAGAAGAAAATAAGAATTCATATTCTCCGGCCATGTCATTAAACGGGGAAACGTGAAATGCTTTGGTTGTATAATAGGGAGAAGGTTTATTTCCATTGTTCTGATCCGGTTTTTGTTTCGGGACATACACGTGGCGTTCGCCGAATGTATTGTTGACTTCAGCCACCATCCGGATCACGTCGCCGCCAGCGTTTAAACAATAATAGAAGTTCACCGGGTTGAATGCATAATTGAGATACCGGGCCGAGGTGATCAGAATTATGGATGACACAGTATCATCCAAGCCGTCTGCATTTAGCAAATTTAGCAGTTTTTCCTTGATGGAGCCTCGGCTTTCATTCAAGTAATCCGAATCGTGAAGCGATACAGGCCGAAGCCGGTTGTATCCAAAAAATGGCAGCTCCCGGTCCAAATGGGTGAGTTCATCTAAGTCAAATCCATAGACATAGAGCGGATATTTGAATGCATGGCGTACCGGATGCAGTCGGGTATGTTCAACAAATCCTTTGAATATTTTTGAGTTCATAGCGATATTCCGAATTTAGCGGCCACGTTGACTGCCGACATCACCGCGTCCTCATGAAACCCGTACCGGAAATAACTGCCGCAGAAATAGGTGTTTCGGTCGCCGTTTAAACTGTCCAGGTCCGATTGTGAGCGCGTGGAATCAAAGGTATACTGCGGATGGGTGTAGTCAAACTCGCCGATCACCTTTTCCGCGACAACGGGCCGGACGGGATTTAATGTCACGCAATAATCAGACCGGGTTTGGAGTTCCTGGAGCTGGTTCATATAGTAGGTCATGGTCATGGGCGGCGCATGGGCGGAATGGTCTTCCCGGATATAATTCCAGGACGCCCGGGCCCGGCGCAGCGGGGGAAGATAGGATGAGTCCCGGTGCAGAATGGTTTTGTTGGGCGTGTATTTCCACACAGAAAGCAATTTTTCTTCCCGTGCTGAAGGGTCGGCCAGCATGGCAAACGCTTCGTCCGCATGGGCGGCGATCACCACTGCGTCAAAGATTTCCTCACTGTCTTCAAGGGCGAGTTTGACTTTTCCGTCGCCCCGGGAGATTTTGCGAACCGGACTGCCTGTAAAAATTTTCCCAGTGAATTTTTTCATAAACGCATGAACATACTGGCAGCTGCCGCCTTTGATGGTGTACCATTGGGGCTGGTCTGATACGGCCAGAAGTCCGTGGTTTTCAAAAAATCGGGCAAATGTCCGGGCCGGGAATGCCATCATCTGGTCATCGGGCGTGGACCAGATGGCTGCGCCCATGGGAATGATGTATTGATTGATAAATTTCTGATTGAACCTGTTTTGGAGCAGATACTCCCCCAGCCTTATGTCCGTCAAATCTCCTTTGCCAAGGGCTTGGAGGGTCAGCTTGTTGAACCGGAGAATATCATACAGAAATCGCCAGAAGGAAAAAGAAAAGAAGTTTTTCCAGTCGGCAAACGGCGCGGCACTCGAATACTGAAATCCGGATTTACGGTCAAAGTATGAAAACGACATGGGGCATTTGACCCGTTCCACGCCCAGCTGGCCGATGAATTTGATGAAATTGGGGTAGGTCCGGTCATTGTGAACGATGAACCCTGTATCCACCATGGTCCCGGCGTCCGGGCCATCCGGAACCGGAACCGTATGGGTGTGGCCGCCCACATAATTGTTTTTTTCAAACAAGGTGACCTGATGATTTTGCTGCAGCAGATACGCCGCCACAATTCCTGCAACCCCGCCGCCGGCCACGGCGATCTTTAATTTGGATGATGGGGATGTCATTTGTATAAAAACTCCCTGTCCATGGGATAATCAGTGGTGTTTCCCTTTGAAAAAGTAATCTGGTAGAGCCTCAGCACCGTGTTTTCCGTGCGGAAATATTCCGCGCAGAAATGCAGATAGGTGCGCCAGGTTCTGTAAAACTTTTCATTGAAGCGCTCCGGGTCATAGCGGTGAATGGCTTCCCAGTTGTCGTCGAAATTTTTCGCCCAGACATCCAGCGTCAGGGCATAGTGACGGCGCAGGTTTTCAATGTCGAGTATCTCAAGCCCATGCTTGGCCATGATTTCAATTGTTTCGGCAAGCCCCGGCAGATAACCGCCCGGAAAAATATGCTTGCGGATAAAAAAATCCGTTTCCATGGACAGGTCATGGGCGATGAAATGCAGCACCCCGATGCCGCCGGGCTTGAGGCATCTGGCCATGCTGCTGATCCAGTCCTTGAGCTGGCCTTTGCCCGCGTGCTCGTAAACCCCCAGGGAGGCGTATTTATCAAAAGTCCCTTCCACCTGGCGGAAGTCTTTTTCCTGGATGGAGATTTTATCCCCAAGCCCTTTTTCTCTGGCATTTTCCATCAGCCAGCGGTTCTGGTCAATGGTGGGGCTTAAATTCGTTCCCAGAACACCGTATTTTTCGCAGGCGTAAAACAAGAGCGACCCCCATCCGCCGCCCACGTCAATCAGTCGTTCGCCGGGCTTGAGCCTGAGTTTCCGGCACACATGCTCCAGTTTGTTTTCCTGGGCTTCTTTCAACGTCCGGGTGCCGTTTTTCCAGTAGGCGCAGGTATAGGTCATGGTGGGGTCAAGATATTGCCAGAATATTTCCGACCCCCGGTTGTAGTGGAACAGGGCGTTTTTGACCGCCTGGGGCAGGTTGCGGTTGCCGAAGCGGACTTCATGCCAGAAATTGCGAATGCGGATCACCGGGTGGGGAAGGCGGAGCTGAAGGGTGTTTTCGATCAGGGACGGACCGGTTTGAGCCGATGCCAGGATGAGGCGTTTTAAGTCTCCTTCAATATCCACTCTCTGGTGGATATATGATTCAATGAGCCCCCACCCATGA
This sequence comes from Desulfobacterales bacterium, assembly GCA_025453995.1. GTDB lineage: Bacteria > Desulfobacterota > Desulfobacteria > Desulfobacterales > Desulfosalsimonadaceae > JALOPH01. The sequence continues at coordinate 25,096 of JALOPH010000012.1, forward strand.
TTAAATATGGTGTCGAATTGGGCCAGGCGGGACTTGTATCGAATGACGACTTCCGGTACGGCTTCCTTGTTTCGGTAACGCGAGCCATCGGCAAAAACAACTTCAAAAGGGATTGAGGTGTTTCCCCAGGTGGATTTAAAAAAAGCCTTGAGCAGACGGGACATGGGCCTCCTCTTGAGTCTGGGAAAAATGAAATTAGCGAATTCGACTACTTATGATCATATAAAGATAAATACTCAATAATGTCAAGCATTCCAAGACTCGTCACGGGAAATTCATATAAGTGTTTTTGGGCTTCCTGGCAATGTTCTTTTCAATGTTGCTTCAAATATCTTCCTTATGTTAATCAATATGAAGATGAATTTTCAAAATTCAATACTATCCATCAACTTTTTCTAATCTCTAAGCATGAGGATAATCCTATGGAAAAATATTTCACCATGGAAAACATTCAGCAGGTAATCGCGAAAATGACGGATCTTGGCATGGATTTCGGTGTCAGGTTAATCACGGCCATTGCCATATTTATCATCGGGCGGTGGGTGGCCCAGGCGTTGAGAAATCTGATAGAAAAAACAATGCAAAAAACCCGCGTGGACAAGACCCTGATCTCCTTTACCGTCAATCTGGCTTATATCGCCATGGTCGCGTTTGTCGTGATTGCGGCCTTGGGGCAGATTGGCATTCAGACCACATCGTTTATCGCGGTTCTGGGCGCCGCCGGTCTTGCCATAGGCCTTGCCCTCCAGGGGTCGTTGTCCAATTTTGCGGCGGGAGTTCTCATGCTCATCTTCCGGCCGTTTAAGGTCGGGGATTATATTGAGGGCGCCGGTGTGGCCGGGACAGTGAAGGAGATTCAGATCTTTACCACCATTCTTGTCACCGTGGACAACAAAACCATCATTGTGCCCAACGCCAAGATGACCGGCGACAATATCGTCAATTATGCCACCCAGGGAACACGCCGCGTGGACCTGTCGTTTGCCGTTGCCTTTAACGAGGATATCGACAAGGCCAAACGCACGCTGCTGGATCTGGTCAAGGCCGACAAAAGAGTGCTGGCGGACCCCGCGCCCCAGATCGCAGTCAGCGAGGCCGCCGGCGGCAAGGTGACCCTGATTTGCCGGCCCTGGGTGAAGGCGGATGATTACTGGGACGCGTATTTTGATATCATCGAAGCGGTCAAAAAGCGCTTTGACGCGGAAAATATCAATCCGCCGGTTCCAAGGCAGGATGTTCATTTGTTTCAGAAGGCATAGTCACAGCGGTAAAAAAATTATTACAACCATTAGGATTCATTTTAATCGGCAAGGAAGTGCGCCTATTCGCCGCCGGGGAAAAAGTCGCTTTTTGATTTCCAATGGACTTGCCCTGCCCAGCCCGGTTTTGAGCGGACGGTACCCTTACGCGTAATCGGGATTGAAAAACCGAGTACGCGTATTTCCAAATTCTTTGCGCATATTTTTATTTTTGGCTAACGCCCAGGCTTTGACGCGGCTGTTAGACGTAAGCAGAAGCTTGTGCTTGGGCATGCCATTTCGCTACTTCATCAGCAACAGGCTGAGCGCCATCACAAGCATGCCTGCGACCAGACCAAAGAGGCTATCATGCCCTTTGCCATAGGCGCGGCTTGTGGGTAGCAGTTCATCGAGGCTGATATATACCATAATGCCCGCCACGCCGCCAAAGAGGACCCCCATCACCTCCGGAGGAAGCACTCCGGTGTTGCCGCCAAGGAAGAGGCGGATCACTGCGTACGCGATGATCGCTCCGATCGGTTCAGCCAGGCCACTGAGGGCAGAGTAGGCGAAAGCCTTCTTGCGATTGCCGGTGGCGTAGAAGATGGGAACAGAGACGCTGACTCCTTCGGGTATGTTGTGCAGGGCGACTGCGACGGCAATAGCAAAACCCAGGCTGGGATCCTCAAGCGCCGCGAGAAAGGTGGCCAATCCCTCCGGGAAGTTATGAATCCCAATGGCCAATGCCGTGAACAGGCCCATGCGCAGGAGCTTACGATGAGCGATGTGATCGTGCATGTCCGGCGCTTTCGTGTCTGTCTCCGACAATGTCTGGAAATCCGGCTCAGGGGCGGAACAATAGCGCAGTGGGAGCATTTCGGCTGCCGAGTGTGTTTCATGCGGGTTTTCGGCGGCGGGAATCAAATTGTCAATCAGCCCTATCAACAGCATTCCGCCAAAGAAAGAGCCTGCATTGACCCAGTGTGCCCCGGTTTCGCCGAATCGTTCAACCAGTGAATCGACGCCTTTGACGAAGATCTCCACGAAAGATACATACAGCATGACGCCAGCAGAGAAGCCTGTTGCCACCGACAGGAAACGGTAGTCCGTTCTCTTCGCCGTGAATGCGAGGATGCTTCCGATCGAAGTTGCCATTCCTGCGAAAAACGTCAATCCAAACGCAATCCATATCTCTTTCATACAGATTCTTTCCTATAAGCCTATAATATTATTATACACACATGCGTTTTTGAGATTCCAGGGCAATATTATACGATGTTATATCGATTGGAATTTTTCACGAACCATTTGAACTGCTTGTTTTTCAGATTCTGAGATTCTGGGAAGTTGTGCAAAAACCAAATAACATATTCTATTCAATTTGAAAATCGATTTTATTTATTTCAAACTGATCTTGAGAATTTAATTTTAAAAAAGTCAATTAT
>JALOPH010000147.1 GCA_025453995.1 Desulfobacterales bacterium
AACGCTCAGGGACGATACCTGTATCCCAGATTTTGTTTATAAAATCCGGATCTCCTGCGACGAGTTTTATACAGATCCGGGTTGGGGAGACAATCTCTATTGTCTTGATCGAATTTCCAGAGTAGTTCCTGATCCCGTTCACACAAAAGCTCTGTATAGAGAATTTCACATCTTGGGCGGCTACCGGCGCGCCGTCGTGAAACCGGGCATCTTTTCTGATTTCAATTGTCCAGATAAATTCGGACGGATCATAATTCCAACTGACCGCCAGATCCGGTTTCAGATCGCCGTTTTCATCCGGAACACACAGGCAACTGAAAAGAAACGGATGGATATGATTTGCCCCGGAGCCCATAGTTTCCCATGGGATCAGCGATCCGACAGGCGCGGGAATGTCATACCGGAGAATCCTGCTTTTCTGGTGATCCGGGCGGCCGTCACTGCAGGCCGCCACCGACAGTATTAATAAAGCCAAAATAAAAGGTTTGTTCATTTTATTTTTTAAATCTATAAAGGGTGTTACATAAAACACAATTAAGAAAAGTACATAACATGGTTTCGCACTGAACCCAATTCTTTTTGCGGCTTGTTTTTGTTAAATGGGTTTACCAAATATTCTGCCCCAAAGAAAGGGGTTGCACAACGACTGAAATCCCGTGTTTGGGCAAATAATAAATACTCTCAAACCAACACCCTGGAAAAATGAAGCGGTTTTTTCATTTTAAAAAAGGACCTTGGTTTATCGTGAAGAATTCCCCGCAGCGGATAATTCATTTTGTATGGCTTCCGGCGCTGGTCGTTCTATTGTCGGCCTGTTCTTCAAGTGAAGATCCTCATAATCAGCCTGCTGCCGCCCCGTCCGAAAATGTCCTCCGGATTGATGTGGACTATAATTTCGGCCCCTTTTGCCCCCATACTCTAGAATTTTCGGGGTCCAGATATGTTTTTCCATTTATTTATAGCTTTCTCTTTGTGCCGAACCCGGATGGCGGACTTCAACCGGACCTGGCCGCTCACTGGGCGTATGCCCAGAAAACGTTTACCTGGCGGATCGAGCTGCGCAAGGACGCCCGTTTTCATAATGGGGTTCCGGTGACCGCCGCCGACGCCGTGTATTCGATTTTGACTTTAACTAAAAATTTACAAAAAGGGCTGGCGCAAAAAATAAGAAGTGTCAAGGCGGTTGATGGATATGTGCTGGAAATCCAGATAGAACAGGATGACCCGTCTTTCTTAACCAGTATCTGGGATGTGGAGATTATCCCGGATTTTGGCCGTCATGCAAACCTCAATCTGGATGATTTCCCCGTTGGCTCCGGTCCATTTAAATTTGCCGAACGGAAGGACGATGGTCGCGTCATATTGACGGTCAATGAAAATTATTACAACGGCCGTCCTGCCATTGACCAAGTTGTTTTTTATTATATCCCTCAGCGGGAAGAATCCTGGGTTCGCCTGATCAATGGGGAAACCGATATTGTCGGCGATTTAGCGATTAAAGACTATCAAATCATCGAGAAATATGCGGACCGGTTCTATTTTTCGAAATCCACTTACCATTATTATTCCATCCTGCTGTATAACATCCGTCATCAGCTATTTGCAAACCCATTGGTGCGGCGGGCCTTAACCCATGCCATTGACCGGGACTACATCGTTCAAAAGATGCTGAACGGCTTTGCCGAAGTGGTTGCCGGTCCCATGGGCAACCAGTCCCCTTTTCATGATCCGGATCTCAAGCCTTTAGATTATGATCCAGCCCTGGCCCAAGAATTGCTTGCAAAAGCCGGCTGGACACTGGATCCGCAGTCCCACTATCTTGTGAAAAACGGGCAATTCTTTGAGTTTGAGATGCTTTTGCCTTCCGGCGATGAAACGGGACTCAGGGTCGCCCGATATATTCAGCTTTGCCTAAACGATGTGGGTATCCGGACTCATCTGAAAACACTTCCTCTGGATGTACTGAATGAGCGTCATTATCAAAACACGGAATTTGACGCCGTGCTGACGGAATTGACCGCAAACCCTCGCCGGCCGGAAGAAATTCTCGGATTATGGGTCAAACTGGATGATATCCCGTCCAAAGCCGGCGGATTTGATTCGCCGAAAGCGACCCGCCTGGCCGGTATGATTCTTGCCGCCAACAATCCGGATACGAAAAAATCGCTTTTTCGAGAATTTGACCGATTGATCGACGACTTGCAGCCAGGAAGCTTTTTGTTCCAGAAAATATACATCGATGCCATGTCCAGGCGGTTTACGTTGAACTACCCATTTTCATTTTCTCTTTACGGCTTTAACTGGTTGCAGTCAGCCCGGCTGAGAAATGAATGATTTAGACAACCGGAGCGTACTATCGCTTCACCACCAGGGCCGGTTCATCTGCTATTTTTCGGAACTGGACCCTTTTGCCGGTAAATGGCTCGGGTTTTCCCCGGAAAAAGCCGCTGAAAAAGCCGCCAACGAAATCCGGATGCTTTGCCTGGTGTTTCACCACGTCATAATCCCGCCCGGATATTTAATCAAAAATCCGGCCATGTGGATGGTGCTGAGCAGGTTGAAACCGCTGTTCGAACACGGCCTGCTGTCCATTTCCATTGACCGGAAATTCATCCGTCATCCATTCCTTTTTTTCGAACAGAAACTGGAAGAAGAAGTATATCACGACATCACGGGCATCGGGCTTTCCCCTGAAAAACGGCATAGTTTGACCAAACAGATGAAAGCGCTCGTTGAAAACGGATATTTCGTTTTCAGGGATTCGACGATTCAGGTGGCCGGTTTCGGAAGCGATGCTGAAAATTTGTCCGAATCCCTGGCTCGGCAATCCGGAAACCGCCCCAAATCATTGATCGAGGGCATCCAACGCCTGAAAAATGAAGGGCTGGTTTCAAGCCGGGACCACTGGATGGCCCTGTTGCATCACCCCTCTTAACATCCCCCGCCCGATGTCGTTGAAGGGGTCAGCCGATTCATCCACCGTCACTATTTTCAGCAGGGATGGATCGGCAACCACTGCGTGATGTATCCTTCCGACTTTCTGACGGCATCGTATTCACCCATAACATCGTCGTTCCCGTTTAAATGGTTTGCCTTTCATGTCTCGGTCATTGCCGAGTTCATCGCGCACCAGGGGGTTGATCCGGGTGCGGTGCTCAGCCTTCCCCTTGACGGTTTTATTCATGATCTGGTCTGCACGCCTGAAATGGATTACTGGAGGCAGGCGTATCATGCACAGGCGGAACAACTGGAAGAGTCCCCGGCCGGCCATTTGACGACTCCGGCAATGTCGCACGGTCTCGGAGCAGACCCATTGTGTTTTGCGCATACGGATTTGGGCAAAAGAATCACCCATCGCCTGCTTGGAAGTCTGAGCAATATAGGAATGTTCATGCAACGGTCAGTATCCCGGTTGCGGTTAAACGCGGAAAATCCCGCATTATTTATGCTATGTCATAAATCAGCCCATGGGCTTCCGGCGATTTTACCCGGAGCGGGTTTCCTGGATCTGAAGGTTCGCATGACCTGCGGCTGGGAACCCGGGGAAAAGGCTAAACAAGGGCAATATATCATCGGTTTTCAGGACAGGGAAATCACCGGACCGGACGGAAGGAAGGCAAAATTTGACCGCACGCCCTTTCAGTTGTTTCTGGCCCTTTTGCATAAACACGGCCATGTGTTGGAGCATCATGCGGGGATCGCCATTATAGAACGGATTACAAGAGAATTCCACGGCCCCGTCATGCTACAGCAATGGGACCCGCCGCCGGGCATCCGAGGGGAAGCAATGATCTCCTATCCTGAAATAAACCGGATTGTGGCCAAACTAAGGCGGCAACTTGAAAAAATCGGTCTTGACCATGCGTTCCAAACCGTGCGGGCAAAAGGGTGGCGGCTGGCGGCATCCGGCGCTGATTTTGTCTTCAGGGATATGCCTGCCTGCCCGCCGGATTCCACAGATCCGGCCTTTCTGTCGATTGACATCAGCGCAAGAGAAATTCACCATAAGGGCAAGACATGCCGTCTGGGACCCCTGCCGTTTCAGTTGCTCCAATTATTGATGCGTTACAACGGCGTTCCGATCAATACCCGGCTGATCAACCTGGAACTGGGCCTTGTCAGGGGCCACTTGCCCGACAGAGAGTATAAAGCCGTTCAGGCAAGGGTCCGCCAGTATGTCAAAATCCTCAGGAAAGCCTTGTCGGCCATTGACGCCCCGATCCAAATCGTGTCCGAATACGGAACCGGATGGCGCTTGTCCCCCTTAAAATAAAATTTTTTCAACGCCCGCCCCTTTTTTCCCGTTCATCAAAAATTCTCACGTTTCGTTCATGTTTTTCTCATATTTTCTTGTTTATTCTCTTAACCACAATCCGGATTGAAAATCACTTTTAGGAAAAATTTTAACATTTCACCAGAAAAGGAGGATGCCATGATCCACATTACCGCCGGTTCGTTTGAGGTAATCGTAGGACTGATTTGCTGCGGTGGCGCGCCAACGATCCGTGCATAGTCAGACCAATTTTCCACAATAATTTAACAGCCCCTGAAGGGCCGGGGAGCCCTTCAGGGGTAAACAAAAAAAGGGGATTTTTCATGAATACCTATTTTTTATCAAAATTTACAACCACCCTGCCTTTATCCGTCAACGGGATGGACGTGGTTGCGCTGTTCAATACCATGTCCAGGGGATTTTGTCTGTTGACCCCGGATGAATGGCAGCGGGTTCGGGAGCTTTTGGGAAACCCGACCGACGATCAGACGCTTTTGTCGTTGTATGGCAATGGCGTTCTTATCGCGGAGGACGCGGATGAAGAGTCCGCCATTAAGCTCTACCGGGAGCAGCTCACGCACAACGCCCATATGCTGAAAAGCCGCATGATGGTGACCTATGAGTGCAACTGCCGGTGTTTGTACTGCTATCAGGAACCGAAACCCCTGTTCATGTCCGAAGAGACGGCCCAGAAAATCGATTCCTATTACATGGCCCTTATCCATCAGAAACACCCCCTTTGTGTGCTGGATAATTACATCGGCGGAGAACCCTTGCTGAATTTTGAAGTGGTGCTTAACTCCGCATCGCGCCGCTGTCATTTCTGTCTGGGAAAAGGGGTCGGTTATGACTGGGGCGTCACCACCAACGGACTGCTTTTGGACGAAAACAAGCTCAACCGGATGCTGGCCGCAAATCTGAAACACATCCGGGTGAGCTTGGCGGGGCCCCGGGAAATCCATGACCGGCTGCGCCCTGACAAACAGGGCATGGGGACTTACCGGAAAATTATCAATAATCTCAAAAATATCGGCGGCCGGGTGAAGGTCGGCATTGAATGCCAATATGACGCCGGTTCAGATGATTACAGGCAAATTCCTTTGATGCTGGATGAAATGGCTGCCGAGGGCATCCATATTGATGAGATCGTATTTACTCCGATTCAGCCCAGAAGCCATGAAACTCAGTTTGTGTGCGGTAACGGCGATTTTGCCATCTATACATGGCTTGCCTCCGAAGCGGTTCGGCGCGGATTTCCCATGCATTTTGATCCGCCTGGGAATTATTGTATGGCTGATATACGCAATTACCTGATTTTCGATGTGAAAGGAAAGATTCTCCCCTGCCTGCTGGATTGCGGGGAATTGGCGTATGGCGATGTATTCGCGGGGATTGATTTTAGAAAAGAGGCGCGTATACTTCATCGGCGGATGCCTGAAAAATGCGTTAAGTCATGCGAACTGGCGCCCCTTTGCACCGGCGGATGCCGTTTGCAGGAATATTATCGGTCCGGCGATTTCAACTGTGTTGACTGTCCCTATGATATGCTCAAGGCAAGTCTTGAAGCCCATATCAAAACTTTGACCATGAGGGCACTTGAGCAGAACACCCCGGAAGAGTCAATTCATGTTGATTAGAATCTGTTTCAAAACCACGGATCAGAATTGCTGTTCAACGAACCTTATCCGGCCGTCTAATCCAGCGGCACGCGGATGATAAACTCGGCCCCTTTTCCGGGGCTGCTGGCGCATTCAATGGTCCAGCCATGGGCCTCTATGTTGGATTTGACAATGGCCAGGCCGAGGCCGATCCCCTGGTCACCCTTGGTGGAAAAAAACGGTTCGAAAATCCTTTCCAAAGTTTCAGAATCCATGCCGGAGCCCGTGTCGCTCACAGACACCAGAATTTCCTCCTGGGCTATTTTTCCGGTAATGGCAAGGCTCCCTGAGCCGTTCATAGCTTCTACGCTGTTTTTGACCAGGTTGGCAAATGCATTATTTATCAAGGCGGCATCCATGCGAATATGGGGAATCGCAGGATCCCAGTTCAGGGTGACAGCGATGCCCCGGCTGCCGGCTTCCGGACGGATGCGGTCCAGAACTTCCCGGATCAGTCCGTCAAGGGGACCCCGGGCGAGTTTTAAATCCGGCTTTCTCGCAATTTTAAGAAACCCCTTAACAAGGCTGCTGTTTTGCTCCATCTCTTTTTCGATGATTTTTACGACCTCCTGGCCACTGGGGCTTAAGGGTTCTCTTTTCAGGCCGTTTAACATCATCTGAACACCTAATAGAGAATTGCGCACTTCATGGGATACTTCGCTGGCCACCGTGCCTAAAATTGCGAGGCTTTTGTGATGCGCCAGGGTGCAGGCGGTTTCAACCTCCTGGTCCAGATACTTTTTCAGGGAACCGGTCATTTCATTAAAGGCTCTGCTTAGATCTGCGATTTCATCTTCCCTGTCTATGGGAACTATATGGTCCAGATCTCCGCGGCTGATGTTCAGCACCTCGCCATGCAGGGCGTTGATGGGGGCCAGAAGCCGCCGGGTGCCCTTCCATGCCAGGAGAACCGAGCAAACGGCGATAATCAGACTGATCAGCGCGGCCCAATAGATGTTTTGATACAGATACCCATAAACTTCGCTTCGCGGCTGGGTCACCCCCACGACCCAGTCAAGGTCGGATATGTAGATTCCCAGGTTGTAAGAAGAATGTTCAGCATCACATTCCATGGGGCCGGCTTTTTCGCGAATGGCGTTTAATGCCTCCGGTGTTGCGCCCTGGCACGGTTGCAGCACCTTGTGAATTTCCTTGTGGGCGATAATGCGGCCCGAACCATCCATCACAAAAACCTGGCCTTTTTCTCCGATCCGGATGCCTTCCAGAATATCCCAGATGAATTTTAGGCTCAGCCGGGCCCTTAGAATTTCATCCACATGCCCCAGCCGAAACACCGGCACAAAAAAATCCATGTGGGGCAGCTCGTCCTTATCTACCGTGACTTTGGAAACGGCGATCCGGCCGGACACGGCCTGGTCAATCGGATCCTTGTGGGCCTCATTTTGAAAAGGTGAATCCGGTAATACTTGGGCAACCCTGTCGCCTTGCGCGGAGATCAGGTCAATGGCTGAGAACTGCGGGTTGTCTTGCAAAAATGCGGTCAGTGCGATTTCTTTTTGCCAGGGATCGAGTTTTAAAGAGCCGATGAGCTGGGCAATGCTTTCCAGGTTTGTCCGGGCGTCTTTATAATACAGGGAAATGCCGCCGGCAGTGGTTTGGATGATGTTTTTATAATCGGCCCGAACTGTTTTTTGAAAAAACCGGTTGGTTGACAGGGACAGAATCACGCTGGTGAGGACAATGGAGAGAACAACAATGGGCAGAATATACGTTATCGCTTGATAAAAGAGTTTTTTCTTTAGCGGATTGCTCATTGGGTATTCTTAATCGAATCACTGAAAAAAATCAACGATATCATCGGGGAGTTAAAATGACAGCTGAAGTCCCGCTTCCGCCCACCGGTCCGGCTGGGGCCAAACCTCCCGGTAGACCGTATTGGTGTTGAACAAGTTGTATATGGCGCAGAATACCTCCGACTCGCTCAGATATCTGATTTCCGGCAGCCGGGCCTTGAATAGATAATCAAACACAAACTTCTTATCTTTGGTTTCAGGGTACGTGGAGTTATAGTCCGTGTATTTCCCCAGAAGCGAATGGGTCATCCATTGCCAGGTGTAGGCTGCGGATGCCTGGTACTGATCTGTAGGAATGTCCTTGATTTCCTTGTGGGTGGCTTCATCCTCCACATCCACGAGGGTGTAGGAAAAAGAAAGATCCAGGCCAAAATCAAAGGCCGCTGACAGGGTGCTTTCAAGACCCTTGCGGGTGACTTCATCAATATTTTCATATTTGCGGGCATCCCAATTATAGCGGATGAGGTCTTCCACATCCGCGTAAAATAGATTGGTTTCAAACCGGAAAAATTTCAGAAACCAGGTTTCAGTGCCTATCTGATAATTCGTGGCGGTTTCCGGGTCTAAGTCTTTGTTGCCGTAGGTCGGATCATTGACCCATGCGGGCGCCGGCGCTGAAAACCCCCTGGCCACCTGGGTTCTAACAAGGGCCTGGTCATTAAACAGGCGATAAACAGCCCCAGCGGAAGGACTCACTTCGGAACCGAAATCCAGGTTGTCGTCATACCGAAGCCCGGCATTTAAGGTGAACTTGTCCCAGGTGGAGGTGTCGTTGGCATAGACCGCCCAGTTCCGGGTGGAATATTTTTGCGTATAGTAAATCCAGTCGTATTTCCCCCAGTCACCGTCGAATCCCAGATTCACCGCATGGTCCGTGTTCGGGTTCCAGTTGAGCTTTGCGCTGCCACCCCAGGAGTTTTCATCATAATCATTGTAGATCTCCCGGTGGTCGGTGTATACATCCTCGATTTTTTGGTCCCAATATTGATGGCGGCCTTCAACG
>JALOPH010000148.1 GCA_025453995.1 Desulfobacterales bacterium
CTGGATGAAATCGCCAGGGCGTTGCTGGATCAGTGGCTCAGAGACCCCCAGTCCATTGCTGATGCCCTGGGCCTTGACCCGGAAAAACTGAGTAAGCTTTCTCCCGATGAGTTGATTGAATATTTCAAAGAACGCCTTAAAGAACAGACCGAGCGCCATGACGGTGGAAACAAATGGATCGGCACCGGAGGAACTTCTCCGGTGGGGCATTCGGGATATCATCCGGGAGGACTCCGGGTGGGCGGCGCGTCGGGAAATAAATCCGCCGTAAAAGTGGCCAATGAACGCCGATACAAGGATTATTCCAAATCCGGGCCGCTCACCAATGCGTTGATGGGGGAGGCGCTTAAGCGCCTTCGGAACATGGTGCCGTTTGGTCCCAAGGATCAGGTAAATGTGGATAAAACTATTTATCAGACCATGAAAAACGCCGGTGAAATTGAAATTATCTTTGACCGGAGCTTTAAAAACCGGCTCAAGGTGATTCTGGCGATCGATAACGGCGGATGGTCCATGGACCCTTATGTGCCGGTGGTCCAGACTCTGTTTAATTACGCCCGGTCCCAGTTTAAGGATTTGAAAACCTATTTTTTTCATAATACAATTTATGATACGATCTGGGAAGATCCTTCAAGGTTCAAGAAACCCAAGCGCATTGAGGATTTTGGCCGGATGGACCCCGAAACCCGCCTGATCCTGGTGGGAGACGCCAGCATGGCGCCCTATGAACTCATGGCAAGGGATGGTTCCATCTATATTCATGAACGCAGCGGAAAACCGAGCATCGAGCGGCTGAAATTTCTGGCCGATACGTTTGAACATAACGTATGGTTAAACCCGGTTTCCGAGCGGATGTGGTCCTATACGCGATCAATTGTCCAGATTGGCCAGATTTTTCCCATGTTTGAGCTGTCCATTGATGGTCTTGAAGAGGCGGTCACCCAGTTGATGGCTGCCTGAAAAATAAATATCAGAGGAGAAGCAATGAGCACATTTACTAATTTGAATCGGATGAAACGCGTTCTGTTGGTTTCATGGATTGTCCTTTTATTTGGGAACGCCGCTGCGTGGGCCGAACGGCTGGCCGTCAGCGTGCCTGAAGCAAACATGCGTTCAGGGCCCGGTATGCAATACGACGCCCTGTGGAAGGCTGAACAGTACACCCCGCTGGATGTGATAGACAAGGACCCGACCGGTGAATGGCTTTTCTTCAAAGACTTTGAAGGCACCAAAGCCTGGGTCAACAAATCTCTTGTGGGGAAAATAGATTCTGTAATCACAAAAAATGACCTGTGCAATATCCGCAAAGAGCCTTCCACCAATGCCGATATAATGTTTAAGGCGGAGCGGGGCGTTCCGTTTAAGGTTGTCAAGCGTCAGAAGGACTGGATTCAGATCCAGCACGCGGACGGCGATATCGGCTGGATCAATAAAGACCTGGTGTGGTAATGGGCATATTGAACATCAGGGGAAACAGGAAAACCATTGTGGGCATCGGATCGGCCCTGGTGGATTTGCTCGCCCAGGAGCAACATGAGTTTTTAGACCGGCTGGGCGTTGCCAAAGGCGGCATGAACCTTGTGGACAGCCATTACATCGGCAAACTGATTTCCCAGACTTCCACCCCTCCCTCTCTGGTGCCCGGCGGTTCGGCATGCAATACCGCCATCGGCGTTAAAAAACTCGGCGGTTCCGCCCGTTTTGTGGGAAAACTGGGCCAAGATGAGCTCGGCGATTTTTTTATGGCAGACCTGAAAAAGCATGAGGTGGAGTCTTTTCTGTTTTCCTCGGACCACCCCACCGGCTGTGTGCTTTCCATTATCACGCCGGACGCCCAGCGGTCCATGTTTACCTATTTGGGCGCCGCGGGTCAGATGCGTCCGGAGGATGTAACGCATGAGTGTTTTGCCGATGCAGCCATTGTCCATGTGGAAGGGTACCTTCTTTTTAACCGGGATCTGATGCTGGCGGCATTGAGATCGGCCAAAGACGCCGGCGCACTTATCAGCCTGGACCTGGCCAGCTTTAATGTGGTGGATGACGCCAGAGATATTTTAGATGAATTGATCGCGGATTTTGTGGATATTTTGATTGCCAATGAGGATGAAGCAAAGGCCTACACCGGCCATTCGGATGAAGATAAGGCGCTGGATAGACTTTCCAGGCACGCGGATATCGCGGCGCTGAAGCTCGGTCCCAGGGGCAGCCGGGTTGTTTATCGGAAACAGAAGACAATTATCGAGCCCATGGGGTCCGGGCAAGCCGTGGACACCACCGGCGCCGGAGACTTGTGGGCGGCCGGTTTTTTATATGGCCTGGTTCATGGATATTCGATTGAAAACAGCGGCCGGCTGGCATCGGCATGCGGCTATGAAGTCTGCCAGGTAATGGGAGCCAGCATTCCCGAAGACGGATGGGAGAGGATCCGAAAATTAAGGCAGTATCCAAATCCCGACAAGCCGGAAAAGTTATAAGCGCCTTTTGTTCAAAAATATATTAACAGATGACACTTACAATGGAGAACTTACATGGCGGAAGATAAAACACGCAAGGAATTGCTCGAGGAACCGGACCCATTTTTGGTTTTTATCGGTCGCGCGCTGGAATTAGTGAAAAAACATCAGCAGCAGATCATCATGGCGGCAATGGCCGTCTTTATCGCCGTGGTGGCCGGTTCAGGCATGGTTTATTACCAGCGTCATCAGGAGGAAAAGGGCGCGGAAATGCTCGGCAAAGCGATTTCAAATTATAATTCCCTGATGCGCAAAGACCCTCAAATGATCAGCTACCAGGAGCCTTCAGCCGAGGATTATGATAAATCGAAAAAAGCGTTTCAGGAAGTTATGGATCAATACGGTTCCACAGGAGCAGGGAAAGCAGCCCTGTTAAATTATGCGGATCTGTGTTTCCGGTCTAAGCAATATGACGATGCCATAAAGTCTTATGAGAAAGCTTTGGATGCGTTTGGCGATCAGGCGGCATTTAAAAATCTGATTTTAAACGGTCTGGCATACGCTTTTGAGGCAAAGGAAGACCCAGAGAATGCCGCTAAATATTTTAACATGATCGTTTCCGACGAGGGCGCCGCGATGAAGGACCAGGCGCTTTTTAATCTGGGCCGCATGTATGAAAAGCTTGGAAAAACCGATCAGCAGATAGAAGTTTACAAGCGCATTGTGGCCGAATATCCGGATTCCATGTATTTTCAAATGGCCAAGGAAAAAATAGCCGGATAGCCCCCTGCCCTCCTTTTCCCGTGTCGGGATATGGGAAAAGGAGCATTCCAATGAACTCATATGGGTAAACTCATATGGGCGCTACTACTGAAAATCAAGAAGCAACCAAACCCATGCGTGTGGACCTGTCCGGCCAGATAGAGCGTATCACATTCACCAACCCGGAAAACGGATACACCATTGCCCAACTTAAGGTAAAAGGCGAGCGCCGCATGGTGACCGTGGTCGGCAATCTTATGGAACCCATGCCGGGTGAGGTTATGGAGTTTCAGGGGCGATGGAAAATTCATCCCAAATACGGCGAGCAATTCGAGGTCGAACAATACCGCACCACCATGCCCTCAACGGTGCACGGCATTAAAAAATACCTTGGATCGGGCCTGATCAAAGGGATCGGGCCGGTAATGGCCGAAAGGATCGTCGGTCGGTTTGGCAGAAAAACGCTTGATATCATCGAAAACCGGATTGAACGGCTCACGGAAATCGAGGGGATCGGCCACAAGCGGATTGAAATGATCAAAAGCGCCTGGGACGAACAGAAGGAAATCCGCACTGTGATGATGTTCCTTCAGTCCCATCAGGTCAGCATCGGGTATGCCATCAAGATTTTTAAAACCTACGGCAACCGATCCATTGAAATCGTCACGGAAAACCCTTATCAGCTGGCCACCGACATATTCGGCATCGGCTTTTTAACCGCCGATAAAATCGCATCAAACCTCGGCATTTCAAAAGATTCACCGCTGCGCATCCGCGCGGGGATTTTATATGTGCTAAACGAACTGTCCAATGACGGGCATTTGTATTATCCCTATGACGGACTGCTGAATCAATCCTGCAAAATTCTCGAGGTGGGACAGGATAAAGTCATTGAAGCGCTTGATCATATCGCATCGGAAAAAAAAATCGTTATCGAACAAGAGGAAAAAAACGGCGCGGCAGATGATCCAAGTTCCCGAGCGGTCTATCTGGCAAGGTATCATATCTGTGAAACCGGGACCTCCTATCTCCTGAGGCGGTTGATCAACACGCCCAAATCCATCCGCCGGATAGATCCGGAGCGGGCGGTGAAATGGGTCCAGGGGGAGCTTGATTTCACCCTGGCCGATAATCAGGCCCAGGCGGTCGCGCTGGCGGCCGAGCATAAAATGATGGTAATCACCGGCGGGCCGGGAACCGGAAAAACCACCATTATCCGCGCGGTGCTGAAAATTTTCAGTCAGCTCAACGTGCAGGTGCTTTTGGCGGCGCCCACGGGGCGGGCGGCCAAACAGATGAGCGAAGCCACCGGCCATTCGGCCAGCACCATTCACCGAATGCTCTCCTATAATTTTCACAGCGGCGGATTTCAGAAAAATGAAAAAAATCAATTGGCCTGCGATTTGTTGATTGTGGACGAGGCATCCATGATCGACGCCACACTGATGTATCATCTGCTCAAGGCTGTTCCGCCCGACGCCACGATGATTCTGGTGGGGGATGTCAACCAGCTCCCGGCAGTGGGTCCCGGCAATGTGCTCGATGACATCATCGCCTCAAGGGTCGTGCCGGTGGTAAGGCTCAATGAAATATTCCGCCAGGCAAAGGAAAGCAGCATCATCACCAACGCCCATCGGATCAATAACGGTTACATGCCGGAAATCAATCCCGAGGATAAGCAATCGGATTTTTATTTCATTGAGCAGGAATCGCCCGAGCGGGTGTTGGAGATCATCCTTGAGCTTGCCTCACACCGGATTCCGACCAGATTCGGATTCAACAAAACCCATGATGTTCAGGTCCTGTCTCCCATGCACAAGGGGACGGTGGGCACCACGAATTTGAACCTTGAGCTTCAAAAAATTTTAAATCCCTCCAAAGAGGGCGTGACGTACGGCCATACGGTGTATCATGTCAATGACAAGGTCATGCAGATCCGCAACAATTATGAGAAAAACGTCTTTAACGGCGATGTCGGCCGCATCACCGGAATCAACCGGGAGACCAGGGAAGTCACAATCTACTTTGACGGCCGGCCGGTGATCTATGATATCAATGACCTTGATGAAGTGGCGCTGGCCTACGCGGTGTCGGTCCATAAATCCCAGGGGTCTGAATATCCGGCCGTAATCATGCCGGTGCTGACCCAGCATTATATGCTTCTCCAGCGGAACCTGATTTATACCGGCGTGACTCGGGGGAGACGGCTGGTTGTCCTGGTGGGCACAAAAAAAGCTTTGGCCATCGGCGTGAAAAACGACAAAACCCAGCAGCGGTTCACCCGCCTTTCCCAAAGGTTACAAGGGAAAGCGTTTCAAAGGTATTTGCCATAATTTTGTAATAAGGGTATAAAGGGTCTGGATAGGAAAAATCCTTTCGACAATTTTAATCAAGGAGAATCTGTTGAAAATTATCATTGTGGGCTCGGGTCAGGTGGGCTTCAATATCGCCAGCCGGCTGGCCCATGAAGGCAAAGACGTGGTTGTGGTGGATACGGATGTTGATGCCATTGCCAACGTATCGGAAAAAATCGATGTGGAGACGCTCATCGGGTCCGGGAGCAGTCCGGTTGTGCTTGAAAAAGCCGGCATCAAAGGCGCCGAGATTCTGCTTGCGGTTACGAACAGTGATGAAATCAACCTGGTGGCCTGCCTGGTGGCAGACATCCTTTCACCCGCCACCAAGAAGATCGCCAGGATTCGCAAGGGGGATTACGACGATTATCATAAGACATTTCAAGAAGGCATTCCCCACATCGACACGGTCATCAATCCTGATATTGAAGTCGTCAAGGCCATTGAACTGTTCATGAGCGTGCCCGGCGCTCTGGATATCGGAGATTTTGCAGAAGGGCGCCTCAAATTTGTGGGTATTCGGATGGATAAAGACACCCGGCTTTCCGACACCCGGCTTTCCGATCTGCCGAATAAAATCGGTGATCCGATACTGATTGCCGCCTTGGTGCGGGAAGGCAAAATGATCATTCCCGGAGGCGATGACCGGATGTATCCGGGGGATCTCGTCTATTTTGTAAGCGAGAAAAGGGGGCTTGAAAATATTCTCACGGCATTTGACAAGCATGTCCGTCCGGTAAAACGAGTGATGATCGTCGGTGGCGGAGAGATCGGGTTGAGACTGGCCAGGTCGCTCGAAGAAAAATCCATATACACCAAACTCATCGAGCGTTCCCCGGAGCGGTGTGCGGTCATTGCCGATATCATGGACAAAGTCGTGGTCATCCAGGGGGATGGGTCGGACCAGGGCCTTTTGTTTGAGGAAAATATCCGTGAGATGGATGTCGTGGTATCCTTGACCAATGATGAGGAAACCAATATTCTGGTGTCCCTTTTGGCCAAGCGGATGGGCACGCGACAGGTTATTACCAAGCTGAATAAATTCGGTTATTTGTCGCTGATGTCCACTATAGGGTTGGAACAGGTGGTCAGTCCACGGCTTTCTGCAATAAATTCCATTCTTCAACACATCCGCCGGGGAAAAGTGCTTTCCGCAAGAACCCTTGTCGACGAAAAGGCGGAGCTGCTGGAAGCCGTCGCGCTGGAGACATCGGATATCGTCGGCAAGCCCCTAAGGCAGACCGGAATGCCCAAAGGCGCGCTGGTTATCGGCATTATCCGAAAGGATGAAATCATGATTCCTTCCGGCAGCAGTGTCATCGAACCCAATGACCGGATCATTATATTCGCCAGACGGCAGGTTGTTTCTAAAATTGAAAAATTATTGACCGTCAAACTGGAATATTTTTAATGCGCTGGAGATACGTCTTCTATCTTGTCGGCATACTCCTGTTTTTTCTGGGCCTGGTCATGGTGATTCCGATGATGTTTTCATGGTATTTCCGTGAACAGAGTCTCCGGGCATTCATCCACTCTTTCGTTGTCACTTCAGGGGTTGGCATCATTCTCGGACTGGTCTTCAGGGGAAAAAAGGTTGAAATTATCAGCCAGCGGGAGGGGATGGCGATTGTGGCCATCGGATGGACTGTCGCGGGACTTTTTGCAGCGTTGCCGTTTTATCTGGGTGGAGTCTTTGAGACGTTTATTGACGCTTTTTTTGAATCCGTTTCAGGATTCACCACCACCGGCGCTTCCGTGATGACCGATGTCGAAGCCGTACCCAAGGGGATGCTCCTTTGGCGGAGCCTGATTCAATGGCTTGGCGGCATGGGGATTATCGTTTTGTTTGTGGCCGTTATCCCTTTTCTGGGAGTTGGCGGGATGCAATTATATAAAGCCGAGGTCCCGAGTCCGGTGCCGGATAAATTAAAACCCCGCATCCAGGATACGGCAAAAATGCTGTGGAAAGTCTATGCCGTCATATCCATTGTCCAGGTTTTGATGCTGATGGCCGGCGGCATGGGATTCTACGATGCGCTGAATCATACGTTTACCACCATGCCCACCGGCGGGTTCTCAACAAGGAATCTTTCCGTCGCCTATTATGACAGTGTCTATATTGATGTCGTGATTATATTTTTCATGTTCATCGCCGGTATCAATTATTCCCTTCACTTCCAAATGCTTCAGGGCAAGACCCTGGCTTTTTGGAAGGATTCGGAGTGCCGGTTTTATCTGATCATGGTTCTGGTTCTCACCGCTGTGATCAGTTTCAACCTCTACGGGCAAGTCTATGACACCATCGGAGACTCCATTCGCTATGGCGCATTCCAGGTTGTCTCCATCGTGACTACCACCGGTTATGCCACTGCCGATTATAACCAATGGCCGGCCATGTCCCAGTTGATTCTTTTGGTCGGCATGTTTATTGGCGCATGCGCCGGGTCAACCGGCGGCGGCATGAAGTGCGTGCGCATCATGTGCTGCTTTAAATACTGCTACAAGGAACTGTTTGGCCTCCTGCATCCCAGGGCGGTGGTCAATGTAAAAATCGGCGGTAAAACCGTTTCAGATGATGTGATCCGGAGTATTCTGGGTTTTCTGGCGCTTTATACAGGTCTTTTCGTTGTCTGTTCCGTGATGCTTGCCGGCATGGGCGTTGATATAATCACGTCTATATCGGCAGTGGCCTCGGCCATCGGCAATGTAGGCCCCGGTCTGGGAATGGTAGGCCCTATGGGTAATTATTCGACCATCCCTGAAATGGGGAAATGGCTTTTGGTGTGGTGCATGCTGCTGGGCCGCCTTGAAATCTATACGGTGATTATATTTTTAGTTCCGGAATTCTGGCGGAAATGATTTGCAATACCCAAAAAAATGTGAAAATTAAAAATTGAGGTTTTTTATTGACATCGTTTTTGGAAACAGATAGAAAATCCATTTTATAAAAACCTTGGGCAGTTATTGCCGGGGGCCGTTAACTCAGACGGTAGAGTATCTGCCTTTTAAGCAGAGAGTCGTTGGTTCGAGTCCAACACGGCCCACCATTTGATATCAAAACATGCGTCCCCATCGTCTAGCCCGGCCCAGGACATCGGCCTTTCACGCCGACGACAGGGGTTCGAATCCCCTTGGGGACGCCAAATTTTTTTTTGTCCGCATTTGTCCAACAAAATTCAGAGTTATTTATTGACAATAAATTTTTTATGTATAGAATTAAAACAGAATTCATCCCCATGGGGCTTCGGCGCCATGGGCCGCCTCAGTGGTCAACACTGGGGCATTTTTTTATCCCCTAAATCTGCTTTTACTTATGGCAAGAGTCTCATTTTTTATTGATGGGTTTAATGTGTATCATTCGCTGAAACCCTTCGACACATCGAAACATTCATTTATAACCAAATACAAAAAGTACCTATGGCTTGATTTTTATAGCCTTTCTCAACGGTTTGTTGCCAAAAACGATCAGATTGCTGATGTTTATTATTTTACCGCTATGGCATACTGGAAACCGGATGCCGAGGCTAGACACAGAATCCTCATTGAAGCGCTCAGGCATCGAGGGGTTAAAGTCATTCTGGGTAAGTTCAAGGAAAAAGATCGATTCTGCAAGTTCTGTAGAGCGCAATATAAAGAACATGAAGAAAAACAAACTGATGTAAATATCGCCGTCTATCTGCTCAACGAAGCTTTTAAAAATTCTTACGACAAGGCGATCCTGCTGACAAATGATACGGACTTGATCCCTGCCATTAAAC
>JALOPH010000318.1 GCA_025453995.1 Desulfobacterales bacterium
ATTACCCTGAAAACACCCCCCGCATATGCTTGGCCAGGGCCTCCGGAGTGGTGAGGATCAGCTCGTTTCTCAAAAGCTTCTGCAAGAAATAGTCGTCCGTCCGGTAGTTTTCATAGACATTCTGACGGGAGATAATGCGCATGAAGCACCGGATGGACTCGTCGCGCTGTCCCAGGAGACCGGAATAGACCGCGAAATTAAATGTGGATATCCCCATGTCGGCGTATCCTTTGAGCGCCTTGACCATACCGGCTGCCAGGCCTTTAACATCGTCAGCATCCATTTCCAGAAAATGCGACCTTTCCGGCAGGATGCCCACAATTTCATTGGTTCCCTGGGGAGAATAAGCCGCCATCCACTCTACAGGCCCGGTAGCCCCGATGCAGCGTTCTCCTTTGGTTTTTTCCACTTCCACAAGATCAGACCAGTAGCAGCTTCCATTGGCTTTATAATATTGCCCGCTGCGCGTGAAAATGGATTCCAAATAGGAAAACGGCAGATCCCCGCCCATGACCTGGAAATGGGGATGGGCGATGCTTGCGCCGGCAGGCCCCAGGTAGTTGCCGTTGATGGTCAGGCATTTGACACTTTTGTCTTTGGACAGACATTCAGCCAGCATTAAAGACGCTTCAAAAGCCTCCCCCACCCGGGCCGGGTCAAATTGATCCAGCGGCACATAATGCTTTTCACCGACCCGGATGACCGCATGGATCTGACCGGCCGGGAAAATATTCGGAAACAACACCGCCTGCCCCACCTGAATCCGGCCGGTGGGAACGACTTCTGCAGGATAGGTCGGGGTCATGGCCTGCCACCGGTCCCCGCACAAAAAGCACCGGGATTCACTTTCCCTGGCCATTTTTTCAATAAGCGCTGTGTCACACCCGCAGATAAACATGGCGACCTTATCCTCGAGCCGCGGATTGAAAACGCTCTGGACACCGGTGAGCGGGTCTTTTCTGATTTCCAGTTCCTGGGTGTCCAAATCATTGTTCATCAGCGGGTTGTGAAAAGTTGACTTTTGAATATGCTTCACAAACTCTATGTTCGCGGTCATGACATTCCTCCTTATTGGCCTGGGTGTTTCTTGAATTTTTAGACCTTTGTTTTCAGCCATTCAACGGTCGGCATCCAGACCTGTTCTATGGCGTTTTTGCCCACGATCAAATCTATATGGCCCGCTGAGGGGACAGGGACAAGATTATGAGGGTCATTGGGCGATATAATTTCCCTGGCCAGAAACACACTGTCCGGTGTGGCAATCATATCGCTGGCGCCGTAAAAAAACAGAAAATTTTTCCGGGCTTTCTTCAGACGGCGCAGCCGTTCGAGATATTTTGTGAATTTTTCCTGGGAAGAATATCCTCTTTGAACAAATTTAGAAAAAAACTGCTGAAGCCCCTTGGGCATGGGTTCCGCAATCTGACCCAGCAGGGTTCTGATGGTCGCGTTGCTGATATTTAGCGGATTGAAAAGATAAGGAGATATCAGGTTGAATCGGACAAACCAGTCGGGCAGCGCGCGGATGGTTCGGGTCAGAGGCACCATATTCTGGGTGAGCCTGCCAAACACGGCGTCCTCCTCAAACCCCAGAACCAGAGATGTAAAATTAATGTAAGGGATAAAACGGAAAAAAATCTGGTTCAAGGCCATGGGGCTGCCGATGGCCACAAGGTTTTTGATGGGGTTGACAGGGTTTTTGGAAAGAAACGAATACGCCATCATCCCGCCAAGGCTGTATCCGATCCAGGATATATTTTTGGCCCGGCTGTTCCTGCAAACAAAATCTATGACCGCCGGCATTTCAATGTTAATCAGGTCGCCATAACCATATTCAGCAGGCACGCGATAGCGCTTATTATAGAATATGCTTGCTTCGCACCGGCGGCACACGTAACGATTGTGAACCCTGTCCGAATATCCCGGATGATATAGATATACATCAAATCCTTCGGATGCCAGAAGGTTGGCAAAGGACCGGTTATGATCCAGTGACAGGCATTTCCCCTTGTCATCGATGCGAAACAGATTGGCATTGGTGGACAGCCCCGGACTCATGATCACCGGGCCATATTCGGGTTTATCCTTGGCGACTGAATAAATCCGTTTTATAAAAATTTCCCGGCCATTTTTGTGGACCAGCAGATCCTCTCCGGCCAGATAATACGGCGCCGCAGGAGTTTTTTCATCCACTAATTTCCGTTCTTTTTTCCATCCGAGAATCATCATCCTGTCCTGAAGGAAATGTTTTCCTCGCCCCGCATGCAGCGAGCCGGATTATAAAAAATAATGATCGCGTTTAGGCAATTATATATAAATTCATGCCCGGCTGTCCATATTATATAAGGCGAAAATGAGGAGCCCCCACAATCATATTTGTGAAAATTTTAAACATTCTGATTCATGGCGGGATGGAAAAAATTTTTGTGGGAGTTTAGAAGATCAAGATTTTCCAGCGACAGATTTTTATGTCCGGACCAGAACCCAATAATATACAACCGGCGCGGCAAGCCAGATTAGTTGAGGAAGCAGGGTGATGGGGCGTCCGGCCAGCTCAAACAGCGTCGGGTTCCACCAGTATCCGGCCACATACACCCATCCGTCATTTAACACGCTGGCACATTCCACCATCAGCGCAGATATCTGGCCGTAAATGAGAAAAACTGCCAGTTGCCTGAAGTTATACTGTTTAAACCAGGGCGGCGGACAAAAGACGCGCACCAGCCACACGTTGATCAAAAAAAGCCCGCCATCCCAGAGTGTGTGGGCGATCATAAAAATCACATAATGAACCGGCAGAGGGCGTATCCATGTAATGACCGGTATGGATGTGTTTTGGCCGCTTAAAACAAAAATCG
>JALOPH010000319.1 GCA_025453995.1 Desulfobacterales bacterium
GATTTCAATGTGTGAACGTATTAATTCAAGGTGTTCAGGCTTTGCGTGTATGTCGGCCACTGCATATAAGCGCATAGGAATCCTGCCAGATAAAGTATATCTTATTTTAACGGAAACGGGGGATAGTTCGCCGGAAAATAAGGCCGCACTGTCTCGCCCAGGCAAAGACCGGTCAGCATGGACCGTTCCGAAGAATTTAACATCATCTGCATGAGCTCCCGTCCCCGCATGAGACCCAGGCAGCCCCCGGCCGCGCTGATCTCATCAAAACGGTCCACGCGGTCCCTCCTGATTTTTGAGCCTGCCATGATGACCGGCACGGATTCGCCGGAATGCACGAGCATGGAATCGCTGGGCGTGGAATGATCGCCGGTGACCACCACCAGAAGGTCTTTGCGCTTCGACACCGCATCAACGAGTTCATTCATGCCTGAATCCAGATCTTCAATGATCTCTTTCTTTTGAATTGCGTTTCCATGATGTGAGATCTCATCGGTCATTTTGGTATGCACATGATAAAAGTCATGATCCTGATCATCAAGGGCCAGACGGACGCGCTGTTTCATGTCCTTTCCCGGATGGCCGGTGTCTTTAGCGCGGACAAAGGCAAATCCGAGCTCATGGGCAAGACCGGCGTAAACGGCGCTGGATGCAATCATCATGGGCCGCATACCCCAGAGTTCGTTAAAAGGTGTCTGAACGATCCGGCGGGCGCACCGCTGGGTCACCAGATAATTGGCGGTTTCAGACATGCCTGAATTCTTCAACTGGTCCCTGCAATATGCTAAATAAGCATTTAAAGCCTCCGCTGTCTGCCGGGCCTTTTCCGGTTCCGGATTCCCCATGACCGGCATAATCCGCGCGATCTTTTCCCCTTTTCTGATGGGATCGGAATCCGATATATACGGTGAAGCATCGCCGCTGATCACGATGATCCCGTCATTGCGTTTGGTTTGATGGAGTTTGAATGAAACGCCGCCTGATGTAAATGAAGACATGAGACGATACAGTCTGCCGGTTTCCTTTGCCGTGCCCTTCACATCATCGCGGCCTTTGAACAGAAAAGGAATGCCGTTTTTGACTTTAATTTTTGAAAAATGGCACAGGCAGAGAACATCCGGATCATTGAAAGGGATATCGTATCCTACTGCTTCCAATACTCCGCGGCCGGGAAATTTTTCCCTCTCATAGCCGAACATCATAAAATGAGCGTTTTCACTGGGAAGACATTCGCCAAGCGCTGACGCGTGATACAGGCCGTTGCTCCCCATGGCCGCCAACTTATCCATATTGGGGGTGCGCGCTGCTTCAAGGGGTGTGCGAAAATTCAATGCCGGATAGGACCGGTCGCCGACGCCGTCTAAAAGAATCAGAATGATTTTCATGGGCCTCTTTTAAAAAGGTGATTCCTATGGTTGATCAGAATTTTGATATGACATTGGTCGGCAATATTTTCAACAGCCTTCCCACAATATTCCAGGGATACACCGGCACAGTGGAAGATTTCACTTTCTTTTCAATCAGCCGGGTGATGATGGCGGCGCCCTTTTCTACAGAGATTAAAAACGGCCTTGAGGGGAGCATGTCATTTAATGGCGTATCAATATAACCTGGATAGAGAACGGTAATATCGATATTTTTGCGGTAAAGCTCCGCCCTGGCCGCCTCCAGATATATCGCCAGGCCTGCTTTGGACGCGCTGTATGCCGAACTTCTGGGCATGCCCCGAAACGCTGCGACTGAGCTTGTTCCGACAATATGGCCTCTCCCTTTTTTTAAAAAATATTCTACCGCCGCGTCCACAGTGGCGATGGCGCCGATCAGGTTGACCTCTATAGTCCTGCGGGCTTTTTCAAAATCTCCCCGGCCGACTTTTTCCCCAAGGGCCACCCCTGCGTTGGCAAACACAATATCCAGCCCGCCGATTTCATCGGCCAGCTCTTTGACTGAGGTCAGGACTTCATCATAATTGGTGACATCCAGGTTCCGGACACTAATAGCCGGCGGATTAAACTGTTTTCGGATATTGTCTTTGATATCATTGAGCAGATCAGCTCTCTGGGATGCCAGGGCCAGGGAATATCCTTTGCGGGCCATTTCATAGGCAACCGCTTTCCCGATGCCCGATGATGCGCCGGTGATTAAAATGGATTTACTCATGAAAATGCTCCTGTTTAATTGTTGGACCTTTTATTAAACCGACAACTAAATGGAGCAATCATGTCATGCCGGACTTCATCCGGCATCCAGTTTTTTTGGGGATTGCTGCTTTCGCCGGAATGAAAATCTTGAGATATTTAATTGCCGGTTTAATATTGCTTGACTCACTCGTTCAAATTAAAGGGGATAATATTAAACTGCTTGTCTAATTGCAATATTCTTCATCAGGCAAGATTTCGCTTCATTTTGTTCAACACCGGGATCATCCGGACAGCCTGTTTGTTTCATTTAATCCTTGAATGAAACATGTCATATCAGTATGATGCGATATGATTTAAATGATTCATCTTATCCCATTTTAACATACGGAGGTTTTATGAAAAAATGGCAATGCACGGTTTGCGGATATATTCACAATGGCGATGAACCGCCGGAAACCTGCCCGGTATGCGGCGCGGACCGGACCCAGTTCGTTGAGATCAAAGACGCCAAAGAATCCTCCGCAACAAAAGAACCCATTGGGCAAACATCCTTATCAGCTTCATCTTCTATGGCTGACGCATCTCCATCAAGCATATTGGACCTTGCCAATAACCTGATGATACAGCATCACCTTCACCCGATTTCCGTTCATATTCCCAACGGCATGGTGCCGGCCATTGTCTTGTTTATTTTTCTGGC
>JALOPH010000013.1 GCA_025453995.1 Desulfobacterales bacterium
CATCAACCATTCAAAAGCGCCGGCCTGGGTTTCAAGGGTGGACGGCGTCCAGCGGAGCTGATCGAACTGGGGGTCCTGGTCCGAGCGGAACCTGAATACCGGGGTGATGGTATAGCCGCAGATCCGGGCAGGGCGCTCAGGCAGTTCGTAGGGGCTCATGACGCTCAGCCAGTACGACCAGACTTTCTGATATTCTTCCTCATCCATGTGAAAGCACTCCACCGAGTCATCCACAAACGAATGGGCCCAATCGTCAATGAAAAGCGGCTCGTCTCCGGTGGAAGGGTCGATCACCATGAGATCTCCATCCACATTCACGACAGCGGCATGATGGTCGGGCCAGTGAATAGGTATGGGATCACCGGCGGGCATGGTCAGGTCCGGCATGATGATGGTTTGTTCGGAGATCAGCGGTCCGGAAATATTAATGGATGCGCTGTCGATTCCCGGATGATCGACCATGGCCGAGACATGTTGTTCGGTGATTTCCGTTTCGCGCATGATGACCGGTTCCGAGTCAAGAGGCGTGGATGCGTTGGCGGCGGCATACTGGATCGCTAAAGCCCTTTCCTGGCAGGCCGTGTTCACCATGGACCATGCAACCGGTTGGGGCGTGCTCCCGGCGGCTTCAGTCTGCATTTCTCTGGCAAAGACCATAAAATCCCTTGCTTGCTGAAGGGTGATGGGCGCAAGTTCCGGCGTTGGGATATCCTCATCGCTGTCATTGGAGCAGCCCGTAAATCCTGCGCAAAGGATGATCAGGAATAAACAGCCTGCAACCGCACATAACGGATGAATATTTGCAGGGCCCGACTTTATGCGCGCCCTCTTCGGACGAGGATAACCCTCGCCTCTACAAAATCGGCTATTCAATATTTTCATGATTTGTGAAAGAAATGTTTTCATTTCCAAAAATGAAGATTTTGCAGGGGTGAAAAATTTTTCGCCCCTGCAGACAGATGGTTATAGGTCAATATGCAACATGGCGTTGTTTTATAATACAATGATGCTATTGAGATAATGTCAGATTGTAAAAAGGCTCGGAAATTGAATTGATCTCAGCCGCTTTGACGCTATCGGCGCTGACGGCATACACTTCCTCGTCAATAAAAACACCCCTGACCCATCCAGAGGCATTGATCGCATCGCCGGCGCCGGCCATTTCCATCCGGCCCAGGTATTTAAATTTGTATGTATCCGTGATCCTGTAGACATAGAGTCCGTTAAATGTGTTGGCGCCGTATTCCCATGGATTTTCCGGCGGCGATTCAAATTCATAAAGATTAACCGGCAAGGCCAGCAGGTTTTTCTCCGGCCAGAAGGCGAGGGCCTTGTGATTGAACAGCGCCTCGGAATCCGTTCCCCGATCCCCGATTATTTCGCTGGCGATCCGAACGGGCGAGGCAAAATCGGAGATGTCAAATATCGACAACTGAAGTCCCTGGTAGAGCGCGACGCCGTTGTCGGAACCCGTGTCCTTGCCGATGGCCAGCAAATAGTCATCCCCCAGGGGATGCAGGTAGGTGGAATATCCCGGCACTTTTAATTCGCCGACCATTGCAGGATGTTGAGGGTCTGAAAGGTCGAGCGTAAAGAGCGGATCTACTTCCATAAATGTCACCAAAAATCCCCTATTTCCGATAAATCGCGCCGAGTAAAGACGTTCGCCCGGTGCGAGGTTCTCAAGGCGACCGATGACTGCAAGTTGGCCGTCATCATTTTTTAGGCAGTATACATGGTTTGCCGCGCTGCCATCCCAGGCATAGCCGGTGGTGGTGGCGATCCGTAAAATACCGTTATATTCCCCTAAGGAAAACTGGTTTAAAATATGTCCGTTGACCAGACCTTCGGCGGAAAAAGAAGGTTTTCCGCCGGAAATATTGAGCTGATAAATCCGGGTCTGATAAATTTGAGAATCCCCGGGCGCTTTCATGGCGGGTTCGCCCTGATACAGGGTGGAAATCAGATAAATATTTTGAGTGGACGCGTATGCATGGTGAATGTCGGCGATGAATCCGATACTGGAGAAATCATTGGACAGGTCGTCCAAATTCATGGTGACGACCGACACAATGGTGGCTCCCGAAGGGGTTTCCGGCCGGATAAAGTCATCGACGGCGACCAACCGGTCCGATTTTACCAGTACGCCGTCCCCGTCATACAATGAATAGGAGGGGATATAGTCGTCTAATGTCAGGGGTTCCAAAGTCTGAAGGTTGGATTCAACCGTGGCCTCCTTGCCGGATGAGGTGCCGTCATACCAGAGATCCAGGGAAGGCAGATCGGGGATGAACTGGGATATCAGGTGGAGTTTTCCGCCGGTCAGCCGGGATGATACCAGGTTCCCATCCGCATGGAAATCCTTCAGGATGACCGGATCAGAAGGGGCGCTGACATCGGCGATCAGAACGCCGATTTTAGCCTGAACCGGATTCCAGTAGGGCAGGCCCACGTCAATCATTTTGAGGTTGTCGCTGTATATCCATTGGACGCCCTGTCCGTCTTCCGGAACATAGAGAATGGATAATATGTTATTGTAAAGATAAAAGGAGTCGATCTGTCCGTTGACGCTGATCCGGCTGATTATCTTCATGGATTCGGGTGGCTTGGCGGATATGATCCGGATTTCTCCGTCGCCGGCTGAGTACAGATAAGTGCCGTCTGTTTTGACCGCATCGGATTCATCCACGCCGGCTTCCTGGATATTTGTGGCGGAATACCCTTTTTCACCCGCGTATATTTCGCTGTTGGTCCATCCGGGCTGGGCGTCATTGTCCAATGCCCAAAGGGATGTGGGCTGGGCGCTCTGGGAATATTGATCCTTCAGGTATGCCGTCAGTTCCTGTTCGGATGAAAAGGTCCTTGCCTGGGGGTTGCCGATTTCAGTGCCCCCGGCGCAGCCGGAAAGGGATGCGATGGCCGTCAGAAAAAGAAGAAAAACCAGGTGGAGGATATCATTATATATTCGGCGCTTCATGGTTTGTCTCCTTTATCATCCGGTTTCGTCAGTGGAAACGCCTGGATATTGATCTGTATCACCTGATCGGAACTTTCATCCGTGGCGAACTCCTTGAGGATGTCTTTTCTGAAATCGGCGATTTTCTGTTTGAGTTCAGCCATCCTGTTCTTTTTCATGCTGATGGTGAGCGCCGTGATATCCCTGGTTTTAGCCGGATGTCGGGTGATGGATTCTTCGGCCAGCCGGATCATTTCCTTGTGAAAATTGGTAATCAGCAAAGAAGAGACTTCCGGCCCTGTGGAAATCAGGGAATCGGTCTGCTGCCATTGCCCCTGTTCATCCTTGAGAATCAATCCGAGGGCCTCAAGGCGTCGCAGTGCGGTTTCAACGTCTTTTGTCCGGACCGCCGGGTAGAGCTTTTCGGCGATTTGTTCGGCCGTCATTTTCCGGTCGCCAAATACCACCAGTTCGCGGATAACCGGCAGGTACCATCTGGAAAAGTATTCATACCGGGCGGTTTCGATGGTTTTGATCTTTCCGTGGGATTTAGCGGCAATCATCTTCCGGTAATAATGATCCTGCTCGGCGTGCTCCGTTGCCTGATTCATAAATACCAGGTTTTCAAAAAAATCCCGCTCAGGCTTTTTGAGTTTGAAGCCCCTGGCGATGCCGGCAACGCTGGTGTTGGTGAGGTTTCGCTCACCTTCCATCACGAGCTTGAGGAAATTGGGGGATGAGAATCCTGCAAGCCGGGAAAAATACCGATAGGAATAGGACGGCATGGTTTCTTTTTTGAAGGCAAACATGTCCTTCAAAAATTCCCGGTAGTCGATGTAATCAAATATGCAGGGTCTATTCATAAAATTTTTTATTCATAAAAAATTTTAATTGGCGCCGGAGGCTTTTATGGCCCCCGGCGCCTTTTGTTTCTACCCTTACTCCATCAGATCAAGGGTGATGAACGGCTCGGCAATGTTGTCGATGGGAGCGGCCTTCACCGTAAATGATGTCAGGGAGTAAATATGATCATCAATAAACACGCCCCTGTACCAAGACGGATAATACATCCAGTTGTCCATATCATTCTCATCCCAGACGAACATGGAGATGCGCCCCAGGAGCTCAAAGTCATACGCATCGGTCAATCGGTATACATACAGGCCGTTAAAGGTGTTCCTGCCCCAGTCTTCGGGGTTTTGCGGATCAGCTATTTCATTAAGATTGACCGGCAGGGCCAGCAGGTTTTTCTCCGGCCAGAAGGCAACGGCCTTGTGATTGTAAAGGGCTTCTGAATATGTGCCCCGGTCGCCGATGATTTCACTGTGGAGCAGTTTGGGGTTGGCAAAATCGCTGGTGTCGAAGATGGAGAGCTGCATTCCGCCGACTTTAACAATATCGCCCTCTGCTTTTGTGTCCTGTCCGATGGCCAGCAGAATATCGTCATTGATCGGGTGCAGGTATGTGGAGAAACCCGGGACTTTGAGCTCGCCGACAACAGTCGGATTTTGGGGAACAGACAGGTCGAGGGTAAAGAGCGGATCCACCTGGACAAAAGTCACTAAAAATCCCCTGTCGCCCATAAACCTCGCGGAATAAAGGCGCTCGCCGGGGGCGAGATCCCGGATGCTGCCGATAACAGTTAAGCTGCCGCCGTTGTTTTGCAGGCAGAACACATGGTTTCTGGAAGTCTGATCCCAGGTATATCCGGTGGTGGTGGCGATCCGGAGCACGCCTTCATACTCGCCCAATGAGAACTGGTTGAGGATTTCGCCGTCCACCTTGCCGCCCGCCGCATAGGTGACGGTGCTGCCCAGGTCAAACTTGTGAATCTGAGTTTCAAAGGTGGGGTTGCTCCAAGTGAAAAACCCGTTATCATCATAGGTGTCTTCGGAATAATGGTAAATAGTGGAAACCAGGTACAGGGATTCCGTAGACGCATACACATTGTGGACATCGGCGATAAAGCCGGTGCTGGTGAAATCAGCCGCAGGGTCAGCCATGTTGATGGTGATAATCGATACCATGGTGCCGCCGCCATCTTCCTGGGGTCGGATGAAATCCTTTGTCGCCACGGCCCGTCCTTCTTCCACCAGCACGCCGTTTGCGTCGTTGATGTTGTATGACGGCACGAAATCGTCCAGGGTCAGAGACGCAAGGGTTTGGTTGTTGGCCTCGGTGACCGATTTCTTGTCCTCTTCGGAGCCGTCATACCAGATGTCCAATGGCGGGAGGCTGGGCATGAACTGGGTGATTACATGGAGATTGCCGCCGGTGATCCGGGAGGCCACCAAATATCCATCCACCTGGATGTCCTTGATGGTTTCAGGAGACATCGGATTGCTGACATCCACAATCAGCATTCCGGCTTTTTCCTGGTAGGGAATCCAGTAAGGCATGCCCACGCCGATTTTTTCAACATCCGTGTAAACGATCGGATCTTCATACCCGTTGGACGGCCGATACAGAATCACGAGTTTGTTGTCATAAAGATAAATGGAATCAATCCACCCGCCGGCTTTCACATAGCTGACCACGTTCATGGAATCGGCAGGGGTTGCGGAAACGATGCGGACATCGCTTTCGTTTGCGATGTACAGATATTCGCCGTCTGTTTTAATCATGTCGGATTCATCCACACCGGCTTCCTGAAGGTTGGTGGAGGAAAAACCCTTGTCCGCGCCGGCGTCTGATTCGGGCGCTGCGTTATCCATCATATAATAACGGACAGGTGTCGGGGTTGCGCTGTTGGCATACTGGTCTTTAAGGTAAGACGTCAGCGCTTCATCGGATTTAAAACTCTTCGCTTTGGGGCTGGATGACGAACTGTCGTCATTGCAACCAATGACGGCCAGGAAAGCTGCCAGCATAATCGCCAGGAAGTATATGTGATTGTCGCGGCTCCTGAGGGTTTTCATGATCGTGGCTCCTTTAATTTTTTGGGTTAATGAATCCGAAAATGAGTTCTTGTCTTTGCCATGGCTTTAATTTTGATTTGAATTTATCAGATTTTTTTTTGGCAAAGCAAGGGAGATTTGATGGTTTTATTCAATAAATGTATTCAATTGAATACATTATTCAACAAAATTATAAAAAAATATTTAATAAAATCAAATATATATTTTAATAATCTTATTTGATTATTTAAATTTTTTTATTAATTAAGAATACAGCAACCCTTCTCCGGTTGGCAAGGAGGAGGCGTGTCATGTGAACATGCGGTGCGTCGAGGCGTCCCATACAGAATTAAAGGTCCGGTTGGATGGCGTTTGAAGATCCCTTTTTCAATTCGGCCGCGTATGTTTTCAGGAGCGACCGGCTTCTCGGGTTTTCGTCAATCATGGGATAGAGATCGATCATCTCTCGCTTCACGTGAACTTTGAGCTGTTTGAAAAATATATCAAGACTGGCGATCATGTTTTGATTAAGGACTTCAGGGCTGAGATCGGCGTTTTTTGAAAGTTCAATGATCGTTTGAAGCTGTTTTTCAAGGGCGCCATGATCTTTTTGAAGATTCATGACCATCAGGGTGGATTCAAAGGCGGCTGCGCCCAGAATCGCGGCAGGGAAAAAAACCAGCTCTTCAATTTCAAAATGCCTGAGAAGATCTTTCTTTAAGAAATTTACAAAGTCATTGAGTCCCTTGATAAATTCCCTGTCTTTCTTTTTGACATTTTCAAAAAACACGATGACATAATCGGTGATGATTTTATGTTCCCGTGACAGTTTGGCAATCATATTATTGATGTTATCCATATCAGCCATTTCTACCTCTCGTTTTAAACAGCAAGTGTATGTTTATCGCTGGATAAGTTTAACCAGCTTGATTAGTTGGAAATATATAAAACAACCATATAGGAATCCCAAAGAGCAATCAAGATAAAAGGCACAAGCGTCCATGCGGGTTGAAATCTGCCGGGGTTTAAAAAATTGGACAACTGGAGGGGAAAGCGGTATGGTCAGGCTGAAAAAAATTGAAGTGCCTAAAGAGAAGGACTTTTGATCAATTTATAAAAAAAGACGGAGCGAATCGGCTCATCCATTTCAGGCACGCCGATCGTGACGCCCGGATTATGGAATATATCGTGGAACCTGAACATCATCAACAGCGCAGCATTCTGGCGGTCAATCTCGGACTGGGTGTAAATATTTTGTTGGCGATCCTCAAGACCGTCATGGGTATTATGGGGCACAGTCCTGCGTTGCTGGCCGACGGCATCAATTCCACGTCCGACGTGGCGTATTATATCGTTGTCCGTGTTTTTGTAGGGCTGGCGCGGAAACCGGCAGATGATGAACATCCATACGGCCACCGGCAACTGGAAAGCATTGCCGCTTTGGTCGTTGGCGCGTTTGTCATCACCACCGCGGTGGCCATATTCTGGGATGCCGTCAACAAGGTGTATGACCTGTGGACCGGCCGGGCGGACTTCAGCGGCGCGACTCTGGGGGCGCTCATGGTGGCTTTATTTACGATCAGTGTTAAAATCGCCCTGACGTATGTCACGCGCCGGATCGGACGGCAGACAAAAAATCCGGCTGTTTACGCGCTGGCTTATGATCATCGCAATGATATATTTGCCGCGTCGGCCGCCGCCGCGGGAATCTTTCTGGGCCGCCTGGGATATTCCTGGGTGGATCCGCTGGCCGGAGCTGTCGTGGCAGTGGTGATCCTCCTGACGGGCATTGCCATTCTCAGGGAATCCTCAGAAGATCTGATGGACACTTTGCCGGGCCGGGAATTGCAGGAGCAGATACAGCAGGAGGTGAAACGCGTTTCCGGCGTTCAGACAATCGAAGAAATACACGCCCACCGGTTCGGCCCCTACCTGGTGGTCAATATCACCATCGGAATTGAGGGCGCACTCTCCGTGGCTGAGGGCGACCGGATCGCCACACGGGTGGAGCAGTCATTGTGCAACCGGATCAACCTGCTGCAGCGCGTTCATGTGCATTATCATCCTTCCGGCAGTGGAAAACACATTATGGATGGCGTGAATTGTACCGATGGGGAATAGCTTGCGATGTGGTTGCGGGCCCGTCAAGCTTCAACAAGCGATTTGATAATATCGAGAATGGGCGATTTGATCTGGCGCCATCGGGGATTGATGGCCTTTTCCTTATACCACATGAAGTCAACAGCAACATACTGCTCTGGTATCATTCGCTCATCTTGAGCGCCGTAGGTGATTTTGGGATAAAATTCAATCCACACCATGCGGTCTGGATCTATATTGAATTCCTGAGTGACCTTTGTGGCGATATGACCGGCGCAGCTGCGGACCGACATTTTGCTGTCGGGCAGATCCGAAACAATCACGATATAAGGTTTCAAGAAAGCGACGGAGCTGGTATCCCCCCGAGACCGGTTATAAATGCGCAGCCTGCATTTGCCGCTGGCAAGGCGGAGTTTGCCGCCCCAGCCTTCCCACGAATAGACTGAATCATGAATCAGCATAAAAAATCCTGAGTTAAAGTTATATCCGGGGGCAGTCTAAAAATTATTCCCCAAACAATCAAGAAGTATCCAAAGGCGGTTGACGGAGATTCAGTATTTCTTGTTGATAAACGACAGCATCATTTATATATAGGTCAGGATTAAAAGACCGTCTCAATGGACCATACACAACAAATAAATCGGCAATCAATTATGCAAATAGAAAAAAGCACTGAAAATGTTCACCGCATCCGGCTCGGCGGCAAGGAGATTGTCCTGGTCGGCACGGCCCATGTCTCCAAAGAGAGCGTAGGGCTTGTTGAATCGGTGATTCAAGCCGAGCAGCCGGATACCGTATGCGTGGAACTCTGCCAGGCCAGATTCCAGTCAATTATGAGAAAAGACCAGTGGCTTGACATGGACATCATCAAGGTTATCAAGGAAAAGAAATCATTTCTTCTTCTGGCCAATCTGCTTCTGGCGTCATTTCAAAAACGCATCGGCGAAAAGCTCGGCGTCAAGCCCGGCGAAGAAATGATCCGCGCGGTTCAAACGGCAGAGTCTATCAACGCAGGGGTCTGCCTGGCGGACCGTGACATCACCGTAACGCTGTCCAGGACATGGCGCAGCACCGGGTTTATCAGCAAGGTCAAGCTCCTTTTTCAACTGGTTCTGACCTTGGACGAAGCTGAAGACATTGATGAGAAGGCCATTGAGCAGATGAAGGAAGCGGATATGCTCCAGTCCATCCTGGCGGAAGTGGAAAAAACCCACCCCCAGCTGCGCAAAATTATCATCGATGAACGCGACCAGTACCTGGCCCATAAGATCAAAACATCACCGGGGGCAAAAACAGTGGCCGTGGTGGGGGCGGGGCATGTGCCGGGGATTTTGAAATATATCGGCAGCGATATTGATATCGCTCCCCTTGAAACCCTTCCGCCCAAGGGGAAAGCCGGGGGAATATTTAAATGGGGTATCCCCGGCGCCATTGTCCTGTTGATCCTGGCCGGGTTTTATTACGGCGGCGTGGATGTGGGAAAAGGAATGGTCCTGTGGTGGTGCGTGATCACGGGGCTTTTGGGCGGCGCAGGCGCAGTCGCGGCATTCGGCCATCCGTTGACCGTTTTGTCGGCGGTGCTGGCGGCGCCCCTGACCACACTGCATCCCTTGATCGCCGCCGGATGGGTCTCCGGACTTGTGGAGGCGGTTGCCCGGAAGCCCAAGGTCAGGGATTTGGAAAGCCTTTCCCAGGACATTCTTTCGGCGCGCGGGTTCTGGCGCAACAAGGTCACCCGGGTGCTGCTCGTGGTGGTATTTACGAATATTGGCGCCTCCATCGGCACTTTTGTGGCCGTGCCGATGATGATCAAAATCCTTGGGAACTGATCAATCTTGTGTCACGCCCATTTTCAGGGGCAGCCACCAGGTAAACCCGAAAATCATCGTTTTGACAAAAGCGGTTTGCAAAGAGATCCCTTTATCTTTCGCAATGGGCAGCGATGACATCAGCTCAAGGGGATGCCCGACGCCCCATCCCAGCAGAATACACCACCAGATAATGTTCATGGCGCCTCCCTCAAACGGGAAAAATGTCCCAAAGAAAATAAAAAACCATCCCAGGACGCTTCCGGCTTTCATCAGATTCCAGAATTTCGGATTTTTCATGATCCTCTCCTTATTATATTAACGTATAATAGCTTTGGCTATTTTGTATATCCAAGATAGGCGGAGGTGTCAAATGCCTATGTCAAGGCGGTGTTTAAATTTAATGCCTACAACCATCAACATCATGGGGAATCTAAAACCCGAAAAAGAACTCCTTCCGGGATCCACCTTATTACGGCTTGACTTGTTCCCCTTTTATCAGATAAATTAATATCTTAATAGAACATCCAAATTCCGTAAGATTCAACAATAAACCAAAGCGGGCAGAGAGGTGGGGTATATTCAAGATGGCTGAGATAAAATACAACGTTGTTTTTTCAGGCGATCTCGTGCAAGGTCAATCAATCTCTGAGATCAAAGCAAGGATGGCCGCTCTTTTTAAAACATCCGCCGAAAGCATTGAGGCGCTCTTCAAGCAGAAAAGCTCGGTCATCAAGCGCAATGTGGATCACGAGACGGCCAAGAAATATGTCCAGATGATCCTGAAAACCGGCGCGATTTGCCGCATTGTGCCTGCCGAGACAGCCCCGGCCGCTCCGGCCGAAAAACCAGTGGCGCCAGCCCCGGCGGCAAAGGCCGCTGCGCCTGAAAAGAAGGCCGAGCCGTCAGGGCCAAGAGTTGTCGCCATTCAACTCATGCACAAGGGGGAGCCTGCGTTCGCCCCTCTGGCGGTTAAGAAAATTTCAAAAACGTCTGATGCGTTGAATTTTAATAAAATGGATATTCCGGAAGCGCCTTTTAGCCATCTGACCGCCTTGGCCGCTTATAATGAAGTTGAAGACGGTCAGGAGAAGAGCAAGGTGCTGCTGTTTGCAACCGTAAGCAAACGGCCGATTGCGTGCAATGCTGAAAATGTCGATTATGCCAGCTTTTCAATCGATGGAACCAAAAGTCTGATCGCGTCATTCCGAAATTTTTTATATTTTTTATGCCGCCAGAATCAGTCCATTTTCGTAGAAGAATCGACATTTGATTTTTTATCCGGAAGCACCATGCAGAAGCTCGACCAAGCCACCATCCTGAAATTGTCCACCAATATGGGCAAACTGATAGAATCCGGAGAAATGGCGGCGCAGACATAGTGCCAACTGTTTTATATTAAAAGATATTTAAAATTTCGAGTATCGAACAAGGATTTCGAACCTCAGAAGTGGGGGCAGCGCCCCGGTATTCTGAATTGATTGTTCCGGATTCTTCGGCTCAAAAAAACCTATTGCGATACCGGAAAAAAACATGAAGTACGGCAGGACTGAGGTTGTATTAAGCGATACAGGCCGCGGCATTGCTTCAGCAGTCAGCGGGGTCTTCGGGCATTTTGGCGGCGGCGAAAAACTTCTGCGTTCCAGCCGGGACGTCTATATCAAGGTCAATGGGGTGGGGTGCGAACCGCACGTCTATACCGATCCGGAAGTGCTTCGGGAAACCATCCTTTATTTTCGCAAATGCGGCGCGCGCGCAATCTATGTCTTGGAGAACTGCACCCAGGCCAATTTCACGCGCCTGGTTTTCAAGGTCGCCGGATATCTTAAAATCTGCAAGGAAACCGGCGCTGTCCCTGTTTTTCTGGATGAAACGCCAAGTGTCCCGATTTTTTTGGAGGGTATTGAGGAGTTTGTCGATATCTCCCGCTTTGCCTTTGAAAGACTCATTGAACAGGGTGAGGAGAATCTCTATCTGTCTCTGCCCAAGCTCAAAACCCACTCCATGTCCCAGGTGACGCTGTCTGTCAAAAATCAGTTCGGCCTGGTGCACCAGAAAAGCAGGATTGCCGACCACAATTACCGCATCCACCAAAAATTTGCCGATATCTATCGGGTGGTGCGGCCGGATTTTGTTTTGGTCGACGGCCTGATTGCCACCACCCACGGTCACTATCCAACAGCCTATAATCTGGAGAAGTGTCTGGTGCCCATGAATCTGCTTATCGGCGGGCCGGACCCCCTGGCCGTGGACGTGGTGGGGGCGGCCCTGATGGGTTTTGAAGTAGAGGGGGTCAGGCATCTGGACCTCTGCCGCGCCACCGGCATCGGCATTGGAGATCTGAATCAGATCGATATCATCAACAAGTCTCTGTTTGAGACGCGCAAGAAGAAACTTACCTGCGAATTGCTGGATGATTACCCGTTGGATCTCGCCTTTCTCAGGGGAGCGGAGCGATGCTGCAAGGAGGGATGCAGACGCAACACCGAAAGCGTGGTGGAAATGCTCTATCGCGACCATGGCGGTAAAGGCGGGTTTACGATCCTGATGGGCAAGGGCATTGACAAACAGGCTGTTGAAAAAATTACGGGCCGGGCCCATATCGCCGGCAGTTGCGCCATCCAGGATTACGGGGTAGCGCTTCAGGGGAGATTGGGGAAGCGCAATGTGACCATGAGCCCCGGATGCAATGATCTGGCGCTGACCGTTCACGGACTGTGCCGTCAGATGGGGATCATCCCGATTCAATTGTCGAAGATCAATTTGATCCAGTCCGCGGGCCTGTTTATGTTGACCAAGCTGAAGGGATCCCAGGCCAACATTGTTCCCCTGATATAAGTTTATCATCAACAGGAAATAAATCCACTCCCGACACATTACGATTAAATCCGTCACATCAAGAGAGCTTCAGATGAATGTTGCCTGATCAGGTATTATCAAAGAGAGAATAAGGGGAACCATATCTATGTCTCGGGCGGAAACTGAAGTGAATATTGACTGGAAACAAGTTTTTGAGGCGATCAGCGATCTGGCCTTGATAGTCGATTCAGATCATCGGATACTTTCAGCGAATCGGGCAGTTGAAAGGATCACGGGGTTGACGTGTCGTGAAATCATCGGCCGGAAATGCTATGAAATATTCCATGGCAAGGATCAGCCTCCGAGCGATTGTCCTCATAAGAAGT
The DNA here is from genome assembly GCA_025453995.1 of Desulfobacterales bacterium. Lineage (GTDB taxonomy): Bacteria > Desulfobacterota > Desulfobacteria > Desulfobacterales > Desulfosalsimonadaceae > JALOPH01. The sequence goes on from JALOPH010000013.1 coordinate 12,947, forward strand.
TGATCTCATCTGGCCGGCCGGAAGCGAACCAGATGGAAATGGAATTTCTGGGAAGCGTTTATTTGGTGACCGTTACGCCGATTTTTGATGCATCCGGGAAAGTCATACAATCGATCCATCTGGCAAAAGATATTACCGCGCAAAAAAAATCCGAAGAAAATTATCGCCTGCACTTCATGCAGGTCAATGACGTCATTTATTCAATTGACCCTGAATTAAAAGTGCTCACTGTTTCACCATCGGTTGAGAAGCTGTTGGGGTATACACCGGATGAGCTTATCGGCCGGCCTTTTCATGAACTCAATGTTCTGGCGCCCGAGTATTTTGAAAAGGCATTTTCCGATATCATGTGCGTTTTGTCGGGCAATAAGATTTCCGCATCCCTTTATGAATTCATTGCAAAGGATGGGACCAGAAAATTCGGCGAGGTCAGCGGCGCCCCATTAATCCTTGACAATAAAGTGACAGCAGTGGTTTCAGTCGCCCGGGATGTTTCCGATCGAAAAAGAATAGAAGAAAACATGAAGAGGGAATCTGATTTTTCAGAATCGCTCATCAACAGCCTCCCAGGCGTCTTTTATTTGTTTGATGAAACGGGCAAATTTTTAAGATGGAATAAAAATTTTGAAAATGTTTCAGGATACACTGCTGATGAAATTGCCCGTATGAGCCCGGTGGATTTTTTTTCAGGCCTGGAAAAAGAATACATAGCCGGACAGATTCAAAAAGTATTTATCAACGGTCGCGCAGATGCCGAAGCTTATATTGTTTCAAAACTTGGGAACAAGACGCCGCATTACTTCACCGGTTTCCTGATTCATATTGATGAAAAGCCTCATTTGATAGGGATGGGAATTGATATCACCGATCAAAAAAAAATGGAAGCCCAGATTCAGCAGACGCATAAACTGGAATCCATCGGCACCCTTGCGGGCGGGATTGCCCATGATTTCAATAATATCATAGGTATCATCCTCGGCAGCGCCGAATTGGCCATACATAATGTCCCTGCTGGCAATGCGGCCCGGATGAATTTAGAAACAGTCCGCACCGCCTGTTTCAGAGCAAGGGATTTGGTAACACAAATACTCAGATTTTCGAGCAAAAGCGAACACAAACGGGAACCTGTTCTGCTCAACTTGATTATCACGGAATCCTTGAAAATGCTTCGATCCTCCATTCCCGCCAGCATCGACATTCAGACGAATATTGACGCCACCCCCCGCACAATTTTGGCAGACCCTGTGCAAATTCACCAGGTGATCATCAATCTATGCACCAACGCCGTCCATGCGATGAAAGAAAAAGGGGGCGTCATCGAGGTCCATTTGACGGAGATATCTTTAGATAAAAACGCGGTCCGACAGTATCCTGGATTGCCCTCCGGGCAATATATGCAGCTTTCAGTTCGGGATACCGGCCAGGGGATTGACCCTAAAATACTTGACCGGATTTTCGATCCCTATTTCACGACAAAAAATATCGGTGAGGGATCGGGCATGGGACTGGCTGTGGTTCATGGGATTGTTAAAAACCATGGAGGGGCGATTACGGTTTACAGTGATTCTGAAAAGGGAAGCACGTTTAGAATTTTATTCCCGAGGGTTAAATCAGATCCTTTGACCGAAACAGAAAGATCGATAGAAGCGCCCAGGGGAAAAGACCGTATCCTGTATGTCGATGATGAGCCAGCCATGGCGGAGATCGGAAAGCAAATGCTGGAATACCTTGGGTATCGGGTGGAGTCTAAAAACAATCCCATCGAGGCATTGGAACTGTTTAAGGCTGATCCACACGGGTTTGACCTTGTTATGACCGATATGACCATGCCGCAGATGACCGGCAAAGCTTTGGCCCAGGCGATGATGCGCATCCGTCCGGAAATTCCTGTAATTATCAACAGCGGTTACAGCGATCAAATGGACGAAAGAAAAGCAAGGGAAGCGGGTATCGCGGCATATATCTTGAAACCGCTAAATATGACGCAGCTGGCTGAAATCATCAGAAGCGTTCTGTGTAAAAAATGAGAGCGGTTTGCAGTAGATGGCTTTACCGTCTCCGGAAGCATAAAAATCCTTGAGCACAGCCTCCAGCCGGTATCCGCATTTTTCATAAAACGCCCGGGTGGGGTCATACTGGGGACGCTCAGATGTGTCCACATACACGCGAGTACCGCCGGCTGCTGCAATGCGCTGTTCAGCTTGATTCATTAAATCCCGGCCCAATCCTTTACCCTGAAAATCCGGGTCTACCGCAATCCAATAAAGATCATAGCTGGCCACTGTGCAGGGGATGGGTCCGAAGCAGGCATACCCTGCCAGGCGGTCATCCTGTTCGGCCATGATAAAATGATACCCGCTTTCCGCCCCGTGAGAAAGACGGTCTTCCGCCAGTTCAACGGCAATATCGACTTCATAGGGATAAAAAAAACCCGTGGACTCAGCCAACCGGCGGATGTTTTCAGGGTCTTGCGAAAAGATTTCATATCGGAAAATCATAGCCGCCCGCCTCTCGCATCCAGGAGGATGCGCTCAATGACCTCGGCATACGTGATATCGCCCTGGATGGCCGCGGCAGCGAATCCGCCGTCCGGATTGATACAAGGATTGGCGTTGATCTCCAGAATCCACGGCTGCCCTTTGTGATCCACCCGCAGATCAATGCGGGCATATCCGGAGAGGGCAAACTCCTTCCAGCATCGCCGCGCCAGGTCAATCAGGGTTTTTACCAGAGGCCCGTCTTTTTTGGTCAGCTTAAAATCCCGGGGGGTGTTTTGATATTCAAAAGAGTCCTCCACCCATTTGGCGTTGTAGCAGACGATTCTGGGCTTTTCCGGCGCAAAACCTTCAAACAGGATTTCCGCAGCCGGCAGCACTTCCGGACCATTGAGCCCGCCCAGCACCGAGAGGTTAAACTCCCGGCCGTCGATGAATTTTTCCGCAAAACAATCGCCGTTTAAAAATTGAGCATGCTCTTTGAGCAATGGCAAGAGTTCCTTTTCCGTTGCAGTGACCAACCCTTTTTGATGAACGCCGATGGAGGCGTGTTCCCACACGGACTTGATGATCCAAAGGCTTTCTGCCTTATCTTCCGGGCTTGCTGAATTTGGTCGGATTCTATGCGGATAGGGACCGATCCAGGGCGCTGTGGGCAAACCGACCGCTTCCATGCATCTTTTGGCCATGACTTTATTTGAGGTGATCATCATGGCTTCGGCCGTATTGCCGGTATAAGGTATTTTCCAGGCGTCTAAGCAAAAAGGGACCAGATGGATGAGCCGGCCCTGTCCTTCCATGGACTCCATGAGGTTAAACACCATTTCAGTTTTAGATTCCAGCAATTGCCCGCGAAGCTTTTCCAGATCAAGACCGCATGAGATCTGGGCCACTTCATGGCCAAGGACTTCAAGGGCTTCTTTGACCGATGCCGCCTGATATAAAACATCTTTGGCATCCAGCGAATCCGCATCACCGACAATATCATGGATGATGGAGATCTTCATGGGCTTTTGCTCCTTATCCGCATGGACGCCGATTCGATGATTTTTTCAATCAGGGTCACATACGGTATGCCCAGCTGATTGCAGATAATGGGCAGGTCCGAATGCTCGGGATGAATGCCGGCCAGCGGGTTGACTTCCATGAACAGGGGCTTTCCGTTTGCGTTGCACCGGATGTCGATTCTTCCGGCATCCCGGCATCCCAGAACCCGCCAGGCCGCCAGAGAAATGGCCTCTGCTTGGGCCACGGTCGGATCTTCCAGGGCGCGTGCCAGACGGTAAATCACCAATTCTTCGCATTTTTCCTTGTTGATATATGAATATACACCTGGTTCGGCGGTCTCATTCAGATGAACTTCTACGGTTCCCAGTGCTTGGGCCGCTTGACCGGTGCCGAGAATGCCCACGGTAAATTCACGCCCTGACAGATAGGGTTCCACCAGGGCGGGCTGGCGGTATTCTTCAATCCATCTCCTGCAAGCGGCTTTGAGTTTGGACGGGTCGTTGATGATGGAATCCGGAGAAGTTCCTTTGCCGGTGCCTTCCGCCACAGGCTTGACGAAATATGGCGGATCAAAATCAATGGCATCGATATCCGCATCGGTTTCCACGACCTGAAAATCTGATGTGGGAATTCCGGCGTCCCGGATTACCCGTTTGGTCATCCCTTTGTGAAGGGTTAAACTCATGACCATGGGATCGGAAAAGGTATAGGGAATTTCATAGAGATCCAGAAGAGAGGGAACCTGGGCTTCCCTGCCAATGCCGTGCAGCCCTTCGGCGATGTTAAACACCAGATCCCAGCGTTTTCCTTTGACCAGAGCCGAGGCCAGCTGCTTGGCATGCCCGATGCGTTTTGTCCGGTGCCCCAGGGCGCTTAGCGCGTTTTCGATGGATACCACCGTGTCTTCCCTGTCGAATTCAGCGGTTTCAAGTTCGGAATACCCCATGGCCAGGTATTCCGAACGCAGATCATACGTGAGTCCGATGGTCATTCCCATAGCGATTATATCCTGATTGATTAAAAAAACCGATTATCGATTTTTTTTCATACGATATTTGGCGCCAGGGTTCAAGGAAATGTGAAACCCTTAAATCAAAAAAATGCGCCCCTCCGTCCTGGATATTCCAGGACGGAGGGGCGCATTCTTATTTTAAAACCAATTATCTTGTTGAACAGGAACCGTCGGGATACCTGAACAGCTTGTTCTCATAATTTTTCAGCAGCAGGTCGCCGTTTTCATAACCTGTCACATAATCGGGCATCAGCGGAATTTTGCCGCCGCCGCCGGGCGCATCCACCACATAGGTGGGTACGGCATAGCCGCTGGTGAATCCCCGCAGCCCCCGGATGATCTCAAGCCCTTTCTCAATGGGCGTCCGGAAATGGATAGATCCCGTGATCGGATCACACTGGTAGAGGTAATAGGGCCGCACCCTCATTTTCATGAGATGGTGCACCAGCGCTGTCATGGTCTCGACCGAATCGTTGATCCCTTTGAGCAGCACAGACTGGGACCCTAAAGGAATGCCCGCGTCCGACAGCATGGCGCAAGCCCGATAGGCTTCGGGCGTGCACTCGTCGGCATGGATGAAGTGCAGGCTCATCCAGAGCGGGTGATATTTTTTGAGAATCTTGACCAGCTGCGGCGTAATCCGCTGGGGGAGCACGGCCGGCACCTTGGTCCCAATGCGCACAATTTCCACATGGGGGATCTGGCGGATCTGGGCGAGAATCCAGTCCAGCCGGTCATCGCCGATCATCAAAGGGTCGCCGCCGGAAAGCAGCACATCCCGGATTTCACGATGGGACCGGATATACTCCATGGCCGCTTCCAACCGGGAACGGCTGGGATTGATGCCGCCGTGTCCGACCACCCGGGATCGGGTGCAATACCGGCAGAAGGTGGAGCAAAAATCTGAAAGCAGCAGCAGAACCCGGTCCGGGTATCGATGCACCATGCCGGGAACAGGGCTCTGGCAATCTTCTCCCAGGGGGTCGTCAGCCTCTCCCGGCATTTTGATCAATTCTTCCGGCGTCGGAATGACACTGCGGCGCAGGGGCTGTTCCGGGTCGGTTGGGGAAACCAGACTCAGGTAATAAGGTGTAATCCCCAGCGGCAGCTTTCCGTCATAATTATTGAGCGCCCATTGTTCGGGTTCGGAAAGCTGGATCATGGTTTCAAGCTGGGAGGCGGTCCGGATGCGGTTGCTCACCTGCCAACGCCAATCATTCCAGAGCTTGGCCGTGACACTTGGATAAAAACGTTTGCGGAATGAACGAACAAAAGGATTGGATACCCCTGTTTTATGGGTGGGGAACCGGACGATTTTTCCCGGTTTGGCCAGTGGGGCGGCGGGATATTGGGTTATTGTAACGGGTGAAGAACTCGGAGGTTCTTCTTCACATTCCTCGATCGGACTGGGAGAGGTGTCTCTCAGCCGATTTTGAAACGAGGCTGTGACTTCTGTCATCGATGCGCTCCTTTTTTTAAAAAAAAATTAATCAACATCAGGTCCGCAACCCGTCTGCATTTTCGCTGTGCCTGATACTTGCGACTATAAAGATTTGTTTTCAAATTTCAATAAAATAATCATCATGAATGGAAAAAAATTTTTATAAAGATGACAGTGTGTCAATATGGTAAACCGTCGTCCATCGTGATGTACACTGCAATTATAATTTTTGACGTATCGGGAGATGTTTTGTTGTCAGGAAAAAAATCCGGTGATAAAATTAAAATAAACCGGTTAAGGAATCAAATGATGAGCCCCTCGAAAAATATCATCGGAAACAACCCCGGCCTGATAAATGTTCAAAAGCAGGCTGAAGCATTTGCCACAGCCCCGCGTTCCATAATCATCCGCGGGGAACGGGGAACCGGCAAGGAGATGCTTGCGTTGTTCATCCACAGCAAAAGTCCGTTTTCCTCAGGGCCTTTTGTGGCTGTCAATTGCGCTGTATTCAATGATGAACTTCTTGCCAGCGAGTTGTTCGGCCATGAGAAAGGCGCGTTTACCGGCGCAGTTTCCCAGCGCCGCGGATGTTTGGAGAAGGCCGCAGGCGGCACCCTGTTTTTCGACGAGGTGGGCAACATGTCGCTTCGTTTTCAGGAAACCCTGCTGCGGGTTCTGGAAACAAAAAAATTCGAGCGTCTTGGCGGGCGGGAGACGCTCACCGCCGATGCCCGTTTTATTTTCGCCACCAATGCGGATTTGGACACCATGATGGCCCAGGGGAATTTCCGCAGGGACCTCTATGACCGCATCGCATTTGTGACCCTCACGCTCCCGCCGCTGAGGCAGCGGCGCGAAGACATCCCCCTGCTGATAGCGCATTTTACGCAAATGCTGGCGCGGGAAATTCCCAATTTTGAGCCCCGGCGATTTTCAGCAGAAGCGGTTCACCAGATGGTTCAGTATTATTGGCCGGGCAATATCCGGGAGCTCAAAAACGTTGTGGAGCGGCTTTTGCTGCAGCCGGGAGAGGACATGGTGCTCACGTCGGATCTTCCTCTGGAAATCACCGCCGCCGCGCCGGCCGGAAAAACATTTAATGAAAAGGTGGAAGCATTCAAGAAACATCTTGTATTGAGCGCCTGGCTGGATTCCGGGAAAAACCAGAAAAAGGCGGCTGACAAGCTGGGCATCAGCTACGATCAGTTCAGGCATTATTTCCGGAAGTTTGAATTAAACCTTTTTTCCTGATAAAGCGTCAGGAAAAAAGTAAATATTGGTGTTTTCCACCTTTTCAGGTGGAAAACACCATCAATTTCTGATAGTATGATAACGATTTCGATACGACCGAATCGTTTAAGTCATTGATATTCAAGACCTCGCTAAGAATTACTCTTTTGGCATGGGATTTGATTATTGAATATTTAAACATCAAATCCCAATGCTAAAAGAGGAGGTAACACCATGACGATTATATCACGCATCAAACGCATCATTTCCGCAAACATCAACAACATGATCGAAAAGGCGGAAGACCCGGAATCCCTGCTCAAGGAATTGATCCGGGAAATGGACGACAATATCATCAAGCTCAGAAATGAAATTGTCAAATCCATCGCATCGGAAAAACGCCTTGCCCGGCAAGTTGAGGACGTTCAAAAGAAAATTCAGACATGGCAGGAGAACAGCGAAAAGGCGGTCCGGGATGGCAATGACGAGCTGGCCCGCAAAGCCCTGGGACGAAAACTGGCCGAAGAGCGCAAGCTGCCGGAACTTTCGGCGCAGCATAACCGGGCGCTGGAGTCCGGCAAAACCTTGAAAGACCAGCTCAGACTGCTCGAAGACAAGGTCCAGGATGCCCGCCGGAAAAATGAAATCCTGGTTGCCCGGAAGCGAAGCGCCCAGGCGCACCAGTCCCTGCTGACCGCCACCCAGAATTTCGCGGCGGCCGCCCGAAAGAGCGACGCGCTGCTGGCTGAAGCCCATTTGATCTCCCCCGGCTCATTTGAATCCCTGGAGGATGAGGTGTTGCGGCTTGAAACAGAGGCCGAGGCCCTGCGGGAAGTTATGCATCAGGAGCCTTCTTTGGAAGAGGTGTTTGAAAGGTCAAAAACCGATGAAGCCATCGAGCGGCAGCTTCAGGAGTTGAAGAAAAAGGTTATAAGAGGTTAAAACGGTTTCAAGGGTTCACGGTTCAACGGTCAACAAATCCCTTTAATTTTGAACCGTGAGCGGTGAACCTCGGAACCAATATATCCTCAAAAGAAACACACGGTATTCTTTACATTATTTTATTAAGACCGGTTAAATTTTTTAACAGGAGCTTAAAAACATGGAAGCGTTTTACAACAGCCTGAGTCCGGTTCAGAAATTTTTTCTCTTCAGCGCCATGGTGGGAGGCGCGATATTTGTCATCCGGATGATCATGATGCTGGCCGGAGCCGCGGGTCATGAACTCCATGACGGCCAGTTCGACTATTCAGACACCCACGCGGACGCCGACGCCAGCTTCAAGCTCTTTTCCCTCCACGGCCTGACCGGATTTTTCATGATGTTCGGCCTGGTAGGACTGGGCTTGTCCCGGCAGCGATTGATCCCGGACCTGTTCGCCGGAGCCTTGGGCGTTCTGGCCGGGCTGGCCACGGTCTGGGTCATCGGAAAGGTCTTTGCCGGGATGATCAAGCTTCAGTCTGACGGGACCTTGCGTTTGAGTGATGCCGTGGGGCATCAGGGAAAGGTCTACCTGACCATCCCGGCCGGCGGCGCAGGCCAGGTCCAGGTGGGGTTCCAGGGCCGGCTGATGATTTATGATGCCATATCGGCCAATAAAGAGGTTATTAAGACCGGTGAGCCGGTGGTGGTGATCGATGTGGTGGGGGGAAATACATTGGTGGTCGAAAAAGTTTAACATTTGTGCCGGGATTGGAATCCCGACTAACAATTGTTTCTTTTAATTCAATCGATTTGAACCGCAGAATGTCGAACAAGGAATAATGAATGTCGAAGTGAAAAATACCTTATCCCTACTTCATGATTCGACATTCCTTGTTCGATATTCGATATTTATAGGGTTTTTAAATTTGACATAAAGCATAGGAGGTCTTGTCATGGTATATTTCGGATTGGCCATCGGCGCGTTTGTCTTTGTATTTATGGCAACTGTACTGATCCTGGCGTCGCGATACAAGAGATGCCCATCGGATCAGATCCTCGTCATCTACGGAAAAGTGGCCCAGGGCCGATCCAGCCGGTGCATGCACGGCGGCGGGGTGTTTGTTTGGCCCCTGATCCAGGATTACGCATACTTGAGTTTAACCCCCATCACCATCAGCATCCCGCTTCAAGGCGCCCTCTCGTTCCAGAACATCCGTATTAACGTGCCCAGCACTTTCACCGTGGGTATCAGCACGGACCCCAATATCATGACCAATGCCGCCGAGCGGCTGCTGGGCATTCCGTCTCAGAAAATCGAGGACATGGCCAAAGAAATCATCTTCGGCCAGCTCCGCCTGACGGTGGCGTCCCTGACCATTGAGCAGATCAACCAGGACAGGGAAAGCTTTCTGGAGTCCATCCGCAAGAACGTGGAGCCGGAGCTTAACAAGATCGGGCTGTATCTCATCAACGTGAACATCACCGATATCACCGATGAATCCGACTACATCGAGAGCATTGGCAAGAAAGCCGCAGCCGAAGCGCTGAACAAAGCCAAGGTGGACGTGGCGGAACAGGTGAAGCTGGGCGCTATTGGCGAGGCCGAGGCGGTCAAGGTAAAAGAGGTTCGGGTTGCTGAGAATGTGGCGGAATCTGAAAAGGGAAAGAAGAAAGCCCAGGCGGACCAGCGGATCTATGTGCAGGCCCAGGAAGCCGAAGCGGTTGCCGGTGAAAACAAGGCCAAGGCCGATATTGCCAATGCCGAAGCCATCCTTGAAATTCGAAAAGCCGAGGCCATGGCTGGATCTGAAAAAGGGAAAAAGAAGGCCATGGCCGATCAGCGGATCTATGTGCAGGCCCAGGAAGCCGAAGCGGTTGCCGGCGAAAACAAGGCCAAAGCCAATATCGCCGACTATGACGCGGAACTGGCCGTCAAGCAGGCCGCCGCCCTCCAACGCGGAGAAGTGGCCAAACGTGAAGCCACGGTGGAAATCCAGAAAGCCCAGTATCGGGCCGAGCAGGAACGGCTCAACGCTGAAGAAATCGTTCTCAAGGAAATTGAAAAACGCAAGATCGAGATTGCCGCTGATGCAGAGGCCGAGCGCATCCGGCGGGAGGCCAAGGGCGAGGCCGACGGCGTGCTCTTGAAATATGAGGCCGAGGCCAAAGGCCTTCAGAAACTATTGGACGGCAAGGCCGCCGGATATGAATCTCTGGTCAAAAGCTGCGGCGGGGACGCCAAGGCCGCAGCCACCCTGCTGATGATTGAAAAAATTGAAGATATCGTCAAACACCAGGTGGAAGCCATCCGCAATCTTAAAATCGACAAGATCACGGTATGGGATTCAGCTTCCGGAGATGGAAAAGGATCATCAACAGCCAATTTTGTATCCAGCCTGATAAAGAGCGTGCCGCCTTTGCAGGACATTTCCGCCATGGCCGGCGTCGAATTACCCGCCTATCTGGGGAAAATGAAGGAAACGGAACAACCGGTTCCATCCAAGGGAGGGAATGCGGAAAAGAAATGATCCGAAAAATCTATTTCTTGTATTTTACATCACTTGAATATATCTCTTCAAGTGATAAAAATTGGAATTGATTTCAAAACTCCGCCATAAAGGTTATGGCTGATCTCAAGCCGCTTTCATTTAGAAGAAGTTCGCGGCGGCAGATGCTGCGCTTTTCATTGATTGAAGTTTAATCCTCCTGACGCACCATGAGATTTGAAACAATTAAGGGGTGAGTCTCCCTGATGGTGAAAAAAAATCACGCCGCTAAAACGGCGCCGGGAGGAGAGAATGCATATCGCATATAACAAAATCATCACATCCGGAATTTTTCAAAGAATTCTGTATCATTCAATCCGCCTGTATTCATGGACGTTTCGATTTTCGGTTGAAAATGAAGAAGAATGGATGACCCATCTGAAACAAGGGGGGCGGGTTCTTCTCTGCACGTGGCACCAGCAGTTTTTTTCGGCGATCCGATATTTCAGAAAATATAAAGCCTATACGCCGGCATTGATGATCAGCCGGAGCAAAGACGGCGACATCATTGCCGGAATTGCACAGCGCACCGGCTGGATCCCGGTAAGAGGAAGCTCGTCAAGGGGGGGGAAGGAGTCATTAAAGGAAATGATCGTCCGGTTGAAAATGACCGGGCTTGCCGCCCATATCATGGACGGGCCAAAAGGGCCTATGGGAAAGGTCAAGGCCGGGGCCGTTCAACTTGCCTTGTCAGCCGATGCCGTGATTGTTCCCTTTTACATAAAAGCCGATCGCGCCTGGTATTTTAAGAGTTGGGACAAGTTTTTTATCCCTAAGCCTTTTGCCCGGGTTCGGCTTGAGTATGGCCGGATGATTCGCCTTGTTCAATCGGAATCCGCTCATGTTTTTGAAGCCCAGAGACAAAAAATTGAAGACATCATGGCGGCAGGGCTTATTTTGTCAGGCGGCAGGCCCGTGACTTCTGAAACCGAAGGCAAATGAAAAAAAGAGAATATTATTTTATCCGGCACGGCATCCCGTTAAATGACGTTGGCTCCTTTCATCTGTCCATATTTGATAAAGACATGAAGGGAGAAATGGATGAACCGCTGTCTGAAAAGGGAGTTGAACAGGCCGCGGCATTGAAGGATATTCTCCTGAAATTGGACATCCAGCGGATTGTTTCCAGCACACTCAAGCGCGCGGCTCAGACAGCCTCGGTTATTTCGGATGAGACGGGCATCCCCTACGACCGCCGCTTCAAGCGGCTGGTGGAGATCAACCTGGGCGGCTATTCCATCAAAAAAACCGTTCCCATCAAAATTCTTATGTCCAAATGGTGGCCCCGCGCCATGCGAAAGCTCATTGACCGGGGGGTCATTTCAGCGGCAACGGTCTTTTATTTTTTGCAATGGCACCTTGGCAACACCATCGGCGGGGAGTCCCTTGACGAGATTAACCGGAAAGTCGAAGAGATGCTCTGTGAACTGGATGCCTTTCCCGAACACCGGATCGCTGTGGTCTGTCATGCCGGATGGATTTCTTTTCTGGCCGTGAAAATCATGGGCGGGTCATTGTGGAATTTTTTAAAACTCTCCAGAGTGGACAACTGCTCCATCACCCGAGTGGATTCAACAGGCAAAGGTGAATATCAATTGCAGTTTTTCGCCCTCTCCCATGCATCTGTTCAGTTGCTTTCCTGATAGAAGTTTATACTCCTATAAAATTCTACCAAAAATTGACAATCCAATCGGTTTTAAGTATTTTCTCATAAGAAAACGGGTAGTGGTTTTTTTATCGATGGTTCATTTCAAAGCCCCGGAGATTTATATTCATGCGATGGATTCGGTTTTTTTCAGGATTAGTCACATTAATGCTCAATCCGGTATTCACCTGCTTTGCGCTTGAATCGGCAAGCGCCCTGCCTGCCGGAATCACACTGGAGGCGTCGATTGCAGAGGCCCTGAAAAAAAACCCCCAGATTGTGGCGGCTCAAGCCAGGGTATCAGCGGCGGAGCACCGCCACAATGGGGCGCGTTCCGGATTTTTCCCCAGAATCAATGCCTCCGAAACCTATCAGCGCACCACCAATCCCATGTGGGCGTTCGGGATCAAGCTCAACCAGCAGACCATCACCCGGGAGGATTTCAACCCGGATCTTCTCAATGATCCGTCGGTCATGGACAATTACGCCAGCCAGGTCTGGCTCACCTGGCCGTTATATGACAGCGGCCAGACGTGGTACGCGTGGCGCCAGGCTGACATGGCCCGACAGTCCGAAGAAGCGGCGCTTGCACGGACCCGCCAGGAAGTGATAGCGAAAACGGTCGCTGCCTATACGGATCTGGTGATGGCCCGTCACAGCGTGGCGGTAGTGGATCAGGCCATTTCAACCGCCCGGGCCCATTTGGCGATGATTGAAAAACGCTATGAAAACGGCCTGGCGGTAAAAAGCGACGTGCTCAGGACCCGGGTGCACATCGCTGAACTGGAACAGGACAAGGTAAACGCGGACAGCCGCCTGTCGGTGGCTGAATCCGCCTTAAACGCTGTCATGGGGGAGGATATGAGCTTAAGGCAGTGCCCGCAGACGCCGTTGTCCAAGATGGAAATGGAAGCAAAGGAGTTAAACGCCTGGATCGACGTGGCGCTGGCGCATCGGCCGGACTTGATTCAGCTTTCCTTTCAGGAAAAGATGGCGGACTCGCAAATCAGTAAATCCAAATCCGCATACCTGCCCTCTGTCTCGCTAAACGGAGGATATGAATGGGATACGGAGGATTTCAGCGACATGGCCGATAATTATTCGGTCGGCGCAAGCGTCACCATGAACCTGTTTTCCGGCGGGCAGACCGTGTACCAGGCCCGGGAAGCCGTCTCCCGCCGCCAGGAAATCAGGGCCCAGCTTCAGGCCATGAAACAGCAGGTCCGCCTGGACACGGAGCAGGCATACCGGGATGTGCTTTCGGCAGAGAAGCGAATTGCGGCGGCCAGCGCGGCGGTAGATCTCTCTGATGAGGCGCTGCGCATCGTCCGCAACCGGTATGACAGCGGGCTGATTCCCCTGGTTTCCCTGCTGGACGCCGAACTTGCGCTATATCGTTCAAATAACAATTACTATCAGGCATTAAAAGATCATATGCAGGCCCGGGCCCGGCTCGGCCTGGCGGCGGGGAAACTGGATGAGGGGTTTAAGTGAAAGCAACAAAATGCTTCGTCGAAAGTTATCACCCAAATTTTCATTCGCAATTTACAATTGACCATTTACAATTATCAATTCTCAATTGATTTAATAACGGCATGTTAAAAAAATTGTGCATTGAAAATAGTTAATGAATATAAGGACAGCGACATGAAGATAAACAAAAAACATCGTCAAATTTTATGGCATGGTCTGATTCCACTGATTTTGTTTTTGATATCAGGATGCTCGGATAAAACGCGGGCGCCTGACAAAACAACCTCTGTCATCAAAGCCGAGGTTATGACAGTTAAAGTGCAAGGCCATCCGGTTCGGTATGAATCCGTCGGGACTGTTGAAGCCAAAACCGCCGCCACCGTGGCCGCCAAAGTCATGGGTGAAATCAGGCACATCGCTGTTAAGGAA